>JALOTH010000028.1 GCA_025458035.1 Rhodospirillales bacterium
GCCGAGGCGAAGCTGACACGCTGGCCGCCCTCGTCGAGGATTTCCAGTTGGCCATCGACGGTGATGGTGTACCGATACTCCGGCTCGACGGTGAACGCGCCCTGGAAACCTTGTTTTTTCGGCAGCGCTTCCTCGGTCACCGGCGCATTCATCACCGAGAAGCGGCCGATCCCGCTGATGCCGGTGGCGCGCAGCCGGTCATGGGCCCACCGCTGCATCACGCTGCTCGGCGGCGAGGCGAAACGGGTTTCGACGTTGGGCGGCGTCGTTGCGTCCTGATAGACCGACACCACCTCGATGGTGCGAACCTGCAGGCTGATGGGGGGCAGGTGGGCGAAGGTGACGTCGGGTGGGCGTTCCGCCACCGGCGACGCGCAGCCGCCGCCAATCGCCGCCAGAAAGATCGCAAGCGTCACGTACCGTGCCATTGCCATTGGCTGCACCCCTTCAAACGCGCGGCGCCGCTGCGGGTGGGACAGCCGCCCGTGATCAGCCGTCACCGTCGGTATCGCCGGCCAGCTCGCCGAGGGTCAATTCATATCGTGCCTTGCAGAATTCGCACACGACAACGATCAGCCCCGGTTCCGTCGTTTCCGCCATTTCCGCCAGTTCGTCCAGCGGAAAGGCGCTGAGCGTGCGTCGAACCCGTTCGGGCGAGCACCGGCAGCGGTGGCGAAGCGCCCGCTGTCGATAGACGCGAACGCCGTCCTCGTGGAACAACCGGTACAGGAGTTGCGCCGACGGCGGCGCCGGCGCCAGCAATTCCCGCGGGGTTGCGCTGCTCATCAGCAGGACGGCCCGGCGCCAGTCGTCTTCCGCGAACGGGTCGGCCGCCGATGACGGCGGCAGGCGTTGCAGCATCAGCGCCGCCGCGCGGGGCGGCTCGGCGCCGCGAGTGAAGTCGGTCGTGCACAGATGGAGTGCCGTATCCAACTGTTCCGACTGGCGGAAATAGGCATGGGCGCAATCGCCGAGGCTCGCCCCCTCCAACGCGGTGACACCCTGATAACGCTCGGTCGACGGTCCCTGATCGACGGTAAAGGCCATGACGCCGGTCCCGAACAGGCGCGGCAGCGGCACCTCACCGAGGCCAAATCCGCCCAATGCGTCGCTGTCGAATCGCGCACAGGCGCGCAGCTCGCCGCCGCTGGTGACATCGGCGACGACGAGCCGGACCGGTCCCTGTCCCTGCAATTGCAGACTGAATACGCCGTCGTATTTCAGGCTGCTGGCGAGCACGACGCTCAGCGCCACGGCCTCGGCGACGATGGTCGCGATCGGCGGCGGGTAGGCGTGCGGCCGGACGATCGCTTCGACGGCCGGACCAAGGCGCACGAGGCGCCCGCGAACGCCGACGTTCTCGATCTGAAACGGCAGGACGTGATCAGCGGCGGAACAGCTGCCGTCGGCGGCCGTCATCGCCGGTCAGTGGCTGCGGCGGTTCGCGCCCGCGGCCCGCGAGCGCCGGCCATCTGCGCGTTCAACCCATGCACCACGCGAGGATACCCTTTTGTGCGTGCAGCCGGTTCTCCGCCTCGTCCCAGACCACCGACTGCGGCCCATCGATCACATCGGCGGTCACCTCCTGGCCACGGTGCGCCGGCAGGCAGTGCATGAACAAGGCATCGGCCTTGGCCCTCGCCATCAGTTTGGCGTCGACGCGATAGGGGGCGAGTTCGTTGTGGCGCTTTTCGGCTTCCTTCATGCCCATGGAAAACCACGTGTCGGTCACGACGAGGTCCGCGCCTTCGACCGCCTGCTCGGCGCGATCGGTCAGCATGAGATCGCCGCCCTCGGCGCGAACCCAGTCAAGCCAGCGAAACGGCAGCAGCGCCGGCGGGCAGGCCAGCCGTAGCCGAAAGCCGAAGCGGATCGATGCGTGAACCCACGATCGGGCGACGTTGTTGGCGTCGCCGGTCCAGGCGACCGTCCGCCCGGCGATGCTGCCGCGATGTTCCTCGAAGGTCATCACATCGGCCATGAGTTGGCAGGGATGGGAAGTGTCGGTCAGACCGTTGATCACCGGCACCGCCGCGTGCTGGGCCAGATCCAACAGCTTCTGCGGGTCGTTGGTGCGGATCATGATGGCGTCGACGTAGCGCGACAGGACGCGGGCGGTGTCGGCCATGCTCTCTCCCCGCCCCAGTTGCGAGTCGCTATCGGTCAGCACGACGACGTGGCCACCCAGTTGCTTCATGCCGACCTCGAAAGAAACCCGCGTGCGTGTCGACGGCTTCTCGAAGATCATCGCCAGCGTCCGGCCGCGCATCAGTGTCGCTGTCTTGGGCCGCTTGCGCCCGTTGGCGCGCTCACTCTTGATGGTTCCGGCAAGGTCGAGGATGCGCCGCAGGGTCGTCAGATCGAAGCGGTCGATATCCAGGAAGTGGCGCGGTTGAGGCATGATCCTTAGGCAGCCTTGTTGGCAAGTTCCAGGCAACTGCGGTCAATGATCTCCAGCGCGGCATCCACTTCCGCGTCGTCGATGATCAGCGGCGGTAGCAGTCGAACAACGTTGTCGGCGGCGGGGACGCTGAGCAGGCCGTTGGCGAGCAACTGATGGACGAGGGCGGTGTTGGCAACCCGGCATTGCAGGCCCAGCATCAGGCCGAGGCCGCGAACCTCCGCCAGCACGTCGGAACGCCGGGCGATGACACCTTCCAGGCCGTGGCGCAAGCGTTCGCCAATGGCGATGACGTGGGGCAGAAAATCGCCGGCAAGAACGACATCGAGCACGGCGTTGGCCACGGCGGTGGCCAACGGATTGCCGCCGAAGGTGGATCCGTGGCTGCCGGGGGAAAACGCGGCGGCGACGGCATCGGTGGCAAGGCACGCGCCAATGGGGAAGCCGCCGCCCAAGCCCTTGGCAATCGCCATGATGTCGGGGGTGACGCCGGCCCATTCGTGGGCGAACAGACGCCCCGTCCGGCCCATGCCGCATTGCACCTCGTCAAAAACCAGGAGCAAGCCGTGCGCATCGGCGATCGCGCGCAGTTCGCGCAGGAACGCCGGCGGCACCGGGCGCACGCCGCCTTCGCCCTGCACCGGTTCGATCAGCACGGCCGCTGTCGTCGGACCGATCGCGGCGCGAACGGCGGCTGCATCGCCGAGGGGCAGATGGTCGAACCCATCCACTGGCGGATCGAACCCCGCCAGATGCTTGGCGGAGCCGCCGGCGGCGATGGTGGCGAGGGTGCGGCCGTGGAAGGCGCCGTTGAAGGCGATGATCCGGTAGCGCTCCGGGTGGCCGGTCATATCGTGAAATTTGCGAACGAGTTTGATCGCGCACTCCAGTGCCTCGGCGCCGGAATTGCAGAAAAATGCGCGGTCGGCGAAGGTGTGAGCGATCAGGCGCGCCGCCAGCCGTTCCTGCTCGGGCACCCGGTACAGGTTCGAACAGTGCCATAGCCTGCGTGCCTGCGCCTCGAGCGCTGCGACGAGGTGCGGATGACAGTGGCCGAGGAGATCGACGGCCACGCCGGCCGCGAAATCGAGGTACCGCCGCCCGTTCGTTCCGTAGAGATAGGCGCCCTCGCCGCGCTCAAAGGCAACATCATGACGGTCGTACGTCGCCATCAGCGGCGAAGACATGGCACACCCCTAAAACAAATCGGGCCGATGCCAGGCACCGGCCGCCGATCGGAAATCTCAAATTTATGGGCGTGAACTTGCCCCTGTCAACGCCGCCTTTTCAGGCCCGCTGGCCAGGGTCAGGCCTTCAACTTGTAGCCGCGCGCGAACATTCGCCAGCACAGCCACATCAATCCCGCGTTGGTGACGGCCAGCACGATGACGCCGATGGCCGGATCGGTGTCGGACCGGCCATTACAGGCGAAACGGAAGCCATCGATCATGTAGAAGAACGGATTGACATGGGCGAGCGTCCGCAACCCTTCGGGCAGCCGCTCGATCGAGTAGAAGGTGCCGGACAGAAACGACAGCGGCGTGACGATGAAGTTGGTGACGGCGGCAATGTGATCGAACTTTTCCGCCCAGATGCCGCCGGCAATGCCGAGGAGGGCCAGCATCAGCGCGGCCGACAGTGCGAAATAGGCGAGCAGCCATGGATCATGGATGCGCAGCGCCACGAACGGCAGCATCGCCACGGCGACCGCGGCGCCGACGACCAAGCCGCGCGTCACGCCGCCCAGAGCCATCGCCGTCGTCAATTCCCCCGGCGACAGCGGCGCCATCAGCACGTCGACGATGGTTCCCTGGATCTTGGCGATCATCAGCGACGACGACGAGTTGGCGAACGCGTTCTGCGTGATCGCCATTACGATGAGGCCGGGGGCGAGAAAGACGAGGTACGGGACGCCGCCAATACTCTCCTTAACCGGGCCGAGTGCGAGAGCGAAAATCGCCAGGTAGAGGAGAGTCGTCACCACCGGCGCCACGACGGTCTGGTTGTAAACTTTGGCGAAGCGCAACACTTCGCGACTGTAGAGCGTCCACCATCCCACGGCGTTCCACCGTCGGTGCGGCGCGCTGGAGACGGCGGGGGGCAGGCTGCTTGCGGACATTGTCGACACCTTTAGGTTTTAGCGGGCTCGGTGTTGGTAGAAATTCTGCGGTGCAGCGGGCGTTCTAGCTAACGTAAGGATTGTCAAACCGTAAAAAATTTCTTAGAATGTGAGAGAAATCGGCGGCAAAAGGCTCTTTCGGTTGTAGCCAGTCGCCGAAAAGCGTGAGCTGGATAGGGGCGCACCGAGGCTGAAATCAAGGCCCGGTTATCAAAAAGCGGAGGCGATGGAGAGCAGCGCCGCTCGGCGGCAGCTGCTTTCTTTTTTTGACCCGCTCACGCATTGAACGCCACCGTTGCATACGCCACCTCTCCGCTATGCCGATTCATACGCCCACTGCGGCGCGGCGCCGCGAGGACAACGACGATCCACTGCGCCAGTGGCGACGCCGTGATCTGCTCGCCGCGGGCGCGCTGGCGGCCGCGCTGATGCCGTGGCGGGCGCTCGCGGCGACGCCGGGACCAGCGTTACCGCCGACCCCCGCTCAGACCGCCGGGCCGTTCTATCCGCAAACGCCGCCCGCCGACAGCGATGCCGACTTGACCCGCGCCGCGGGGCGGTCGGATACCGCCCGTGGCGTGCCAGTGGCGATTGCCGGCCGCATCCTTGACCGCTCGGCGGTGCCGGTCGCCGGCGCGCTGGTTGAAATCTGGCAGTGCGATGCGTTCGGCCGCTACCACCATCCGCTCGACGGCGGTGGTGCCGATCCCGGTTTTCAAGGCTATGGCCGCTGCCTGTCCGCCGCCGACGGCAGCTACCAGTTTCGCACCATCAAACCCGTCGCCTATGGCCCGCGAACGCCGCACATCCACTTCCGGATCAGCGCCAGGGGCTTGCCGCCGTTGATCACGCAGATGTACATCGCCGGTGAACCCGGCAACGACCGCGACTTCGTGCTGGCGGCGATCCGCGATCCGGCCGCCCGCGACCGCGTCATCGTGCCGCTGACGGCGGCGTCGGTGGCGGACGCCAAGCTGGCCGGCACCTTCGACATCGTCCTCGCCGGGTGAATCGCGCCGCCCATGGGCGTGGGCGGCGACAGCAGCGGGCGGCGGCGCCAGCCGTGCGGCGATCTCAGGCCGCCCGCTTCAGCACCGACGCGATTCGGCTGAGGGCGACGTCCACATCGGCCGCCGAGATATCGCGGTGGAGAACGGCGCGAACGCCATCGCCGCCGCTCGGCAACAGATAGACGCCTGCCGCAAAACACTGCTGGACAAAATCGGCCGACGAAAGCCGCTCCAATCGGAAGCGAACGATGTTGGTGGCGACCGTCGCCGCGTCGATGACGACACCGCGAACGTCCGTCAGCCCCTCGGCGAGGCGGCGCGCGTTGGCGTGATCTTCCGCCAGACGCTCGCGGTGGTAACGCAACGCGTGCAGCGCGCCGGCGGCGACGATGCCGGCCTGCCGCACGCCGCCGCCGAACAACGCCTTGAAACGGCGCGCGCGCCGCACGAACGCTTTCGAGCCGGCGAGGGCTGAGCCCATCGGCGCGCCGAGACCTTTGGAAAAGCAGACGCTGATGCTGTCGAAGGGTTTGGCGTAGGCCGCTTCGGCGACGCCGGTGGCGATGGCCGCGTTCCACAGCCGCGCCCCATCCAAGTGCACGGCCAGGTGATGACGGCGCGCCACCTCGGCGACGGCCTCGATCGCGGACAGCGGCCAGATCGTGCCGCCGCCGACGTTATGGGTGTTTTCGAGGCAGACCAGCTTTTGCGGCGGCTGCACGAGGGGCACGAACGGCAGCGGCTGGCGGATGGCCGCCGCCACGTCGGCTGCGGAAAACACGCCGCTGCGGCCGGGGAGCGCGCGCACCGTCAGACCGGAGAGCGCCGCCGGCGCGCCCCGTTCGAGCACGGCGATGTGGGCAAGCTGGTCGGCGAGGATCTCGTCCCCCGCTTCGGTATGCACCCGCAGCGCCACCTGATTCGTCATCGTGCCGCTGACCATGAACACCGCATCCTCCGTGCCGAGGAGGCTCGCGGTCATCTCCTCCAGCGCCCGCACCGTCGGATCGTCCCCGTAAACGTCGTCGCCGACCTCGGCGCTGGCCATCGCCTGCCGCATCTCGGCCGTGGGCTTCGTTACCGTATCGCTTCTGAGATCGATCATGGCAGGGGGTTCCGTAGCCGGGCAGCGCCCACCGGCAGGACGCTGAACCCTGTGGGGACGTGCGCGGATAGTAGGTGTTTTTTCCTAAAATTGCAAGCGGCTCCACCGGAGAGGGTTCGTTCGCCGGAGCGCGCTAAGGGTTTACCAACGGGATGCGCGTCCGCTACGCTGCGCGGCGCAGCGCGATCAAGGCCATTGAAGAGCATTCGTCGGGAGCCGTTCACTCAAGCGCGAGTTCCGCATTGACCTGGGAAACCCTGCAGATCGTCATCGTTCTCGTTCTGGTGGCGGTCGTTTTTTTTGGCATGATCAAGGAGTACGTCACGCCGGATGTGCTGGCGATGGCGGCGGTGTCGTTGCTGCTCGTCTGCGGCATCCTGTCGACCCGGGATGTGCTGCAGGTTTTCAGCAACAGTGCGCCGATCGCCGTCGGCTGTCTGTTCGTGCTGTCCGCCGCGCTGGAACGAACCGGCGTGATCGCTCGGATGGGGCAGGCGATCACCCGGGTGTCCTGGAAGTCACCGGCGCGTGCGTTTGTGGCGATGATGATCTCGGTCGCCGTCGTCTCGGCGTTCGTCAACAACACGCCCATCGTCGTCATCTTCACGCCGGTGGCCATCCAGCTTGCGCATTCGCTGTCGATCGCTCCGTCACGCTTGCTGATGCCGCTGTCGTTCGCGGCGATTTTGGGCGGCACCTGCACCCTGATTGGCACATCGACCAACATCATCGCCGATGGCGTCGCCCAGAAGCATGGTGTCGCGCCCATCGGCCTGTTCGAGATCACGATCCCCGGGGCGATCATGGCGCTCGCCGGCATCGCCTACATGAGCCTGATCGGCCGCCACCTGCTGCCTGATCGGCAGACGCTGTCGGAAACGCTGATCGACCTGCCGCAGCGCAAATTTCTCACCGAAGTTCTGGTGCCGCAGGGCTCCCCGTTGATTGGCAAGACGCCAACCGAGGCGGGGCTGACCCGCAAGCGCGGCTTCCATGTCATCGATATCATCCGCGGCGAGGGAACCTTTGACCCAGAGCACGGCGAACCGAAGCTGCGAGCGGGGGATCGCATCGTCATTCGCACCAGCGCGGCGGAGTTCATGGGGTTGCGCAACGGCGGCGACGTGACCTTCAACAGTCAACAGCCACACGATCTTGAGCCGATCGCCACCCGCGGCGTGCGCATGATGGAGGGCATCGTTGGGCCGAGCTCAACCTTCGTGGGTCAAAGGGTGCGCGACCTGAACCTGCGGCAGTTGTATGACACGCACATCCTCGCCATCCATCGGCAAAACGAGAACCTCTACCGCGACTTCACCGAATTGCGCCTGCAGTTTGGCGACACGCTGTTGCTCGAAGGGCCGCAGGACGGGCTGAAGCGCCTGTTCGAGCGGCAGGAACTGATCAACCTGACGGAAGTCACGCACCGGCCGTTCCGCGATGAAAAGGCCTGGATCGCCATTGCCGCCGTCGTCCTGGTGATCGTGCTGTCCGCCTTCAATGCGCTGCCGATTGCGGCGACGGCGCTGATCGCTGCCACGACCGTGATTGCGCTCGGCTGTCTCGACGCCGAGGAAGCGTATCGCGCCATTCACTGGCCGATCCTGATCTTGATCTTCGGCATGCTGGCGATCGGCACGGCGATGGAAACGACGGGCGCGGCGAATCTCATCGTGCAGGGGGTCGTTGCCGTGATCGGTCATTGGGGCCCCGTCTACGTGCTATCGGCGATCTATTTCGTCACTTCGGCCCTCAATGCGTTTATCAGCAACAACGCCGCCGCCATCCTGTTCACGCCAATCGCCATCGGCCTCGCCGAACAACTGGGGTGCGATCCGCGCCCGTTCGTCATCGCCATCATGTTCGCGTCCAGTGCCGATTTCTGTACGCCGGTCGGCTATCAGACCAATACCTTTGTCTTTGCCGCCGGGGGCTATAAGTTTCTCGACTTCACCAAGGTCGGACTGCCGCTCAATATTCTGGTCTGGCTGATGGCGAGCGTCCTCATCCCGATCTTCTGGCCGCTGTACGGCTGACCGCCGGCCGCCCTCGACGGCGCCACGCTTGCCCCGGCCTCGGCGTCGCGACATGTTATCGCGTATGCAGATCCAGCGGTGACACGTGCCTTGAGCGAGCCCGATGCGACGGCGACCGACGTGCTCGCCGCTGGCCAGCCCCGCGCGACGGACGGGGGGGAGGATCTGGAACCGCTGAACGGGCTGAGCGCATCGGTGGCGTTGACGCGCCTGGCGAACGAGGTCGGCCCCGAGCGGATCACCTTCGATCACATCATCGCCCGGCTGCAGGACCGCGCTTTCGGCATCGTCATGATCATCCTCGCCGTGCCGAACTGCCTGCCGATGCCGCCCGGTGGTTCGACGGTCTTTGGCGTCGCGCTGATGCTGGTGGCGCTGCAGATGATGCTCGGCAGGCACGAACTGTGGCTGCCGCCGGTGCTCCGCCGCCGCAGTCTCGCGCGCAGCGATTTTCAGAAGGTGGTGGCGCGGCTGGCGCCCCTTCTCGCACGCATGGAGCGGCTATGCCGGCCCCGCGCCACCTGGATCGCCACCGGTCCCTTCGAGCGGCTGGCGGGCTTCGTTGCTTTCGTGCTCGCCTTTGTCGTCTCGCTGCCGATCCCGATCATCGGCAACATGCCGCCGGCCGTCGTCATCGCCGTGCTGTCCATCAGCATGATCGAACGGGATGGGCTGGCCGTGATCGTTGCCCTCGTCCTGGCGATCGCCGTTGTTGCCCTGAATTTCGGCGTCATCACCGCCGCCGTCCTCGCCGCTATCCACGCGCTGGGCGCCCTTTTTGGCATCCAGGCCATCTGATCTGCGCTGCCGCGCCGGCTGGACAACGTGCGTGCCGGCGCTACCTCTTGAGCAGTGACGAAAAAGGCGTCTGGAGCATTCAGGGTATGGCAGGCTGGCGAAATTCGGCGTCCCGCTACGGCATGGTCGCCATCGGCTTCCATTGGCTGATCGCTGCCGCCATCCTCGGCATGCTGGTGCTGGGCACGATCATGGTCGAGATCAGTCCCGCATCGCCGCTGAAGTTCGCCCTCTATCAGTGGCACAAGTCGATCGGCATCAGCATCCTCGTGCTCAGCCTGCTGCGTCTCGCTTGGCGGTTCGCCAACCCGGTGCCGCCGCTGCCGGCGGGCATGCAATGGTGGGAAATCGCTGCCGCCCGCGGCACCCACGTCGGCTTTTACGCCCTGATGATCCTGCTGCCGGTGAGCGGCTGGGCAATGGTATCCGTATCCCCGTGGAACATTCCGACGATCCTTTACGGGATCGTCGAGCTGCCGCACCTGCCACTGCGCGGCATGATTGAGGATCACAAGGGCGCCGAGAGCGCTTTGAAGGAGGTTCACGAATGGTTGGGCTGGGGCGTTGTCGCCTTGCTCGTGCTGCACGTCGCCGGCGCGCTCAAGCATCACTTCGTGATGCGCGACGACACGCTGCTGCGCATGTTGCCCGGGCGGACCCGCCGCGCGGCGACTGGCGGCGGCCGGTGACTGCCTTGCGCGCGGCGCTCGCCGTCGTCGCGCTGGTTGTCGGCACGATTTCACTTCCGCCGCCGGCTGCGGCCGCTCCCGCATGGATCGTCGATCCGGCGGAGAGCCGCCTCGGCTTTGTCGGCACGCAGATGGGGGCTCCCTTCGAGGGGCGGTTTGGGCGCTTCGACAGTGACATCACCTTCGCGCCGGAGGAGCTGGCGGCCAGCCGCGTCGTTGTCATCATCGACATGGCCAGCGCCGAAACCGGCAGTCGCGAACGGGACGGGCTGCTGCCCGGACGGGCCTGGTTCGACGTCGCCGGCTCGCCGCAGGCACGCTTTGCCGCCAAGTCCTTCCGCCACCTCGGCGGCAACCGCTATGAGGCGCTCGCCGACTTGACCATTCGCGGCAACTCAAAGACGGTGGTGGTGCCGGTGACCATCGACATCGCCGGCACGACGGCGAAGGTCGAGGGCGCGACCCGCATCAATCGCATCGATTTCGGTGTCGGCGAGGGCGAGTGGGCGAGTGCGGCGGTGGTCGGGCACGAGGTGGAGGTGCGGTTTGCGCTGACGGCGCGGCGGGCGCCGTGATCCGCGGACGATGAGGGGCTGAGGCGACGATGATCGAGCTGTTTTACTGGACCACGCCCAATGGCCATAAGGTCACCATTTTCCTTGAAGAGGCGGAGGTCGAGTATCGCATCACCCCGGTCAACATCAGCGAGGGCGCGCAGTTCGCGCCGGCGTTCCTCGCCATCTCGCCCAACAACCGCATCCCGGCGATCATCGACCATGCGCCGGCGGATGGCGGTGCGCCCGTGTCCGTCTTTGAGTCCGGTGCGATCCTGCTCTACCTCGCCGAGAAGACCGGCCGCTTCCTGCCGGCGGGCCTCCGCGATCGCGTCGAGGTGCTGCAATGGCTGTTCTGGCAGATGGGCGGTCTCGGCCCGATGGCCGGTCAGAACCATCACTTCAAGCAGTACGCGCCGGAGAAGCTGCCCTACGCCATCGACCGCTACGTCAAGGAAACGGCGCGCCTCTATGGCGTCCTCGACCGCCGGCTGGCGGGCCGCGAGTTCATCGCCGGCGACTATTCGATCGCCGACATGGCGTCGTATCCCTGGATCGTGCCGCACCGTCGCCAGGGCTTGCGGCTCGAAGACTTTCCCAATGTCGCCCGGTGGTTCGCGGCGATCCGGGCGCGGCCGGCGGTACAGCGCGCCTACGCCCGCGCCGACGAGATCAACCGCGTGCCGACGGTGACCGAACGCTCGGCGGCAATTCTCTTCGGTCAAGGGCCCGACCTTCCTCCGACCGGGACCTGACCGATGCCGGCTCCGCCGCTCAAGGCGCGGCAGACGCCCCGCCGCCACGTGCTTCTTGCCCTCGTCGGCGCGGCGGGAGTGGTTCTCGTCGGCTGCGAGCAGCAGGACCTGGCAAAGGTCGCGCTGAAGATCGTGCCGCCGGAAACGATGAACGAGCTGGGCCTGAAGACCTGGGCGCGCATCCGCCAGCAGTTTCCGCCCTCGCCCGATCGCGCCCTGCAGGCACGGCTGAAGGCGATCGGCGCGCGCATCGTCGCCGCCAGCCATCCGGACGAGGCGCACTGGGAGTTCGTTGTCTTTCGCGCCGACGAAATCAACGCGTTTGCCCTGCCGGGAGGGCGGATCGGGTTTTTCGAGGGGATGTTCGAGGTGGCGCGCAACGACGCCCAGATCGCCGCCGTCGTTGGCCATGAAGTCGGCCACATCAACGCCCATCACGGCGCTCAGCGCCTCGCCGCCGGTCTGGTGAAGGAGATCGGGCTCAAGGCGCTGCTGACCGCGCTGAACGCCGGCGACGTTGCCTATGCCAATCAGATTGCCGCCGTTCTCGGTGCCGGCATCGAATATGGCCTGATCCTGCCCTATTCCCGCCGCCAGGAGTTCGAGGCCGACGCCCTCGGTGTCGGTTACATGCAGCGGGCCGGCTATGCGCCGCGGGAAGCGGTGGCCTTCTGGCGGCAGCTGATGGCGCTGAGCGAGGGGCGGCCGCGGCCCCTGGAATTCCTGTCGACGCATCCGTCCGATGACAAGCGGGTCGAGGCTCTGGAAGCGCTGATCGCCGCGCCGCTGCCGCACCGCCCGTAGTCGATCGCCGCGGCGGCGTGGGCTCAGAAGCTGGCGTACTCGACGATTTCCTGGCCCACCAGCGGGCATTGTCCCGGCACCTGCGCGTATAGTAACCGCATGCGATACTGCGCTTTCTCGACGTAGCCCCAAACCTCCAGCACATCGAGCCGCTGCGCGGGGTTGGCCGGGTTGGGCAGCGGCGCGATCACGTGCACGGCCGTCTCCAGGTCGATGACGCCCTCGCTCTCGCCCGCCGGCGGCACCGCCACATGCCAGGCGAGCAGGCGCCGGGCTTGCTCCCGCGCTTCGGCGGCGCAGGCGTGCCCCGGGTCCGCCGCTGCCGGTGCGCCTGCCGGTGCGCCGCCAGCGGCGAGCAGGGTGATGCTGGCGGCGATGGCGAGACCGCCCCTGCGGCGCGGTGTCCGCCGGCCGCCGAGACGCGTCGCGGCCGTCATTACCGCCATATCGCCTTGGTTTTGCGCAGCCAGTCGGTGCGGTCGCCGATCCCGATCTGGCCGCCGTTGATCGCCCGCGTCACCCGCGTGATGCTGTCGGCGTCGGCGAGCGGGTTGCAGCCTTTCGCCGCCCACAGCGAGGCGGCAACCGCCAGGCACCATTGCGCGCTGATCACCTCGTCGGGCGCGGCGACGAAGTCGGGAGCCGTCGGGTCGTCCTGGCGCAGGGTTTGCGTCGTCTGCTCGTAGCTGAACTTGCCGGTGAGCTGCAGCAGCCCGCGGCCGCGATAGGTGAAGCCGTCATTGGGTCCGGTGTTGCCCATGCGCCCGCCATAGACTTCGTTGGCCAGCTTCTGCGGGTTGTTGGCGTAGTCCGCCGGGTTGAGCGGCCCCTTCGGTTTAAAACGGCTCGGCCAGACCTGCGGCAGCCGCTTGGCACTGTAGTTCAGGTTTTCGAACTGGATGGTGAGCCCGCCACATTCGTGCAGCACCTGCGCCATGAAATGGGCGACGCGAAGGTTCGAGGCGGAGATGCCATAGCGATCGAGGATGTCCTGGCCGTTGGCGAACGCTTCCCGGTAGCTGGACCGTGCACTGGGGGCGAGGCGCTGCAGGTCGTCTTGGGTGATGGTCACGGTCATGGCTGTCTTTCCTCCCGTTGCAAATCTGCGGTCACGGCCAGCGCACCACGGATCGCCTTCGGCCGCGCCGATAGCGAACGGGTGCGCGTCATGGAGGTCACCACGGTGTAGGCGATGCGCGAAGGCCGGCGCTCCGGAAGCGGTTGAGGAAGCCAGCGATGCCGCCCGGCTCACGGCTCATCAGGCGGATCACTTCGGCGATCAACGAGCCGGCTTTGGCTCCGAGCCCGAATCTGCTGCCGAACTCGGCGATCACGCTGTCAAAAAGTGCCATGGCGCGGGGTCCCTCGTGCGGCGAGCGTCTCGGGGATTTGGACGCTTGGTTTCCCCATTAGGGGTTTAGTGTGCACGATCGGCCGGCGCGGGGCAACCGGAGGCGGCGGGCTGCGCCGCCTCCGGTGTCATCGCATTCAGCGGTTCTTGATGGCGTGCAGGCCGGCGTAACGCGCCGCCGAGCCGAGCTGCTCTTCGATGCGCAGCAACTGGTTATACTTGGCGATGCGGTCGGAACGGCTCATCGAGCCGGTCTTGATCTGTCCGGCGTTGGTGGCGACGGCGATGTCGGCGATCGTCGAATCCTCGGTCTCGCCGGAGCGGTGGGAGATCACCGCCGTATACGCCGCCTTGTGCGCCATTTCCACCGCATCGAAGGTCTCGGTCAGCGAGCCGATCTGGTTCACCTTCACCAGGATCGAGTTGCCGATGCCCTTCCTGATGCCGTCGGCGAGGCGGATGACGTTGGTGACGAACAGGTCATCGCCCACCAGCTGGCACTTGCTGCCGATCGCCTCGGTGAGCTGCTTCCAGCCGTCCCAGTCGTCCTCGGCCATGCCGTCCTCGATGGAGACGATGGGGTAGCGGGCCACGAGGTCGGCGAGCATCTTGACGTTGCCGGCGGCGTCCAGCTCGAGGCCGGCGCCCTCCATTTTATACTTGCCGTTCTTGTAATATTCCGATGACGCGCAGTCGAGGGCGATGAACACGTTGTCGCCCGGCTTGTAGCCCGCCGCCTCGATCGCCTTCATGATGAAGCCGAGCGCCTCGTCGGGGCTTTTCAGGTTCGGCGCAAAGCCCCCCTCGTCGCCGACGTTGGTGTTGTGGCCGGCGTCGTGCAGCGCCTTCTTCAACGCATGGAAGACCTCGGCGCCCATGCGGATCGCCTCGGCGAACGTCGGCGCCCCCGCCGGCATGATCATGAATTCCTGCATGTCGATGGGGTTGT
Source organism: Rhodospirillales bacterium (assembly GCA_025458035.1). Classification (GTDB taxonomy): domain Bacteria; phylum Pseudomonadota; class Alphaproteobacteria; order Rhodospirillales; family Defluviicoccaceae; genus Defluviicoccus. The sequence continues at coordinate 14,572 of JALOTH010000028.1, forward strand.
CGGCATGGGCGCCGCCGTTGATGATGTTCATCATCGGCACCGGCAGCACCTTGGCGTTGGTGCCGCCGAGATAGCGATAGAGCGGCAGCTCCGCTTCCTCCGCCGCCGCCTTGGCCAGCGCCATGCTGACGCCGAGGATGGCATTGGCGCCAAGCCGACTTTTGTTGGCCGTGCCGTCGAGGTCGATCATCGCCCGGTCGATCAGCACTTGGTCCGCCGCCTCCATGCCGAGGATGGCGTTGGCAATCTCGTCATTGACGGCGGCGACCGCCTTCGTCACCCCCTTGCCGCCGAAGCGTCCCTTGTCGCCGTCGCGCAGCTCGACCGCCTCGTGCACGCCGGTCGACGCCCCGGAGGGCACGGCGGCACGGCCGAAGGCGCCGCTTTCCAGCATCACGTCCACCTCGACGGTGGGATTGCCGCGGCTGTCGATAACCTCGCGGCCGGTAACCTCAACGATAGCGCTCATGGCTCTCGGCTCCTCTCCCTCTGATCACGGAATGGGCGGCGATCCCGATGACGCGGTGCGGAACGGCGGGTGCCGACCGATTGAACGCCCCGAGCATTAAGGGTTTGTCGGGCGGGTGGCAAGCCGGCCTTCCCGCCCGGGCTAGTCCGTTGGCGGAGCGCGATAATTCCGCTCCGCCGGGGCCTCAGCCGATGGTGATGGGGTGGCTTTTCGCCAGCCGGTCGAGGTCGACGAGCAGCGACAGCACATCCGGCATCTGCCGCATCGGGATCATGTTCGGTCCGTCGGAGGGGGCGTGGTCCGGGTCGGGGTGGGTCTCGATGAACACCGCGGCGACGCCAACGGCGACGGCGGCGCGGGCCAGCACCGGCGCGAACTCCCGCTGGCCGCCGGAGGCCGTCCCCTTGCCCCCCGGCTGCTGCACCGAGTGGGTGGCGTCGAAAACGACCGGGCAGCCGGTCGCGGCCAGGATCGGCAGCGCCCGCATGTCGGAGATCAGCGTGTTGTAGCCGAAGCTGGCGCCCCGCTCGCAGACCATGACGTTGTCGTTGCCGGCGCCGCGGATCTTGGCGACGACGTTGGCCATGTCCCAGGGGGCGAGGAACTGCCCCTTCTTGACGTTGATCGGCTTGCCGGTGCGGGCGGCGGCGAGCAGCAGGTCGGTCTGCCGGCAGAGGAACGCCGGGATCTGCAACACGTCCACGGCCTCGGCGACGGCGGCGCACTGATCGGCCTCGTGCACGTCGGTGATCACCGGCACGCCGAGGCTTTCGCGGATCTCGGCGAAGACGGGGATGGCGCCGGCGAGGCCGATGCCGCGCTCGGCGCTCAAGCTGGTTCGGTTCGCCTTGTCGAACGAGGTCTTGTAGATCAGGCCGAGGCCCAGCGCCGCCGTCATTGCCTTCAGTGCCGCCGCCGTTTCCAGGGCATGCGCCCGGCTTTCCATCTGGCACGGGCCGGCGATCAGGGCGAGCGGCAGATCGTTGCCGAGGACGAGGTCGCGGACGGCGACGTGGTGGGGCTGAGCCATGGCATCCATTCAACTCTGGCGATGGGGCGTCGGCAAAGATGGTAACGGCAGTGGCCCCGCGCGCAAGCGCCGAAACAGATCAAGCCGCGCAAGCGCCGAAACAGATCAAGCCGCGCAAGCGCCGAAACAGATCAAGCCGCGCAAGCGCCGAAACAGATGATGCGGATCGAAGGGGCGGGATTTCAGCTCCGGGTGGAACTGCACGCCGATGAACCACGGGTGGCCCGGCATCTCGACGATCTCCGGCAGCAGGCCGTCCACCGACATCCCGGAGAACAGCAGGCCGCAGCGCTCCAGCGTGCCGAGATAGTTGGGGTTGACCTCGAAGCGGTGGCGGTGGCGCTCGCTGATCCGTTCGACGCCGTAGATCTCGCGCACCCGCGAGCCGGGCTTCAAGATGCACTCGTAGGCGCCAAGGCGCATGGTGCCGCCGAGATCGCCGTCGGCGCGGCGCAGTTCCACCGTGTTGCCGCGCATCCACTCCGTCATCAGCCCGATCACCGGTGCCGGGCAGGGGCCGAACTCCGTCGAGCCGGCGCCGGGGATGTTGGCCAGCGTGCGCGCCGCTTCCACCACCGCCATCTGCATGCCGAAGCAGATGCCGAAGTAGGGGATGCGCCGTTCGCGGGCGAAGCGCGCCGCCGCCAGCTTGCCCTCGGTGCCGCGCTCGCCAAAACCGCCGGGCACCAGGATGCCGGAGACGTTTTCCAGCCGGTGCAGCATCGAGGGGTCGGCGAACACCTCGGAATCGATCCACTCGATGTTGACGCGGATGGTGTTGGCGATGCCGCCGTGGACGAGCGCCTCCGACAGCGACTTGTAGGCATCGAGCAGGCCGACGTACTTGCCGACAACGGCGATCGTCACCTCGCCCTCGGGCTTGGTCAGCCGCTGCACGATGTCCTGCCAGCGCGGCAGCGCCACCGGCCCCGCCGCCAGGCCGAAGTGGCGGCACACCTCCGTGTCCAGCCCCTGGTCGTGATAGCTGATGGGCACCGCATAGATGGTCGCCACGTCCTCGGCGGGGATGACGGCGCGCTCCGGCACGTTGCAGAACAGGGCGATCTTGCGCCGCGCCCCCTCCGGCAGCGGCCGGTCGACGCGGCAGACGAGGATGTCCGGCTGGATGCCGACGCTCAGCAGCTCCTTCACCGAATGCTGCGTCGGCTTCGTTTTCAGCTCCTGCGCCGCCGCCAGGTGCGGCACCAGCGTCACGTGCACGTAAATCACCCGCTCGCGCCCAAGCTCGTTGCCGAGCTGGCGGATCGCCTCCAGGAACGGCAGGCTCTCGATATCGCCGACGGTGCCGCCGATCTCGCACAGCACGAAATCCTCGCCGTCGAGATCGTTGGTGATGAACGCCTTGATGGCGTCGGTGATGTGCGGGATCACCTGGATGGTGGCGCCGAGGTAGTCGCCGTGCCGCTCGCGGGCGATGACGTCGGAATAGATGCGGCCGGTCGTCACCGAATCCGAGCGCCGCGCCGGCACGCCGGTAAACCGCTCGTAGTGGCCGAGGTCGAGGTCGGTCTCGGCGCCGTCCTCGGTGACGTAGACCTCGCCGTGCTGATAGGGGCTCATCGTCCCCGGATCGACGTTGATGTAGGGGTCGAGTTTGCGCAGCCGCACCCGGTAGCCGCGGCTCTGCAGCAGGGCGCCGAGCGCCGCCGCCAGCAGCCCCTTGCCCAGCGAGGAGACGACGCCGCCGGTGATGAAGATGAACCGGCTCATCCGCATCCCCCCCGTCGTGGCGCCGGCTCAGCGGGCGAGCGGCGGTTGCGGTTCGTTGCTGGGCGGCGTCGCCGGGCCGGCCGCCGGCGGCACCGGCAGCAGCTCGCCGCTCGCCGGCGCCTCGATCGGAATGACCACCCGCTCCGGCCGCGCCGACAGCTTCGTCAGTGTCAGCGAGGTGATGATGAACACGGTGGCGAGAATGGCGGTGGTCCGCGTCAGCAGGTTGGCGGTGCTGCGGCCGCTGAGAAAGCCGCCCATGCCGCCGCCGGAACCGCCGATGCCGAGAGCGCCGCCCTCGCTCCGCTGCAACAGGACGACGGCGACGAGGGCGATGGCGACGAACAGGTGGATGACGAGCAGAACGTTGATCATCGGCGGACAGCGGCCTTATTGATGACGGCGATCGGGGCGGCGGGCGCGCGGGGCGGCGGGCGCGGGCTTAGCGGGGCGAGTGCTCCGCCAGCGTCCAGAAGTCGTCCACCTTCAGCGCGGCGCCGCCGATCAGGCCGCCGTCGATGTCGGTCTGGGCGAGCAGCTCGGCCGCGTTGCCGGGGTTCATCGAGCCGCCGTAGAGGATGCGCAGGGCGTTGCCCTCACCGTCGCCGAGGCGGCCGACCAGTTCGGCGCGGATCATCGCGTGCACCTCCTGCGCCTGCGCCGGCGTCGCCGTGCGGCCGGTGCCGATCGCCCAGACGGGCTCGTAGGCGATGACCACCTTGTCCGCCGTGGTGCCGTCGGGCAGCGAGCCGTGCAGTTGCCGGCGGTTGACTTCGAGGGTCTGGCCGGCGTCCCGCTCCTCGAGCGTCTCGCCGATGCAGACGATCGGCTTCAGGCCCGCGGCGAGCGCCGCTTGCGCCTTCGCCTTGATGTCGGCGTCGCTTTCCTTGTGATAGGTGCGCCGTTCCGAGTGGCCGACGATGACGTAGGCGCAGCCGAGGTCCTTCAGCATCCAGGCGCTGGTATCGCCGGTGAACGCGCCCTTTTCCTTGGCGTGGCAGTCCTGGCCGCCGACGGCGATGGCGGAACCGGCAACGGCGGCGAGCACGGTGGACAGCAGCGGGAACGGCGGGCAGATCGCCATGTCGAAGCGCGCCGCGCCGGCCGCCTTCATCTTCGCGGCGAGGCCGGCGGCGAGCGCTTGGCCATCGGCGCTCAGGCAGTTCATTTTCCAGTTTCCGGCGATCAGTTTGCGTCGCGCCATCGTCGTCTCCGCAGCCAGCGTTCAAACGGGGGTCGAAAGGGAAAGCGCTGTTGTGTAGCACACGGACCCGACCGCACCAAGGGCCAGCGACGGCGGCGAGGGGCGGGCCGGCCGCCTTTCCCCGCGGTACCCCCGGACGATCCGCCGCCTAAGCCGGCATTGTGACGCACCGCTTGATCCCAATTTCCGCGATTCGCGGCTTGGTTACGCAAGCGTCCGATTTGATGCGCAAAGCGACCCATGCGCTGCCGGACGCCACCGTCATCGCGAGGAGCGCAGCGACGCGGCGATCCAGGCAATCCTGCCCCTGCGCAAACCCTCGGGCGGTGATTCTGGATTGCTTCGTCGCTCCGCTCCTCGCAACGACGAGCATATCCCAGAAGCGTCGATTTGGCCTGAATCGCGGTGACGTCCGCAATTGTCCACATCCCGACACGTAGCCCGTCATGGAGCGGAGCGGAATGCGGGGGATCCGTCGCGGCATCAAAACCTGGATTTCGCTCACGCTCCATCCAGGCTACGCTTGCTGGATCCGCTCGCGGCTCGCCGGTGCCGTCACGGTGGCGGCCGCTTTCCGCCAGGAGGAGACATCAAAGCCAGTGTCGCCGTAGGGTCCGCTTTGCCTTCGAGAGCAACCGAGAATATCAAGTATCGGAACGGCATGCTTCCCGAACCCGTTGAACCATGCCGACGAAGAATCCTCGACCGCGGATTCGGCGAAGTGCTTACGTCGTGGCCTCCAGAATCGCATCACAGAATAGGACGAAGCTGTGCGAGTTCGAGCGCTGCCGCTCGACCAAGGCCCCCAGCGTCCGGCCCGCCTCTACCTTGCGCAAACCCGTTTCAAAGTAGCCGTGCCGTTTGAGCACGCGTTCAAACGCCTCCCAGGTTCCGCCTTTGATCGCATCTGGATCGAGGAAACCTCGTTTGCGCACGATGCCTTGCGGCACATTCGGGTACGCGGCGCATACCGCCTGCCAATCGCCAAAGTACCAGGACTCGAGTTCCTCGATCGCGATGCGGTTGACCAACTGCCAAGCGAGATGTTTGCTGTGCGCGCGACTGACGAGTCCTGACCGCTGGGCCGTCGCCTCCAGACGCCGCTTCAGGTCATGGCAGTCTTGATCGTCGCGATCGACCACGACAACGATCCGCCAGTCCTCAGGAAGCCACGTCGCGTAAGCCCTGAGGCGCGCCTCCAGTTTATCGAATAAGTCATCCCTGCCCTGAAACGGGTGGACTTCGAAGGTGCGCTCGTCGGTTAACAGGCGCGGCAAGAGACCACGAAGGAAGGCCTCCATGGATGGCTCCTCGACAAGCAGTTCAAGATGCGTGGCTGGGATCATGAGCGGCCTGCGCGCGGCCGTGTCGGCGCACCCTGGTTAACCAGTGGGTCGCCCACCCCCAGTTGGCCTTCCATCCAAAGGTGGCCCAAGAGGGCGCCATGCTCAACGAACTCGCACACACCGGGAAGGTCAGCCGCGCGCTGCGTCTGGGTATAGCCCTGTTCGTCCCGCCAGAGCACACGTACTTCCTTCGGTTTCAGGGCGTTGAGAAAGAACGGGGAATGGGTCGTTACTAGAAGCTGCGTTCGCTCGATGGCCGCGCGGCATTCTTCGGCGAGTTCCGGTAGCAAGCGCGGGTGCAGGAAGTTCTCCGGCTCCTCAATTCCGATGAAGTGAGGCGGCGCTGGATCGTAAAGGAGAACCAAATAGGCTAGGATCTTCAGCGTGCCGTCTGAGGCGAAGCGCGCGAGAACCGGATTACTGAAGGGCGCGTCCTTGATCTGCAGGAGCAGGCGCCCGTCTGGCATGGTATCCGCCAGAACCTTCTCAATACGTGGCACCCGGTGTCGCAAGACATCAAATATCTTGTTCAGATGGTCCTCGTGACTTTCAGCCAAGTACTGGATGACGTTGGCCAAGTTATCGCCGCTCTTTGTCAGCCGCTCCTGTGGTCCGGCCTCCGGCTGGCCACGCGCGCTGTCTGCCGAAAGATAGGAAACGTACCATCCCGTGATGAAGTCGCGCAGGGCCGCCACTCGCGGATGTTCCGCGAACTGGCCCAGTGCATTCACCGCCAGCAGGTCGGCACTCTTGAGTGGAGTGTCAACGCGCTTATCCTCGGCATCGGGCTGATCGCCGCTCACCGCCTTGCCTTCCCCCTCGCGGTAATCAAGAAAACGGAACGGTCTTCCGTGCGAGCCGCGCTTCCATTGCAACCACTCCTCGACGACCACAGGCGCGTTGTTGCGTTCGTCTACTGTCAGGTGATAGGTGATCAGCGGGTATTCGGGCTCGCGGTACTTGATCTCGATGAGCACCGGCCCGTCGCCGCCTCGGGTTTTGAGCTCCTTCGCCCGGCCGCGCTTGTCCCAGGCGCGACGCAGACCCAGTTCGAAGCACTCGGCCAGGAAGGCGAAAACGTCAAACACCGTGGATTTGCCGCTGCCGTTAGGCCCGAGCAATACGGTCAGTGGCGTTAGCTCCTTGAGTTCTACATCGCGCAAGGCGCGGAAGTTTCTAACCTTGAGATATTCAATACGTGGTGGCATGTGCTGGCCCCGGTCGCGTTGGATTCATGCTTACTTCTCTGACAAAGTCATTGCCGCGTCATTTAAAGGACCTTGCCCTAGACCAGCTTGGGCAGCAGCTCGCGTAATGCGTAATAGCGACAGGTCATTGGGCCACATGGTTTCATGCGCGCATATTCAACCACCAAGGAATACATCTTAGCTCAATCCGCTATGATGTCTAATTATACTCCGATACCGGACCCTGAGTGGGTTCGCAATGGTCCACCCACCGAGCCCGCAACTGGGATTTCTCGTCAAGCGGCCAAGGTTGGCGGGTTGCGGCGGCGGCGGCGATCGGCCAGCCTTACCCGCGGCGGCCCATCGCCGCGCGGTGATCGGGCGCTCCGACGCGGTACGGCCAGCGCGCGGCTGCCCCGGCGATGACGACAAATGATGACAGATGACGACACAATCGCCCGGACTGGAACATCTTGTGTCTGTTTTCAATGGGTTAGCGAGCGTAGCGAGCGTAGCGAAATCCGGGTTTACCTGCCGCGGAGGTTCCCGCATTCCGCTGCGCTTCATGCTGGATACAGGTTACCGTGCGCAGCAAACCGGACATAATCACGGCGGCACCACCATGTCTGTTCCTGTGATCATCGGTCTGTGGCCAGGAACTGCGCTACCGATACTCCCGCTTGCTTTAGGATGGCACGTAGAGTTCCCTGCGGTATGTCGCCGGGGTGGTTGGGGATCGTCGTATATCGCTTCGTTTCTGGGTTGTACCAGGTCTCATGACTGCCGGCCGCTTGCCGATCGAAGCGAAACCCAAGTTGTCTCAGCCGCCGAACGACATCGCGATAGCGATAGCCGGCAAGTGTCCCCATCAGTCGCTGACGACGAGGGGATAGTCGAACGCCTCGGCCGCTATCGGCGGCGCAGCAGTTGGTTCGCGCTCCGCCTGCGCTTCCAGCAGGCGCCGGGCCACATCACGGGCGATTTCGAGCGTCTCGGTGATGGTTCGACCTTGAGCGACCAGGCCTTGCACCTCGTCCGACGTTGCCAGGTAGACCCCTTCCGGCAGTTTCTCGACTCGAACGTTGACGATCCGCTCCATTGGGGCTGCCCGCTCCGAAGTTGTACGCACGCTCATCCTAGCCGGCGCGAGGCATTGCTGCCAGCCTAACCAATCGGCGGCTGGCCCCGTTTCGACGATGTGGGATCGAGAGCCGACAAGCCCGCGCGCGAGCCAAAGCCGACGTTGATGGGATTTCTCGTCAAGCCGCCGGGGTTGGCGGGTTGCGGCGGCGGCGCCGATCGGCCAGCCTTACCCGTGGCGGCCCATCGCCGGGCGGTGATCGGGCGGCCCGTCGCGGCGCGGCCAGCGGGCGGCTGCCCCGGCGATGACGACAAATGATGACAGATGACGACACAATCGCCCAGCCCGGAAAATATTATGTTTTTTTTCAACGCGTTGTGCATTCGACATGACGACATTTGACGACATCGTGACGACACCGGTGACGACATCGGCCCGTAGAACTGACGACATCGTGACGACAGGCTGACGACAGCGGCGGCGGCAGCGCCGAGCCGGGCGGCGCGGCGGCGCCAACGCGCCGGTTGACAGGATCATCGCCATACCGTTAACGGGGCGGGAATGGGTGCCCCTGTTCCCGCCTCGCCATGACCGTCCCCGGCGCCGTCGCCGCCGGCCACCCGGAAACCTGCCGGGCCGCCGTCGACATCCTTAACGCCGGCGGCAACGCCGTCGACGCGGCGCTGGCGGCGATGGCGGTCGCCTGCATCGCCGAGCCGGCGCTCGCCTCGCTGGGTGGCGGCGGCTTCCTTCTGTCGGCGATGGCCAGCGGCCGCCATGCGGGGACCCGCGTCGTCCACGACTTCTTCGTCAACACCCCCGGACAGCGGCCGCCGCGCCCCGACGCCATCGACTTCCGCCCCGTGCACGCCGAGTTCGGCGCCACCCGCCAGGAGTTCCACATCGGCCGCGCCGCCATCGCCGTGCCGGGGATCGTCCGCGGCCTGTTCGCCGCCCACCGCGACCTCGGGCGGATGCCGATCGCCGCCGTCGTCGAGCCGGCGGTCCGCTGCGCCCGCGACGGCGTGCCGCTGGCGCCGGCGCAGGCCGACATCCTCGCCATCATCGATGCCATCATCGGCGCGACGCCGGCCGCCCGCGCCCTGTTCGCCAGCCCCGACCGTCCGGGCGCGCGCATCGGCGCCGGCGAGCGGCTGCGCTGGCCCCGCCTCGCCGACGTGCTGGAGACGCTGGCGATCGAGGGCGATGAGCTGTTCTACCGCGGCGAGATCGCCAGACAGATCGTCGCCGACGCCAGCGCCGGCGGCGCGACGCTGAGCCTCGACGATTTCGCCCGCTACCGGGTCGAACACCGCCCGCCGCTGACGCGCCGCGCCTGCGGCGCCGAGATCCTGCTCAACCCGCCGCCGGCGAGCGGCGGCGTGCTGCTGGCGCTGGCGCTGGCGCTGATCGATGACCGCCGCCTCGCCGGCCACGGCTTCGCGACGGCGGCGGCGCTGGACGAGACGATCGCGGTGATGGCGGCGGCCCAGCAGGCGCGCCTGGACGCCGGCGAGGGTGGCGACGAGGAAGCGGCGGCGCTCGACCGGCTGTGCGATCCGGCGCTGATCGCGCTGTGGCGGCGGCGCATCGCCGGCCGGCCGCGGGCGCTGCGCGGCACCACCCACATCAGCGTCGTCGACGGCGAGGGCAATGCCGCCGCGCTGTCGCTGTCCAACGGCGAAGGCTCCGCCTATGTCGTCCCCGGCACCGACATCATGATGAACAACATGCTGGGCGAGGACGACCTGGCGCCCCGCGGCTTTCACCGCTGGCAGCCGGCGACGCGGATGACGTCGATGATGGCGCCGACGCTGGTGACGACGGCGGCGGGCGAGCGCATCGCCCTCGGCTCCGGCGGTTCCAACCGCATCCGCACGGCGATGCTGCAGGTGCTGGTCAATCACCTCGTCTTCGGCCTGCCGCTCGCCGACGCCATCGCCGCGCCGCGCCTGCACTACGAAGCGGACGCGCTGTCGATCGAACCGGGCTTTGCCGAAGCCGAGCTGGCGCGCCTTCTCGCCGCCCATCCATCCGCCGTCGTCTGGCCGGCGCTCAGCATGTTCTTCGGCGGCGTTCATGCGGCGGCACGCAGCGGCGCCGGCCGCTTCATCGCGGCGGCGGACGCACGCCGTGGCGGTGCTGCCCATGCCGGCTGAGAATGCGGACGTGGCCGCTTTCCAACCCAAGCAGATTTGAGATGACGCCGTGACCATCGACGACGATCCCTTGTATATCTTCACCATCACCTGCGCCGACCGCAAGGGCATCGTTGCCGCCGTCGCCGGCTTCCTTGCCGATCACGATTGTTTCATTACGGAATCAACCCATTTCGGCGACCCGATCAGCCACCGCTTCTTCATGCGCACGGTGTTCCGGCCGGGTCCGCTGACGCCGTCCATCGCCGAGGCGACACAGCGCTTTTCGCGGCTGGCCGAGCGCTTCGAGATGGTCTGGGGCATCCATGACGCCCGCCGCAAGGAGCGCGTGCTGATCATGGTCTCGCGCTTCGACCATTGCCTGAACGACCTGCTGTACCGCTATCGTACCGGCGACCTGCGCATCGACATTCCGGCGATCGTCTCCAATCACCCGGACCTGGCGCCCCTCGCCGAGTGGCACGGCGTGCCCTTCCACCACCTTCCCGTCACCCCCGAAAGCAAGGGCGAGCAGGAACAGCGGCTGCTGCGGCTGGTGGACGAGCTGTCCGTCGACCTCGTCGTCCTCGCCCGCTACATGCAGATCCTGAGCCCGCGCACCTGCGACCGGTTGAGCGGGCGCTGCATCAACATCCACCACTCCTTCCTGCCGGGGTTCAAGGGCTCGCGTCCCTACCAGCGGGCGCACGCCCACGGCGTCAAGCTGATCGGCGCCACCGCCCATTACGTCGTCGCCGACCTCGATGCGGGGCCGATCATCGAGCAGGAGGTGCAGCGGGTCGACCACACCTTCGCGCCGGAGGACTTGGCGCGGGTCGGCCGCGATATCGAAAACGCCGTCCTCGCGCGGGCGGTGCGCCTGCACATCGAGCACCGCGTGCTGCTCAACAACGGGCGGACCGTCATCCTGCGCTGACGCGGCCCTGGCCGGCCGCCCATCGGCGTTCCCCGCCATCGGCGAAAACGCCAACAAAATGCCGGTAAATACAACTTTTGCGCGCGTCATTGCTTCGTGTTATGGTTGCAGACAAGCTCGTCCCCACTCCCATTCGACGGATTGTCCCGCCATGGCCGAAGGCAAGCTCTCCCGGGACGCCGTCCCGCCGCCCACCGACTACAGCCTGCTGTCCAACATCCGGCTGTTTCGCGATCTGACGCCGCTGGACCTCAACGCCATCGAGCAGGCCTGCCGCTATCGGCGGTTCTCGGCCCACGAACTGATCCTCGACCGCGACAGCCCGACGGCGGACGTGTTCTTCGTCGTCCGCGGCCGCGTGCGCATCGTCAACTATTCCGTCGCCGGCCGCGAGGTCGCGTTCGACGATCTCGGCGAGGGCAGCTACTTCGGCGAGCTGTCCGCCATCGACAACGACCACCCGCGCTCGGCGAGCGTCGTCGCGGTCACCGACACCCTGATCGTCGCGCTGGCGGGAAAAACCTTCCTGGAGGTGGCCCTGGCCCGCCCGTCGGTGGGCCTGAAGGTGATGCAGCGGCTGGCCCAGATCATCCGCACCGGCAACGAGCGGATCATGGACTTGAGCACCCTCGGCGCCAACAGCCGCGTGCACGCCGAGGTCCTGCGCCAGGCGCGACGCCACGGCGTGAACGGCAATCATGCGGTGATCGAGCCGATCCCGATCCACAGCGATATCGCCAGCCGCGCCAGCACCACACGGGAAACGGTGGCGCGGGTGCTCGGCGATCTGGCGCGCCAGGGCATCCTCGAGCGCACGCGCGACGGGCTGGTGATCCGCGACCTGCGGCGGCTCGACGACCTGGTCAACGACATTCGGGGCTGATGCGCGCGGCCGCTGCCGGCGCGCTGCCCGGCCGCCGCCGGTGGCGGCGCGACCGGACTATTTGATCTTCGCTTCCTTGAACGGAACGTGCTTGCGCACGATCGGATCGTACTTGCGGAACTCCAGCTTTTCCGTCGCCTTGCGCGGGTTCTTTTTGGCGACATAGAAATAGCCGGTGCCAGCCGAGCTCAGCAGCTTGATCAGCACCGTGGTCGGCTTTGCCATCCCGAGACTCTCGTGCAGTATTGAACGCCAGCGAAGCCGCGTACAATACGCAGGCGCCGCCCGAAGTCAAGCGCGACGCCGGCGCCGATTGCCCGCGTTCGCTCGCGCAGATCGCCGGCCGGGCCAGGGTTTGTTGGGCCAGGGGGGTTGCCAGGCCAGGGTTTGCTGGCCAGCGGCGATGAAAAGTTCCGGGCGCGACGGCGAGGCGGCGGCAGAAGGGTTCACCGCCGCGGCATGTGCGATATGATGAACGCCCGTTTCGACGTCGCCACGTGCCATGAGCAAGCCCGCCGCCGAAAGCCTGCCGCCGCCATCATCCGCCGAAGCGTCTGCGGCGCCAGCGAGCACCGCACCGCCCATGGGCCTGCGCGAAGCGGAAGCGCTGGTCCGCCGCCTGATGCCGGCGCTGCAGCGCCACGGCCAGTGGATCACCCACATCCACACCACGCTGATCTGCCGCACGCCGCCGCGGCCGGAGGACCTCGCCGTCAACAGCCATCTGCAGACGGAGATGGGCCGCTGGTTCGCGGAGGAGGATGAGAAGTACATCCTCCGTCATCCGCAGCACCGCGTCGCCTACGAAAGCTGGCTGGAGCAGCACGCGCGGGCGCGCGCCCTCTGCCGCGCCGTTGCCGCCAACGAACCGATCCCTCCCGCCGACTACGAAGCCTTCGCCGACAGCATCCGCCGCTTCGATGATACGATGGAGGTGCTCGTGCGGGAGTTGTGGGATCTTTTGCTGCACACCGACCCGCTCACCGGCATTGCCACCCGTACCGGCATGCTCCCCCACCTGCGCGCCGCCCACGAGCGCACCCGCCACGCCGGTCACGCCTGCTCCATCTGCATGATCGATCTCGATCATTTCAAGTCGATCAACGACGCCTACGGCCATGCCGCCGGCGACCGGGTGCTGTCCGCGGTCTCCGCGTTCCTGGTCCGCAACCTGCGCCATAACGATCACGTCTGCCGCTACGGTGGCGAGGAATTCGTCCTCATGCTGCCGAACACCGATCCGCCGCAGGCCCTCGAACTGGTCGAGCGCCTGCGCCGCGAACTCACCGAGCTGCCGGTCGTCCTCGACGACGGCCGCATCCTGCACGTGACGGCATCGTTCGGCATCGCGCCGATGACGCCGGAGCACTCGGTGCGGGAAACCATCGCCATGGCGGATCAGGCGATGTACGCCGCCAAGCAGGCCGGGCGCAACCAGGTCTGCGTCTGGCAGGACGCGTAGGCGGCGAACCCGGCCCGCACCGTTAGCACCGCTTTAACCGCCGCTGTCACAGTGTGCGGCGAAAGTATGCGGCCGGCCTTCGCGGCACGGTGCGGCAGCTGTCTTCACATCGCTGGCAAGAACGGGCCGGCAACAATGGGCCGACAAGAACGGAAATTCCGCACGGCACCGCTGACACTCGGAGGCTGACGTCCATGCGTTCACTGAAACTATGGCACCAACTCATGCTGTTTCCGGCCGGGCTGCTGATCGCGCTGGCCATCGTGTTCACCCTGTCGGTGGTCACCGTGCGCGGCACCATGCTCGATGACCGGCAGGTCAAGACCCGCAACCTGGTGGAAACCGCTTACGGGCTGATCGAACACTTCGCCGCCGAGGCAAAAGCCGGCCGCCTATCGACCGAGGACGCGAAGGCGCAAGCGATCGCCGCCATCAAGGCGCTGCGCTACAACACCGATGACTATTTCTGGATCAACGACATGCATCCCAGAATGGTCATGCACCCGTTCAAGCCGGCCCTCGACGGCACCGACCTGTCCGGCTTCGCCGATCCCAGCGGCAAGAAGCTGTTCGTTGCCTTCGTCGACGAAGTGAAGGCCAACGGCGCCGGCTTCGTGCCCTACCTGTGGCCGAAGCCCGGCCTCACGGAACCGGTCGAGAAGATTTCCTATGTCAAGGGCTACGCGCCGTGGGGGTGGATCGTCGGCTCCGGCATCTACATCGACGATGTCGAACAGGCGATCTTCGAGGACTTCATCATGGACAAGGGCGGCATCGCCCTCGCCGTCGTCGTCGTTGCCGGCATCGCCGCCTGGCTGATGGCGCGCAGCCTGTCGCGTCCCCTGCAGCGGGTCACCGCGGTGATGGACGCGGTCACCCGCGGCGACCTGGACATCACCGTGCCGACGACGCAGCGCCGCGACGAAATCGGCGCCATCGTCCGCGCCGTCGGCGTGTTCCACGCCAACGCCTGCGCGCTGAAGCGCATCGAGAGCGAGCAGCACGAAGCGGCGGCGGCGGCGGCGGCACAGCGCGCGGAGGAAACGCTGCGTCTCGCCCGCACCTTCGAGCAGTCGATCGCTCCCGTCGTCGATGCGGTGGCCACCGCTTCCGGCGAAATGCGGGGCGAAGCCGAGGCCATGTCGACGCTGTTCGGCGAGACGGAGAGCCAGACCAGCACGGTCACCGCCGCCGTCGGCCGTGCTTCCGCCAATGTCGAGGCGGTAGCGGCAACCTCGGAGGAGCTGTCGGCGTCGATCGCCGAGATCGGCCGCCAGGTCGCGCACGCGTCGAAGATCACCGGCGATGCCGTCAACGAGGCGAGCGTTGCCAACGACCGCGTGCAAGGCCTTGCCGACGCGGCGCAACGCATCGGCGAGATCGTCGACCTGATCAACCGCATCGCCAGCCAGACCAACCTGCTCGCCCTCAACGCGACGATCGAGGCCGCCCGCGCCGGCGAGGCGGGCAAGGGCTTCGCGGTGGTGGCCGGCGAGGTCAAGGGACTGGCCAACCAGACGGCGACGGCGACGCAAGATATCGCGCGGCAGATCGACGCCGTACAGGGAGCCAGCCGCGAAGCGGTGCAGGCGATCGGCGGCATCGCCAGTACCATCCGGCAGATCCACGAGATTGCCTCGACCATCGCCGCCGCGGTCGAGGAGCAGTCGGCAGCGACCCGCGAAATCGCCGCCAGCGCCGAGAATGCGGCGGCGGGAACTCAGGAGATGACGCAGGCGATGGACATGGTCTCCGTCTCGACGACGGAGGCGAGCCACGCCGCCGGCAAGGTCCTTGCCGCATCCAGCGGCCTGATGCAGCGTGCCGACGACCTTCACGCGGCGGTCGATCGCCTGCTCAGCAGCATCCGCGAGAGCGCCATCGCCACCCCCGACGCCAGCGAACCGGCGGCCGCCGCCGCACCGCACCGGCTGGCGGCCTGATCACCGGCTGCCAGGTCGACGGATCGGCGCCGGTCAGCGCGGCGGTCCGTCGGCGGCATCCGGCGCCAGGGTCGCAGCCGGCGGCGCGAAGCCCGGCCGCGTCGGCTGGCCGGCGCCCGGCGGCACGCGGGCCGGCGCCGCTCCCCTCGGCGGCTGCTGGCCCGGCCGGCCCATCCCCCGCTCCGGCGCCCCCGGCGGTTTCCTGCTGGTGGGCCGAGCCTCGCCGGCCATCGCCGCGATCGCCTTGAGCCGCTCGCTGAGGGTGATTTCCCGCGTCGTCTCGCCGGACCGCAGCACGACGGCTTCGGCACCGATCGATTCCACCTTCCAGCCCCCCACCGTGTTGCCGACCTCGACGCTGACCGGCCGCGGCACGCCTTCCAGCTGGATCAGCGCCACGCGCCGGCCGCCACTGAGGATGACCCCGGCGAGCTGAATCGACGTATCCAGCACCTGCGGCGTCGCCGGGCCGTCGCTGACCACGGCGGCGGCCGGGCGGCGCGTCGCGGTGAACAGCGGCCGTTCGGTGATGTTGACGAAGCTGTCCAGGGGGCTGGGAACGAACTCCGGCATCGAGCCGTCGTCCGCCGCCACCGCCGGCACCCGCAGCGCGGCCGGCGACGGTCTCGCCACCTCCGCCTCCCCGGGATCGGGTGCCATGCCCACCTCGGCCGCCACCAGCGCCGCCAATCCGGCGCAACCCGCCGCCAGCAGCGCCGGCAGCCGCCAGTGGGCGGGGATCCCCTTGCCTGTCATGGCGTTGGCCTCATGAATCCATAAACGTCGAAGGTGACCGTCAGATCGGGATCGGTCTCCCGTTCGCCGGCCCGCCGCCGGTCTTGCCGGCTCGAAACATCGAGATTGTCGATAAACATCAGCGGCCGGCCCGCCTCCAGCTCGTAAAGGACGCGGCGCAGGCCCTCGATGCCGGCGTTGAGCCGCACACGAATGGTGATCTGGCGAAAGCCCGCCTCCTCCGTCGTCGCCAGAACCTGCGTACTGGCGAGCTTGCCATCGGCACCGGCGATCACGGTTTTCAGCCGGTTCTGCAATTCCGCGGCGACGATCGCTTCCGAATTGCCGACGAGATAGTCGTCGGCGCTGCCGCCGTCGCGCTTGATGGCGGCGAGGCGGCTTTCGAGGGTGCCGAGCCGTCCGGCGATGCTCCCGTAGCGCTGCAGCATGTCCTGCTGTTCGGCGATCTCCGTATCGACAGCCGCAAAGCGGTCGAGCACGGGCCGCACGATCAGCCAATAGGGCAGCGCGACGACGATGACGAGGATGCCGAGCGCCAGGACCCGCCGGGCCGGCGGCGACAGCGTCGTCGTCATGATCCGGCCCGGTCCAGGAAGCGGAAGCCGATGTGCAGGCGCTCCGCATCGGTGCGGGCATCGCGCGTCAGCGGTGCGCGGAACTGCGCGTCCTCGAACAGCGGCGCCTGCTCGATGAGGCCGATCAACGCCGTCGCCGACGCGGAATAGCCGAAGATCTGGACCTCACGATCGGCCGTGCGCAGACGAAACAGCCACGTGTCGTCGGGCACCACGCTGGTCAGCTCGTCCAGCACCTCGACGGTCAGCGGCCGCGCCGCCCGGCGGGCGACGAGGAACCGCCGCTGCGAGCTGAGCTGCTCGATTTCCGTTTCCAGCCGTTGCACCGCCTCGGCGCGCTTGCGCTGCTCCGCCACCTGCTCGCGCAAGGCTTCGGCGACGGCGCCCCTCTGCCGCAGCGGCACGGCGACGGCGGCGACGGCGAGGCCAACCGCCAGCGCCGCCAAGGCGACGGTCAGCGGGCGCAGGAACGCCGGGCCGCCGGCTTCCCGCGTGCGCGGCATCAGGTTGACGCGGGGACCATCGCCGCCGGGCCAGGCAACCTCGACGAAGCGCGGAACGAGGCCGAGTTCGCGGGCGATCGCCGTCGCCCCGTCGACGAGTTCGCGGGGGGCGGCGACCAGTTCGACCAGCACCCGCCCTTCCTTGCGGTCGATCTCCCGCGCCACGTGGTCGAAGTAGACCTGCTCGGCGGTGAACGGCGTCTGCCGATCGATATCGATGGCCAGCACCTCGGCCAGGTTTTCGCTCGCCGCCGCCGGCAGGTCGATGGTGCGCCGCAGCACACGCGCCGCCGGCAGCCGCACCGCCGCGTCCCGCGACGCCTTCGTTTCGCTGCCCGGCAGCAGCGTCGCCAACTGCGCCCGCCGAGCTTCGGCGGACAGGCCGGCGATGATCAGCTGAGCCAGCTCCCGCCGCTCGCCGTCCTGCCCGTGGCGGACGATGACCCGGTCGTCGGCGACATCGACGATGAGATCCGGTCCCGGCTTGGTCATCAGCTGGCGCAGGCGCGCCGGCAGCATGCCGCGGAGTTCGCCGATCCACCAGTCGACGCCACGCCGGAACACATCGAGGGCGGGGCCGAGGCTGCGCATCATGGTTGTCAAACCTTCAACGTCCTCCGACGATCGCGCGAATGCTCCATCCTCATTCGACTATTGTAAAGGCATGCCGAGCATCGGCGCCACCAGCAATTGCGGCCATACCCGGCGGTCACCGGGCTGAAACTCCACCTGTACCGACACGATCATCGGCAGCGTCGGCTGATTTTGCCAGCGATCGTGCCATTGCGCAGCGTCATCGTCGCGCGCGGTGCCGAAGTAGGCGAAACGCGCCCTGGCGATGCCGTCCAGCAGCACCCGCGATGTCGCCGCCTCGGGATCCCGCTCGGCTTCCGGGGTCTGCGGCTGCCAGGCGAAGATCAGCTGGCCCACGCCGTCCTGCCCGATCACCCCGAACGCCAGCCGGTACAGGCCGCCACCGAGGACCGCCGCCGGCGCCGGTCCGACGAAGCGGACACCATCGGGCAACCCCTCGAAGTCGACCGCCGGCTCGCCATCGCTGCGCCGATGGCCAGCCCTGCGGTCCTGCCCGGTGCGGGCTTCGAACACCAGCTTCGGCGAGGCCGCCATCATCGTCCGCCGCATCAGCGCGAAGGCGGTGTCCGTTCGCGCAAACCGCTCCAGTTCGGCATCGCCCACCTTCCAGACGCGGGTGCCGAACTCCAGGCCACCGAACAGCAGCGCCGTCAGCAGCGCCAGCACCGTCATCGCGACAAGCAACTCGAGCAAGGTGAACCCGGCGTCGCCCTCAGCGCACCGCGTCAACGGGGAAACTCCTCGCCACTGTCGCCGGCGATGCGCAGCGTCGACAGCACGACCCCCTCGTCAGCCTCGGTGCCGGGCCAGCCGACGACGACGACGATGCGATAGGCAAAGACGCCGGCATCGTCGGCGAACAGGCTCTCGGCGGCATAGGGTTCGATCCACCGCCGCCAGCGATAGCCATTGGCAAACACGCCCTCGGCGAAACCGGCGACGAGCGGCTGCTCGCGTCCCGTCGCCGCCAGCACCGACGTGGCGATGAGCGCCGCCGTCGCCCGCTCATCGGCGCTTTTCGCGGCGCCGAGACCGCCGGAAAAGATCGCGAGGACGATCGACAGCACGAGTGAGGTGATGACGAGGGCGGCGAGCACCTCGATCAGGGTGAAGCCGCCGCTGGCGGGCGGCGGCGCCGGCGGCCGGCTAGCGGCGCGGACGGTCGGGCGGCGGCGCACGGACGATCTCGACATCGCCGGTCAGCCACTCGACGCGGACGATGAAGGCTTGCGTGGCATCGGCGACGGCAATCTCGCCACCGGTCGAGCTGCCGTCGGGGTAAAAGCGGATGCTGCCGACGTTGCGCGCCTGCCGCTCGCTCGTCGCCGTCAGCAGATCGAGATCGAGGCGCGCCGGCAGCGGCCGGGGGGTGTCGCCGTCGACGCGAAGCTGCTTGGCCTCGACGTCGACGTAAAGGGCGCGGTCGATATTGTCGGCGATGGCGCGCGAGCGGGCGCGGCGCAGGTGCTGGGCGATATCCTGCGCGACCACCTCCGGCTTGTCGGTGCCCAGCGAGCGCCCGCCGACCGCCAGCGAAATGCCCGCAACCACCGCCATGATCGCCATCACGATCAGCAGTTCGAGAAGGGTGAACCCTGCCGGGTGGCGCCCGGTCGGCGCCGCGATGCTAATAATTGGTGATGTCTCGGTTCTCACCGTCGCCGCCGACGGCATTATCCGCGCCCAGGGTATAGAGGTCGTACTCTCCGTACTGGCCGGGGATGCGATAGTTCAGCGGGCGGCCCCACGGATCGATGATCGCTTCCCGCTTCTTCAGGTAGGGGCCATTCCAGTTCGGCAGCCCCGCCGGCGGATCGACGAGAGCGGTCAGGCTTTCCTGCTGCGAGGGATAGCGGCCGACCTCGAGGCGGTAGAGATCAAGGGCGCCGGCAACCCGTTCAAGCTGCACCTTCGCCGCCTCGCTCTTGGCCGTGCCGAGGTACTTGAACACCTGCGGGCCGGCGACGACGGCGGCCACCAGCCCGAGGATGACCAGCACGATGAGGATCTCAAGGAGCGTGAAGCCCGCCTGCGCGCATCGCGCGTGGGCGGTGCGGCGAGGCGCGGCAAGCTCCCGCGTCACCGGCAACCGCGCGAAAAACCAGTCAGAATACGAGTTCATGGATGCTCAACATGGGTATGAGAATGGAGATGATGATACCGGCGATCAGCAGGGCGATGACAACGGTGAGGATCGGCACGAGAAGGGTAAGCCCCCGCTGAATCCCGCGCAATACTTCCTGCTCATAGGTTTCGGCAACCTTAAACAGCATGTCTTCGAGGCGGCCGCTTTCCTCGCCGATGCGCAAAAGGCGCGTCGCCAAGCTGGGAAACAGCCCCGTGCGCTCCAGCGGCGCGGCGAGCGTCTTGCCTTCCTTGACATCCTTCGAGACATCGCCAAGGGCGCTGCCGATGGCCGCATTGCCGACCGTATCGCGGGCAACGCCCAGCGCCGCCATCATCGGCACGCCGTTGGTCAGCAGCATGCCGAGCGTGTAGGTAAAGCGGGCCACCTCGATCTTGGTCATCAGGTCGCCGAACAGGGGCAGCCGCAGCAGCCGCAAGTCGGTGGCGCGCCGGCCTTCGCTGGTGGCGCGCACCCGCATCCACCACAGCAGCGCCAGCAGGGCGAGCAGCGGCGGCAGCCACCAGAAATTCTGCGCGGTGGTGCCGACGGCCATGACGATGCGCGTCGCCAGCGGCAACTCGTAGCCCGCCTGGGTGAACACGTCCTCGAAGCTGGGAATGACGACGGTGACGATCACCGCCACCGACAGCATCGCGGTGACGAGCAGAATGCATGGATAGATCAACGCCGATTTCAAATCCTGCTTGGTCTTGTCGGCCCGCTCCATGAACTCCGCCGTCTTCGTCAGCACCGTATCGAGCGAGCCACCCGCCTCGCCGGCGCGCACCATGCCGATGGAGAAGCGATCGAACACGCCCGGCTGCTTGGCGAAGGCATCGGCCAGCGACGCGCCGCCACGCACCGCCTCCAGCACCTTCGCCACCATCCGCGCGATCGACGGCTTGGCGGCATAGGCCGCCATCACGTCGAGCGCCTGGTCGAGCGGCAAGCCGGCCTTGAGCAGCGTCGCCAGCTCGCGGATCATCATCGTCAGATCGGCGCGGGACGCGCGGCCGCGCCCGACCTCGCGATTCAGCCAGTCGGTGAGCCGCGGCCGGGAACTCTCCTCGGCGCGGATCGGCAGGAACCCCTGCGCCCGCAGCGACTCGATGACGGCGGCGCGCGACGGCGCCTCGATCGTCCCTTCCAGCAACTCACCCGGCTGATTGACGGCCTTGTATCGGTACAGCGGCATTGCGGCGGGCTTTTTCAGGTATCGCGGGTCACGCGCAGCACCTCCTCGACGGAGGTCAGGCCCGACACCACCTTGCGCAGGCCATCCTCATACAGCGTGCGCATGCCCATCTCCACCGCCGCCCGCTGGATCTCGCCGGCCTCGGCGCGCTTGAGCGTCAGCCGGCGCACCGCCTCCGACATCACCAGGATCTCGGCGATCGCCGTCCGGCCGTAATAGCCGGTGCCGCTGCACGCAGCGCAGCCGACGGGCTTATAGAGGCTGATCGGCTGGCCGCGGGCAACGCGCTCCAGTTCGAACTCGGCGATCAATTCGGCGGCGGCCGGATGCGGCACCCGGCATTCCGGACACAGGGAGCGGACCAGTCGCTGCGCCGCGATGCCGTTGATGGTGGACGCCATCAGGTAGTCCTCGAGGCCCATGTCGAGCAGGCGGGTGATCGTTGCCGCCGCTGAGTTGGTATGCAGCGTTGACAGCACAAGGTGGCCGGTGAGCGCCGCCTGCGCCGCAATCTGTGCCGTTTCGAGGTCGCGGATTTCGCCGATCATCACGATGTCCGGGTCCTGGCGCAGGATCGCGCGCAAGACGTGGGCGAAGGTCAAGCCGATCTGCGCCTTGACCTGCACCTGGTTGACGCCCTCCAGCTGGTATTCGACCGGGTCTTCGACGGTCAGGATCTTCTTGTCCGGCGTATTGATGCGCAGCAGGGATGTATAAAGCGTTGTCGTCTTGCCGCTGCCGGTGGGGCCGGTGACCAGCAGGATGCCGTTGGGCCGCTCCAGCACGTCGAGAAAGGCCGTCAGCGTGTGCTGGCCGAAGCCGAGCACCGAGAAGTCGAAGATGTTGCTGCTTTTGTCGAGGATGCGCATGACGACGCTCTCGCCGTACATCGTCGGCAGCGTCGAAATGCGAAAGTCGATCTCCTTGCCGCGGATGGCGAGCTTGATGCGGCCGTCCTGCGGCAGCCGCCGTTCGGCGATGTTCAGCTTGGCCATGATCTTGACGCGGGAGACGATCGCCGACTTCAGGCCAAGGGGCGGCGTTTCCACCTCCTGCAGCACGCCGTCGATGCGATAGCGGATGCGCAGCGAGTTCTCGAACGGCTCGATGTGGATATCGGAGGCGCGGGCGTCGACGGCGCGGCTGATCAGGTGATTGACGAGGCGGATCACCGGCGCCTCGCTGGCGAGGTCCTTCAGCCGTTCGGCGTCCTCGTCGGCGCCATCGATGACCGCATCGCCCATCCCCTCGACGATCTGGCGAATGCCACCGGCGTTGCCGCCACCGCCGTAGAGGCGCTCGAAGGCGCGCTCGATTTCCGCCGGCACGCCGACGCGGCAGACCACCGGCCGGCCGACGGCGAGGGCGAGGGCGTCGGTGACATAGGTATCGAGCGGGTCGGCGAGGGCGACCACCAGGCCTTCGTCGCTGTCGGCGATGGGCAGCGCCCGCGCTTCCTTCAGGAACTTCAGGCTGACGGCGTTGTCGAGAACCGGCTCCTCGGGAAAATCGGCGGCGGCGACGAGCGGCAGATGAAGGACCTGGGCAAGGGCCTCGGCAACGTCCTTCTCGTCCACCAGTCCCAGCTTGACGAGGATGAGATGCAAGGCCTGCCGCTCGCCGGCCACCCGGCGCGCCCGATCGACCGCCGCCGCGTCCACCTTGCCGCGCTCGACCAGGCGCTCGATGACTGCGGCCGCCGCTGGGCGATCGACAACAGGAGCGTCCATGCTTTCCTCACCAAGAGTTGCAAATTACCGGGATGGCAATCCGTCGGACTGGCGACCTATCGGCATGATTGTCGCACGGACCGCCCTGCCGTGAAAACCCTCAACCTCCGGCGGCAGACAGCGGGCCATAGAGCCAGACCAGCCAGATGGCGGCGCACAGGTAGGGACCGAAAGCCAGCCGCTGATCGGCGGCCAGCGGCGGTGCCGATGCGCCACCGAGGGCCGCCAGCGCGCGGGCGGCGAGGGCGACGGCGAGCGCCAGTCCGGCGGCGCCCGCAACCACCGTCGGCAGCGCCTGCCAGCCGAGCCAGGCGCCGCCGGCGGCGAGCAGCTTGGCATCGCCAAGGCCGAGGCCCTCGCGCCCGCGGACGCGGCGATAGGCGGCGGCGATCAGCGCGAACGCGGCAAAGCCGGCGGCGGCGCCGATGGCGTGGTCGCCCAGACGATCGGGGGCGAGGACGGCGGCGACGGCAAGGCCGAGGCCGAGCAGCGGCAGCGTCAGCATGTCGGGCAGGATGAAATGGGCACGGTCAATGGCGGCCAGCGTCAGCAGCAGCCAGCCGAGGAGGCTCGTCGGCCACACCGGCCAGCCAGGCACGACGAGCGCCGCCCACAGCGCCACGGCGATGCAGGCCAGCTCGAAACGGGGATAAAACGCTGAGATCGGCGCCCGGCAGTGGCGGCAGCGGCCGCCGAGCAGCAGCCAGCCGACGATCGGCACCAGGTCCGTAACGCCGAGGGTGGCACCGCAGCTTCGGCACCGCGACCGGCCGCGAACGACCCCCTCCCCCGCCGGCAGCCGCACCGCCAGATTGGCGAGGAAGCTGCCGGCGAACGGCGAGAGTACCAGGGCGCTCAGCGCCGGCGACGCCATCAGTGTCTCGAAGGTGGCCAGGGGTCGTCACCGCCCAAGAAAAGCCAGGGTCTTTGTGATAGACTTCATAGGCGTTTGGCGGACGCGCGGCGAGCCTGTTTGCCGCATGCCTTCGCCACGAGGAGACCCGCGTGTCCGTGCCACACCATCGCCACACCGTCCGCCGCGTCCTCTGGCCGGTTCTGGTGATCGCCGCCTGGCTGGGATTTGCCCATGGCAGCCACGCCGCAGCCGAGATCCTCCACAGCTACGCCATCATCAACGGCGATGCGACGATGCTGGTGCGCGGCAAGCTGGTTCGCCTTTACGGCATCTTCGTGCCGGAGGACGACCGGCTGTGCAGCCGCATCATGCGGCCGGCGATGTGTGGCACGCGGGCGGCGGTCGCGCTGGATCTCAAGGTGCGCCAGTTCGTCCGCTGCGAGATCGTTGCCGAATACGACGACGGCAGCGTCGGCGCCTACTGCGCCGTCGGCGCCGGGCGTTTCAGCGACGGCGAAGATCTCGGCGCCTTCCTGATCCGCCAGGGGCTGGCGATGGCCGGCCCCGATGCGCCGTTCGAGTATCAGGCGCTGGAGCGGATCGCCGCCGCCAACGGGCGGGGCGTGTGGGGTTTTCAGGCGGACTCGATCCGCCTGCGCCCCCGCTACAACTGACGCCGCTCAGCCGTCCGACGCCGGCGCCGCTGGCGATCGGGAACCCGCTGCCCGCCGTCACCAAAGCTTCTCGTGCTTGATCATCCCCGCTGGCGAAGATGCCGGCGTAAGGCGTTGCGTCAGCGCCGAGACGACGATGGGAGCGCGGGTGATGCTGAGACGATTTTTCATGGTGATGATGGTGGCCGCGGTCGGCCTCGCGCTGAGCCACGGGCCGGCGGACGCGCAACGGCGGCGCGAGCGCGACGTCCGCATCACCGGCCAGGGGGCGAGCTTTCCGGCTCCCCTTTATTTCGCCTGGTTCCGCGAATTCAACCGGGAGATGGACGGCGTCCGCATCACCTATCAGTCCACGGGCAGCGGTGCCGGCATCCGCGCTTTCATCGATCGCATCGTCGACTTTGCGGCGAGCGATGCGGCGATGACCGACGAGGACATCGCCCGGGTCGACGGCGGCGCGGTGGTGCTGCCGATGACCGCCGGCGAGGTCGTCATCGCCTACAACGTCGCCGGCGTCGATGCCCTGAAGCTGCCGCGCGATGTCTATCCGCTGATCTTCAGCGGCGCGGTGACCCGCTGGAACGATCCGCGCATCGCCAAGGCCAACCCGGGCGTGCCGCTGCCCGATCAACCGATCACCGTCGTCGTTCGTTCCGACAGCGCCGGCACCACGTTCGTCTTCACCAAGCACCTCAGTGCGATCAACGCGTCGTTTCGCGAGACCATCGGCACCGGCACGACGGTGCCGTGGCCGCGCCGGCCCAATGTCATCGCCGCGCCGCGCAACGACGGCGTGGCCGCCACGATCAATCAGACGCCGGGGTCCATCGGTTTCATGGAGTTCTTTTTCGCCTCCTCCACCGGCCTGCCGATGGCGCTGCTTGAGAATGCCGCCGGCAACTTCGTCGCGGCCGGCGAGGGCGGCGGCCAAGCGGCCCTCGCCAGCGCCGACCTGAAGGGCGAGGACCTGCGAATCTGGGTGCCGGACCCCAGCCATCCGGAAGCCTATCCGATCACGACGTTGACGTGGATGCTGTTCTTCCGCCGTCACGGTAACGAACAGGTTGCCGCCGGCCTGCGCACATTCGTCGATTGGGCGATGGGCAAGGG
>JALOTH010000129.1 GCA_025458035.1 Rhodospirillales bacterium
CACCCTGCACGTCGGCGCCGGCACCTTCCGGCCGGTGAAAGCCGAGACGACGGCGGGCCACGTCATGCACGGCGAATGGGGGGAGGTGGGCGCCGAGGCCGCCGCCGCCATCGCCCGCGCCCGCGCCGCCGGCGGGCGCATCATCGCCGTCGGCACGACGACGCTGCGCCTGCTGGAAAGCGCCGCCGCCCCCGACGGCGGCATCGGCCCATGGTCCGGCACGACGCGGCTGTTCATCACCCCGGGCTACCGCTTTAAAGTGGTCGACCGGCTGCTCACCAACTTCCACCTGCCGCGCTCGACCCTGTTCATGCTGGTGGCGGCGTTTTCCGGGCTGGACCCCATGCTCG
This sequence comes from Rhodospirillales bacterium, assembly GCA_025458035.1. Classification (GTDB taxonomy): domain Bacteria; phylum Pseudomonadota; class Alphaproteobacteria; order Rhodospirillales; family Defluviicoccaceae; genus Defluviicoccus. Next base: position 351 of record JALOTH010000129.1, read on the forward strand.
CCGCCTACCGCCACGCCGTCGCCGGCCGCTATCGCTTCTATTCCTACGGCGATGCCTGCCTGCTCGACCGGATGGCGGCGCCGTGAGCGGCTTTGCCTTCGCGCGGCTGGCCGGCGATGGCGCGGCGCGGCGCGGCCGGCTGGCGACGGCGCACGGCAGCGTCGAGACGCCGGCGTTCATGCCGGTCGGCACCGCGGCGACGGTGAAGGCGCTGACGCCCGAGATGGTGCGCGCCACCGGCGCCGAGATGGTGCTCGCCAACACCTATCACCTGATGCTGCGGCCGGGCGCAGAACGGGTGGAACGGCTGGGCGGCCTGCACCGCTTCATGGGCTGGCCGGGGCCGATCCTGACGGACTCCGGCGGCTATCAGGTGATGTCGCTGGCGGCGCTGCGCTCGATCGACGAGAACGGCGTCGTCTTCCGCTCCCACCTCGACGGCAGCCGCCATGAGCTGACGCCGGAACGGGCGGTGGCGATCCAGCACGCCCTCGACGCCACCATCACCATGGTGCTGGACGAATGCACCGGCTTTCCGGTGGACAAGGGGGTGGCGGCGGACTCGATGCGCCGGTCGATGCGCTGGGCGCGCCGCTGCCGGGCGGCGTTCACGGAACGGCCCGGCTACGGGCTGTTCGGCATCGTCCAGGGCGGCGTCCATGGGGACTTGCGCGCCGAGTCCGCGGCGGCACTCACCGGCATCGGCTTCGATGGCTACGCGGTCGGCGGGCTGGCCATCGGCGAGGGGCAGGAGACCACCTTCCGCGTCCTCGACGTTACCCTGCCCCATCTGCCGGCGGAGCGGCCGCGCTACCTGATGGGGGTCGGCAAGCCCGACGATCTGGTCGGCGCCGTCGCCCGCGGGGTCGATCTGTTCGACTGCGTGCTGCCGACGCGCTCGGGCCGGACGGGCCAGGCGTTCACCCGCTTTGGCACGCTGAACATCCGCAATGCCCGCCACGCCGACGATCCGCGGCCGCTGGACGAGACCCTGGACTGTCCGGCGAGCCGGGATTACAGCCGCGCCTACCTGCACCATCTGTTCCGGTGCGGCGAGATTTTAGGCGCGATGCTGCTGACCTGGCACAACGTCGCCTATTATCAGCGGCTGATGGCGGAGATGCGGGCGGCGATCGCGGCGGGCGCGTTCGCCGCGTTCGCGGCGCGCTTCGCCAGCGAGCGGGAGGCGGGTGATGGCGTCTGATCAGCTAACCCAATTGGGCCATACGGTGGCGGCGCCGACGGACCCCGAGGCCGCCGTCATCGAGACCGTCGCCAACCCGCACCCCGGCGAACGCTACCTCGTGCGGGTGACCTGCCCCGAGTTCACCACCCTGTGCCCGGTCACCGGCCAGCCCGACTTCGCCCATCTCGTCATCGACTACGTGCCGGCGGCGCGGCTGATCGAGAGCAAGTCGGTCAAGCTCTACCTCGGCGCGTTTCGCAACGTCCGCGGCTTTCACGAGGACTGCACGATGCGCATCGCCAAGGCGGTGATCGCGGCGGCGGCGCCGCAGTGGCTGCGCATCGGCGGCTACTGGTATCCGCGCGGCGGCATCCCCATCGACATCTTCTGGCAGTCGGGCGCGCCGCCCGCCGGCCTGTGGCTGCCGGAGCAAGGCGTGGCGCCCTACCGCGGCCGCGGCTGAAGGCCTACGCCGCCGGCGGTGGCGCCGTCGTCGCCAGCCAGACCTGCTCGGCGATCGCGGCGACGATGGCATCGAGTTCGGCGGCCATCCCGTCGTCCAGCCCGAACTCCCGCCGCAGCCGCTGCTCGACCGCCCACGCCGAGGGCGGGGTGTTCACCCGCGCCGCGGCGAGCCGGCAGGCGTGCCGCGCCGCGTCGACGAGGAAGGCGGCAACGCAGTCGCGGGTGGCACCGCTGAGCGCCTTCTCCACGCGCGACGGCAGGGACGGATCGGTATCGGCGGCGATGGCGCCGGCCGCGGCGCGGGCGAGGGCGTCGGCTTCGAGCACGCTGGCCTCCCGGGCAACGAAGGAACGGTGGCGGACGGCGCGGCGGAGCGCGCGCGCTGCACCGTATCCGTCGCATTCGCCGAAGATAGCCCCTATCCTGCGCCCGTGCGCGGTAAATGTGGCGCCGCCGATGGCGAACGCCCATTTCGCCGGGTCCACCGCCCGGCTCGGCGGCGAGCCATCGTTGATCATCGGCGCCCCTCGGCGTATTCTTGTGTTGCAACCCATGTCCGGAGCCGTGCCTCCGATGGGCGTGGGCCCGCGGCGTAGATCGTGCACGGATGATCAAGCGCCACCCCGCGCGCCGGGCATCTCGAACGCGAGCGAGAACCGACACTCAGCCTTTTTCATCCTTTGGCCTCCCGCTGGATCATCGGCGTTCCTCGGCGTAACGTGGCGGGCGCGAAGGCGTCGGTCGGGAGATGGCCCCGACAACCGGCGCTGGGCGGTCGGTCGGTCATCTCGGCCTGAGCATTAACATCAGCGACCAAAGAGCAGCACCCCACGCGCCACCGCAGCAGTTGCTGCGGCCGGCGTTCAGTCGGGCAGCTCGTCGACCCTGGCAGCGGCAGGACCCCGCCGTGTCGGCGGCCTTGCGGGCGGTCGATCCGGGTGCGACAGTGGCTTGCGCCGGCGGGTGAGCGGCGACGGAGGGCGCGGGTGTCAGCGGGCGAGACGGTCAAGGCGGCGATTCGAACCCACGCCCTGGCGCTCGGCTTCGACGCGGTGGGCTTTGCCGCCGCCGCCGCCGGCCCGGCCGACGGCGACAACCTCGCGCAGTACGTGGGCGAAGGCCGCCATGGCGAGATGGCGTGGATGGCGACGACGGCGGCGCGCCGCGCCGATCCGCGCGCCCTGTGGCCCGAGGCGGCCTCGGTCATCTGCTGCGCCATGAACTACGGCCCGGCGGACGATCCCCTCGCGGTGCTCGCCGATGGCCGCATCGGCGCGATCAGCGTCTACGCCCGCGGCCGCGACTATCACGATGTGATGAAGCCGAAGCTGAAGGCGCTGGGGCGCTGGCTGATCGCCCGCTTCGGCGGCGCGGTGAAGGTGTTCGTCGATACGGCGCCGGTGATGGAAAAGCCGCTGGCGATGCGCGCCGGCCTCGGCTGGATCGGCAAGCACACCAACCTCGTCTCCCGCCGCTTCGGCTCCTGGCTGTTCCTCGGCGAAGTGTTCACCACGCTCGCCCTGCCGGCGGACGCGCCGGCGGCGGATCACTGCGGCAGCTGCGATCGCTGCCTGCGCGCCTGCCCCACCGACGCCCTCGCCGAGCCCTACCGCATCGATGCCCGCCGCTGCCTGTCCTACCTGACGATCGAGCACAAGGGCGAGGTGCCGGCGGCGGACGCCGGCGCGTTCGCCAACCGCATCCATGGCTGCGACGATTGTCTTGCCGTGTGTCCCTGGAACCGCTTTGCCCAGCGTTCCCCGCACCCAGCGTTCGCACCCCGTCCGGCCGCCGACGGCGTGCCGCTGACGGCCTACGCCGCCCTCGACGAGCCGGCGTTCCGCGCCGCCTTCTCCGGCATGCCGGTCAAACGCCTCGGCTACGCACGCTTTCAGCGCAACGTCGGCATTGCCCTCGGCAATCTGACCACGGCAACCTGAGACGGGGGGCGGCGGCGCCCGCCTATTTCGCCGCCAGCACCCGCGCCAGCTGGCTCAGCGCCTCGCGATGGCGATCGTTGGGGATCTGGGTGAAATTGCGCGCCAGCTCCAGGCACATGCGCTGGCGCATCGACAGCTCGTCCTCGCCGCCGTTGCCATCCAGACCGTCAAAGAAGTAGCTCACCGGCACGCGCAGGACGCGGGCGATCTCATACAGCCGGCCGGCGGAAATCCGGTTGATGCCCCGCTCGTACTTGTGCGCCTGCTGGTAGGTCACGCCGATGAGCTGCGCCATCTGCTGCTGGCTCAACCCCAGCATCACCCGGCGTTCGCGAATGCGGCTGCCCACATAGCTGTCGACGTCCGTGCTCTGTGTGGGCGTCTTCGTTCCATCTTCGTCAAATGGCACCATGGCCTAGTCTCCAAAGCAAAAGCCGGCGAACCGCGTGTTGCGCCCGCGACACGGGGTGTCATCGCTGGTCGTGGGAAGCTCGGTGATGAACGCAACGTCGTCGCCGTGCACGCTCATGAATCCCTCGGTTCGCTTTTCTGCGCTCCCTGTCCGCCCTGCCGTTCGCCTGCGCGCCGGCAGTCGCGAGTCATTCTCATCGTATATAGAGCAGCCGCGCGGAAAAAACCAGGGCGCAATTAAACGGCGCGCCTGTTATACTGCTAATTGTTTTGGGGGTTTGCCGGGGCCGCGGTTGCGGCGGGGCGCCGCCTAGGGCTCGCGATCCTTGCTCACCAGCTGTTCAAGCTGGCGCTGGATAGCGTTGAGCTTCTGGCGCAAGTCCTCGATCTGGGCCTCGGTGCTCGCCTGCGCCGATGCCTCCTCCGGCCGGCTTTCGCCGTCGTTCTGTTCATTGTAGAACGGCGAGAACATGCGCATCGTCCGCTCGAACAGCGCGAGTTGCTGCTTGCTCATTTCCTCGAAGCCGACGAACGGGTTCAGCGGCTCGAACGCGCCGCGCAGGTAGTCGCGCATGCTGTCCTGATTGTGGGCGAACGCGTGCATGGTGTGTTCGAGGTATCGGGGCACCAGCGTCTGCAGGCTGTCGCCATAGAAGCTGATGAGGTGCCTGAGAAAGCTGACCGGCAGCAGGCTCTGCCCCTTCGCTTCCTCCTTGTGGTGGGACCGGCCGTCGTCCTCGGGAAGCTCCACGGTCTTGGTGTCGCTCGCGCCGTGCGGCCAGGCAGGCGTTCATGTCTTCCTGCCCCTCTTGTAGAAGACGTCAGCCCCTCTCCTCTCGGGGAGGACGACGCCGTTGCGGCACAGCGAGCCAAGGTGCTTGACGACCTCGTTCGGACGCAGCCCCAACCCAGCCGAGATACCTTCGACCGTACACGGCCGCCGGCTCACCAGGGCCACTATGTCGTCCGTCGGAGCACCCCCGGAGGCTGCGTCGGCCGTACCCGAGGGTAAGCCCTCGCCGATGACCTCCGTGAAGCCGGCGAAGAGCCTGCGGAGTTCCTCCAGACTCTGCACAGAGGCGGCGACAGCGCAGCCTTCGGACGTAGGGCGCGAGACCGTGTTCAGCTGGACGCGTGCAGGATGGATTCTCTTCGCGAGGGCAGCGATCATCCGCAACTCGTCCGGCAAGTCGGTGATGCCGGCGAGGACGAAGACCTCCAGCCAGATCGGCCCTCGGTATTCCTGGGCGAATTGGATCAGCCCCTCCGCCATCCTGTCGAACGAGATGTCCTCGTGGGGCCGGTTCACGCGATCGAAGACCCGCTGGTCGCCCACATCGAGCGACGGCAACACGAGATCCGCCTCCGCGAGGCTGGCCCTGACTTCCGGCACCCACAACATGGACCCGTTCGTGAGCACGGCCACCGGGACGCTCGTCATCTTCTTGATGCCCGAGATCAGATCTCCGATCCTCGCGTGGAGGGTCGGCTCTCCCGACCCGGCCAACCCGATGAAATCCGGCGGGGAACCGAGCCGCACCTTGCTGGACAGTTCATCGAGGACCCTGTCCACGGGGACGTATTCCCTGATCTCCGTGGTCTTGTTCGTCGTGCGCCCGAGCTGACAGTAGATGCAGTCATACGAGCACGTCTTGAACGGAACGAGGTCGACGCCCAGAGAACGACCGAGACGGCGGGAAGGCACCGGACCGTACACGTATCTCGATGCGGAGGTGTTCATTCCGCCTCGTCTCGTGCGCTCGAAATGCGGCGTAGCCGCTCGATGGTCTCGGCCAGGGCATGCGCGGTGGCATCGACCGCTTCTTCGCGTGTCTCCCGCCCGAGCGAGATCCGGATGGACCCCTGCGCTTCGCGCGCGGACAGACCCATGGCGAGGAGCACGTGAGAGGGCTCGGGGTCGCCCGTCGAGCAGGCGGAACCGGTCGATACGCAGATGCCGCGGATGTCGAGACCAAGGACGATGGATTCGCCATCGACGCCGCGAAAGCTCATGCTCGAGGTGTTCGGTACCCTGTGCGCGTGCGCTCCGTTGATCCTGACCTTCCGTATCGTCGAGGTGACTTGAGCCTCCAGGCGATCCCGCAAAACGCGCAGCCGGCGCCCTTCGCATTCCGATCCCTCGAAGGCCGTCCTCGCCGCATCCGCGAATCCCACGATCCCGGCCACGTTCTCGGTGCCGGCTCGAAGGCCACGTTCGTGTCCTCCACCCGTGGTGACCGGCCAAAGTGGGGTGCCATCCCGAATGTACAGGGCGGCCACCCCCTTGGGCCCGTAGAGCTTGTGCCCCGAGAAGGTCACCAAGTCGGCTCCGAGCTCGCCGAGCCGTCGCGGCAGCTTTCCAGCGGACTGCACCGCGTCCGTGTGAAGCACGACGCCACGTTCCCTCGTGAGCGCGACGATGTCCTCGATCGGCTGGACCACACCGGTCTCGTTGTTGGCGTGCATGACCGTGACGAGAATCGTCTCCGTTCCGAGGCTCGCCTCCAAGGCCTTGAGCTCCACGACTCCATCCTGGTTCACCGGCAGCAGAGTGATCCGGTAGCCCTCCTTCTCGAGCGCCCTGCAAGTATTCAGCACGGCGTGATGTTCGATCGCCGTCGTCACGATGTGGTTGCCTCGGGGCCTGAGAGCCCGCGCCACGCCGCGTACGGCCAGGTTGTCCGACTCGGTGCCGCTCGAGCAGAAGATGATCTCGCGGGGCCTGCAGCCGACACACTCCGCAAGCCGCTCGCGCCCACGCTCGACCGCGGCCCTGGCTTCGCCGCCAAAACGATACGGGCTGGAAGGGTTTCCCCAGCGCTCGCGCAGATAGGGGACCATTGCCTCGTAGGCCCGCGGATCGAGAGGGGTGGTGGCGTTATGGTCGAGGTAGATCACGGTCGCCTCTGCCAGTCCTCGATGGCGGCCTGGAGCGCACGCACGCCGAGGAGTGAGCAGTGCCGCTTTTTCGCCGGAATGCCTCCCAGGGCTTCGACGACATCA
>JALOTH010000029.1 GCA_025458035.1 Rhodospirillales bacterium
CCAGCCGGCGGCGGCCATCTCGTGTAACGCCGCTTCGCCGATGCGGCGATAGATGTCGTTGTTGATGCGGGTGAGCACCTGCTGAATTTCGGTCGCCGGCAGATTGTCGGCGAACATGGCCTCGGCCAGTTCGACCTCCGCCACCTTCACCGCCTTCAGGCCGCTCAGCGTTCCTTCGTGGCTTAGCCGGTCGATCTGCCGCAGCAGTCCCTCGGCGGCGATCGCCAGCGCGTCGGCAAGATCGAGCAACCCGGCAAGCCGTCCGTGCCGGTCGACCACCGGCAGTCGCTTGAGGTTCAAGCGCCGCAAGGTGCCGATGGCGTGGTAGAGGTATTCGCTGCGAAGAACGGTCACCACCGGCGCCGTCATCACCGCCGAGGCGGGTGTGTCCGGCGGCACGCGAAAGGCGATGCGGCGGGCGATGTCGGTTTCGTCAATGATGCCGACGGGCCGGCCCGCCCGGTCGGTGACGACGACGGCCGCGCTGTTTTCAAAGACCAATGCCGCCATCATGTCGGCAACCCGCATGGTCGGGCGAATGACCAGGACATTGCGCGTCGGACGCATGCAGTCGCGGACCCGGAGGCCGAACAAGGAGGCCCGGGAGCCGGCGGCCGGACTGGCGTCGCGGGGCGGGGGCGCGGCTTCACTCACCATCGGCAGGAGCGGGCCACTGCCGCCGGTCCCGGCCGGGTTGTCCGTGACAGTCGAAGGTGTTATCAGTCCTGTCGCGCATCCGGCACGCTCCAATTTTCGCGCAAGTCTTCGCCGCGGCTGCGGCCAAAGGACGCGGCGGGCCGGACGGGGACCAGCAACGGCGGCGGAACGCCGGCGCTGCCATGACACGAGGGGAGAGGGCGCCGTGCCGTCGAAAGTCGTCTGGCTGTTCGCCTTCGTCATTCTCTATTGGACGTACTGCATCTACTGGGGCATTCGCGGCGCACAGATGGCGCGAACCGCCAGTGATTACTTCATCGCTGGCCGCAAGCTGCCGCTGTGGGTGTTCGTGCTGGCGGCGACCGCCACGTCCTACTCCGGCTGGACGTTCATCGGGCACCCGGGCCTCGTCTTTCGCGATGGGTTTCAATACGCGTTCGCATCGTTTTATGCCATCACCATCCCGTTCACCGGCGTGCTGTTCCTGAAGCGGCAATGGATGCTTGGCAAGCGTTTCGGCTATGTGACGCCGGGCGAAATGCTGGCCGATTACTTCCAGGGAGATGCGATCCGCATCCTCACCGTCGTTGTCGCCCTGTTCTATTCGGTACCCTATCTCGGTTTGCAATTGGCGGCGTCCGGCTACCTGTTCAACGTGCTGACGATTACCGAGGCGTTTCCCCACGGCATGGTCGGCGAGACCTTCGGCATGTGGGTGCTGTCGATTGTCGTGGTGCTTTATGTCGCCTCCGGCGGGCTGCGCGCCGTCGCCTATGTCGATACGGTTCAGTGCGTTCTGCTGTGGCTCGGCATCGTCATCGTCGGCCTGATCGCCCTCGACGCGGTCGGCGGCTTTTCGTCGCTGAACGCAGCGATGGCCCGCCTCGCCGGCACCGACATCGGGCGCTGGGGCACGACGGAAGGCGTCGCATTCTCCGGCGGGGACTTCAACGCCTATTTTGCCGTCCCCGGCATCATCCAGTGGACGGCGGGAGAAGGAGTCGAGGAATCGACCGGCGGGCTGTGGACCGGCGTCATGATCCTCACCTACATGATGGCGCTGATGGGCATCCAGGCCGCGCCGGCGTTTACCATGTGGGCCTTTTCCAACAGCAGCCCGGCGCCGTTCGCACCGCAGGCGGTGTGGGCCTCGGCCGCCTGGATCGGCGGCACGCTGATTTTTTTTACGGCGTTTCAGGGCATGGCGGCGCAGTTTCTCGGCGCCAATCCCGCCGTCACCGCTGCCGGGCTGGCGGTCGACCCGAACCTGTTGCCGGCCTCGATCGCCGATAATCCCGATACCCTGGTGCCATACTACTTCAACCTTATCGCGGACACCGCGCCGTGGCTGGTCGGTCTTCTTGCCGTGTGCGCGGTGGCGGCGATGCAGTCCACCGGCGCCGCCTATATCTCCACCGCTGGCGCCATCCTCACGCGCGATCTGTATAAGCGCTATATCAACCGCCGTGCGACGCACATGACGCAAAAGCTGTTCGGACGCATCGGCGTGTTCATCATCGTCGCCCTGGCGTTGCTGGTCGCCACCTATTCCGATCAGGCCCTGGTGCTGCTCGGCGGGCTTGCCGTCGCCTTCGGCTTGCAGATGTGGGTGCCGCTGGCGGCCATCTGCTATTTGCCGCAGATTACCCGCGCCGGAGCCACGGCCGGCCTCGCCTGCGGCCTCATCGCCGTGGCGATGACGGACTCGATCGGGCCCGCCTTGTTTGGCGACGCGCTGCCATGGGGACGCTTCCCGCTCACCATCCATTCCGCCGGCTGGGGCATTCTGGTGAACATCGTCGTCTGCGCCGTCGTTTCGGCGCTCACCGATGACCCGCGCCAGGCCAGTCACCGCAAGCGGTTTCACGCGTTCCTCGACGAGCATACCCGCCTGTCTGCACGCAAGCGGAGTTTTATACCCGTTGCCTGGGGCGTGACGGCGGCCTGGTTTCTGTTTGCCATCGGCCCCGGCGCGGTGATCGGCAACTGGATTTTCGGCCGCCCCGACGCCGGCCCCGACGGCTGGATGTTCGGGATCCCGTCGATCTGGGCGTGGCAGATCCTGTTCTGGCTGGCCGGCATCGCGCTGTTGTGGTTCCTCGCCTACTGGATGGAGTTGGCGACGGTACCGTCGCGGGACGTGCAGGCGCTCGTCGACGACATCGGCGACACGGCGTTGCCAAAACCAGGATCGTAACCCCGGCGCTTGGCGCCGGTCGTCTGGCGCCAGGGTTGCCGCGGCTGCGTCTGAGTTCAGCCATCATAATCCCATAACGTTGACACCCCTATGGGGATGCGCCTACAAGGCCGCCCGCAAGCCATCGGCTTGCGCGTTGCGTATGGAGGGAGGAGTATGGATAAGCACGAACAAAGGCTGCACGCCGTCGCCGCGCGGCGCTGGAAGATCGCGTTTATTTTGAGCGCGATCATGCTCGTCGCCTACTACGGCTTCATTTTGCTGGTCGCCGCCGACGTCGGCGTCATTCAGAACCTGCTCAAGGCGGGGACGGCGATCCCGGCGGCGGGACTCGGCGATCAGATCACGCTGGGCATCCGTCTTGGCGACGGACTGTCCGTTGGCATCCTGCTCGGCGCCATGGTCATCGTCTTCGCGTGGGTGTTAACCACCATTTATGTCAACTGGGCGAACAAAGTCTACGACCGCGAGATCGAAGACTTGAGCCATCTCGCGAGGTGAGCCATGGAAAGCGACTGGACGTCCATTCTGTTTTTCTTTCTGTTCGTCTCGGCGACTCTTGGTATTACCTACTGGGCGGCGAAGCGAACGAAAACCACTGAGCACTTCTACGCCGCCGGCCGCTCCATCACCGGCTTCCAGAACGGTCTGGCGCTTGCCGGTGACTACATGAGCGCGGCGAGCTTCCTCGGCATCGCCGGCCTCGTCGCGTTGAACGGCTTCGACGGCCTGATTTATTCCACGGGCTGGCTGGTCGGCTGGCCGATCATCCTGTTCCTGATCGCCGAGCCGCTGCGCAACCTTGGCAAGTACACGTTCACCGATGTCGTCGCCTACCGCCTGCAGCAAAAGCCGGTGCGCATCGCCGCGGCAATCGGCACGATGGCGGTGGTGCTCACCTACCTGATCGCGCAGATGGTCGGCTCCGGCACGCTGATCAAGCTGCTGTTCGGCATCCCCTACGTCTGGGCGTGCGTCCTCGTCGGCGTCGTCATGATGACCTACGTGCTGTTCGGCGGCATGATCGCGACCACCTGGGTGCAGATCATCAAGGCCTGCCTGCTGCTCGGCGGCGCCACGGTGATGGCGCTCATCGTCCTGTCGAAATTCGGTTTCGACCCGACTGCCCTGTTTGCCCAGGCGGCACAGGAAGGGTGCAAGGACCGCGCCGCCGACGGCAGCCTCATCCCCGCCGGCAGTCAACTGTTCTGCTACGGCGGCAAGGTGCTCGAACCGGGAACGAAAGTGGTCACCGGCGCCTGGGATGCAATCTCCCTTGGCATGGCCCTGATGTTCGGCACGGCGGGACTGCCACACATCCTGATGCGCTTTTACACCGTGCCGAACGCCAAGGCGGCGCGGGTTTCCGTGCAGTGGGCAACCATCTGGATCGGCGGGTTTTACCTGATCACCTTCATCCTCGGCTTTGGATCGATGGTGCTGGTCGGCCAACAGAACATCCTGGCGGCCGGCGGCGGCGGCAACATGGCAGCACCGCTGCTCGCCAAGGTGATCGCCGGCGACATCTTCTTCGGCTTCATCTGTGCCGTTGCCTTCGCCACCATCCTCGCCGTCGTCGCCGGCCTGACGCTGGCCGGTGCCGGCGCGCTCTCCCACGACCTTTGGGTGAACGTGGTGCGTGGCGGTAACGCCCCGCAGCACGAACAGATGATCGCTGCCCGTTCAGCCTCGATCATCCTCGGCGTCCTCGCCATTATCCTGGGCATCATCTTCGAGGGGCAGAACGTCGCCTACATGGTCGGGTTGACGTTCTCCATCGCCGCCTCGGCCAACTTCCCGGCGCTGGTGCTCTCGGTGTTCTGGCGCCGCTTCACCACCTGGGGGGCGGTGCTCAGCATCCTCTTTGGGGCGATTGGCACCATCGTGCTGATCATTCTCGGTCCGACCATCCAGTTCGACCTATTGTTTCCCAAGGTCGGCACCGAGATCACCCAGGCGATGGTCGATGCCTACCGCTCGATCCCGGGCATGGACTCGATCGCCGTCGGCGGCAAGATCAATGCCCAACTGATGGCGGCCTATCAGGCTTACATCAAGTCGCAATGGTGGTTCTTCCCGCTGAAGAACCCCTGCATCTACACGATGACTGGCGCCTTCCTCATCGGCATCATTGTCTCGCTGCTGGTCCCCGAGCGGTCCGCATCCGAGGGTTTTGCCGAGGTCGAGCGGCGCGCGGTGCTGGGCGAGCCGAAAGGCGCCATCGCCGGATAATCACGCCGGGCCAAACCGAAAACGAGAGCCATGGCAACACCACAGACTGGGCCGGGGACATTCCCCGGCCCTTTCTGTTTCTGCGGGAGCGGTGTATGACGCGCATTTCCGCGAGCATCCCGATGCCGCAAGTCTGATGCCGCCAGTTTGGGCATGACCATGGGTGAAGCGACGCTGACCGAGGAGACGGCCGCCCGCGGCGACGACGAGCGACTGAAAGCCGTGATGCCCTTCGACCGGCTGTCCGCCGACGAACTGCGGGAAGCCGCACGGGCGCTCGAACCCGCCACCTACAATGCCGGCGAGACGATCCTGCCCCGAATGCGGCCGGCGAGCCATCTGCACATCGTCCGCGAAGGCACCGTCGAGGAACTGGACGCGGGCGGCGTCGTCGCCCGCTATCAGCCCGGCAGCGTCTTCGATTACCGAGCGCTGGCGCAGGGGCGCGCCGAGCACGTGTTCATCGCCCGCACGAAAACCGTCTGTGAGCTGTTGCCGGCGCCGGTGGTGATCGCGCTGACCCGGCGCAACGCCGAGTTCCTCGCCTACTGGCAGGCCGAACTGGAGCGCCGTGCCGACGCCCTGATCACCATCCAGCAGCAGCGGGAAGCCGCCTCGTTCCTGCTTGGCCGGCTCGGCGACGGCGAGTTGCACCCGGCCCAATTCGTGCCGGCGTCGACGACGCTGCAGGAGGCGGTCTCGCTGATGAACCAGCGCGCGACCTCGTTCGTGCTCGTTGAAGCCGGTGACCGGGTCGGGATTTTTACTGGCCGCGACGCGCGCGAGAAATCCTTGCTGATGGGGCTCGACGGCTCGACGCCGATCGGCGATCTGGCATCCTTCGATCTCGTCACCCTGGATAAGGATGACTTTCTGTTCAATGCCCTGGTGATGATGACGCAGCACGCCATCCGTCACATCGTCGTCACCGACGGCGGCGCCATCGTCGGCGTGTTCGAGCAGAGCGACCTGCTGCGCTTTTTTAGCGACAGCTCGTTCGCCATCGCCAACCACATCGAGCGGGCGCGCACGCCGGCCGACCTGGAAGAGACGGGACGCTCGATCCCCCGCCTGATCGAGACCCTCCACAACCGAGGCGTGAAGCCGCGCTATATTGCCCGCGTCGTCACCAACCTCAACCGCAAGACCTTCCGGCGGCTGTTCGAGCAGATCGTGCCGGCGGAGATGCGCGCCGGCGCCTGCCTGATCGTCATGGGCAGCGAGGGCCGCGCCGAACAGCTGCTGCCCACCGACCAGGACAACGCGGTGATTTTCGAGACCACGCCGCCGACGGGCGTCAACGAACCGTTGCAGGCGTTCTCCGCTTCGCTGTCGAAGCTGGGCTACCCCCCCTGCCCCGGTAACATCATGGTCTCCAATCCCGCGTGGGCGCGCGCCTTTGCCGACTTTCGCCGCGACGTCGGTCACTGGCTTTATGACGGCAAGATGGAGGGCTTCCTCAACCTCGCCATTCTGTTCGATGCGGCGCCGGTGGCCGGCGACGAGACCTTGCTGCAGCGACTGAAGGAGCACCTGTTCGATCTGGCCAGGCAGGAGCAGGGAGCACTCGGGTTTTTCGCCCGTGCCGTGCTCAATTTCCCGACGCCGCTGGGCTTCCTCGGCCGCCTCGTCAGCGAGTCCGGCGAACCGCACAAGGGCCTGATCGACGTGAAGAAGGGCGGGCTGTTCCCGGTTGTCCACGGCATCCGCTCGCTGGCGCTGGAACGGCGGATCACCGACACCAACACCATCGCCCGCATCCAGGCCCTGTCCGCCACCGGCCATTTCACCGACACGTTTGCCGCCGATCTCATCGAGGCCTTCGACTTCATGAGCATGCTTCGCCTGCGCCGGCAGCTTGAGGCTTGGCGATCCGGCGCGGCGGCGGACAATTTCATCGATCCGAGGCGGCTATCGAAGCTGGATCGCGGCCTGCTCCGCGATTCCTTCCGCGTGGTCAACGAGCTGAAGTCCTCACTGAGTTACCATTTCCGTCTGGGCTATGTATCTTAGTGGCCGCCGGTTGCGGCCAACGGGCCGCGGTGCCATGAAAACGGCGCGCCGCTATCGGACGCGCAACAACGAAGCGGCAACCACGCCGCCATTTGGGTCTGGGAGACGTTGTCGATGTCGGTTTACCTGGCCATCCTTGCGGCCATCATTCTGCTCGTCGAGGGCGGCGTCGCCACCGCCATGTTCATGGCGCTGTGGAATGGGCTGGGCGCCGACACGCAGGCGGCCCTCGCCACCGCCGCCAATAGTGGCGCCGGCATCCTGATCCTCGGCGGCCTCGTTCTGGCCGCGGTGCCGGTGGCGGCGCTGATCACCATCAACCGCCGCTACGTGACGCCACTGCCGAAGATCGCCGAGGCGACGCGGGTGGTGGCGATGTCCAACCCGCGCCACCGCATCCCGATCGACGACGCGCCATCCGAGCTGCGCGATGCGGTGGCCGCCGTCAACCTGCTCGCGGACCGCTTCGAGGCCTCGCGGCAGGAGGTGGAGGACCGCATCCGCGAGGCCAACACCGCCCTTGAGGAGGAACGCAACACGCTGGCCGCGCTGATGTCGAAGCTGACGCAGGGCGTCGTCGTCTGCAACCCCACCGGCCAGATCCTCCTCTACAACCACCTGGCGCAGACCCTGCTGAGCAGCGGCGCCGCCGGCGGCGAGTGGATCGGCCTCGGCCGTTCGGTCTTCACCATTCTCGACCAGAAGGTCGTCGAACACGCCCTCGACCAGGCAAATCACCGGCTGAGCGCCGGCGACGCGGCGCTGCTGGTTCCGTTCGTCGCCAATCGTCCCGGCGGGCAGATGCTGTCCGTGCATCTGGTGCCGATCCCCGACGCCGAGCGCCGCCTGCGCGGCTACATCCTGACCCTCGAAGATGTCACCCGCCGGTCGGACAGCGAGCAGCGGCGCGGCAAGCTGCTGCACTCGCTGATCCAGGGGCAGCGATCCAGCCTCGCCAGCATCCGCGCCGCGATCGAGATCGTCCTCAGCAATCCCGACCTCGTCGTCGCCGAGCGCCAGCAGTTCCTTGACGTGATCAGCGATGAGGCGACCCGGCTGGGCGATCAGCTCGACGGCCTGGAGCGGGAGTATGCCGCCGACCTGAAGGTGAACTGGCTGCTGGAAGAAATGCTGGGCACCGACCTGCTCGCCGCCATTGGTCGCAGCGTGACGGAAAAGACGAAGACCGCCATCGAGGTGACGGCGCCGCTGGAACCGGTATGGCTGCGCGTCGATTCCTATGCCATCGCCCAGGTCGTCGTCTTTCTCGTCGAACGCATCCAGCCGCTGTGCCGCGCCGAGGGGTTCGGGCTGCACCTGGAAGCCCGGCGCAACCTCGCCGCCCTTGTCCTCGATTGGAACGGCGCCCCCCTCAACATGGAAGCCCTGCGCAACTGGTGGGACCGCAGCGTGATTTCCGAAAGCGCCGGCCGGTCGCTGACGTTGTTCGATGTCATTGAACGGCACGGCGGCGCGACCTGGGCACATGCCGCCGCCGGTCGCCGGCCAGCGGTCCAGATCGTCCTGCCGGCGGGCGAAGCGGCGGGCCAGCATCTGAGCGGACCCGCCGACGACATGGCGGGACCGGATTTCGACTTCCGGCTGTTCGCTGGCGGCGTCGCCGGCGGCGTCCTCGACGACACCCCGCTGTCGAAGCTGCATTACACCGTCCTCGACACCGAGACCACCGGCCTCGATCCCGCCGGCGGCGATGAAATCATCGCCATCGGCGCCGTCCGCATCGTCAATGGCCGCATCCTGAAGCGGGAAACCTTTGACGTGCTGGTCAATCCGCGGCGGGTGATTTCGCGGGAATCGCAAGCCATCCACGGCATTTCGCCGGCGATGCTGCGGACGATGCCGGGCATCGAAGACGTGCTGCCGAAGCTCGCCCGCTTCGTCGAGGACTCCGTCATCGTCGGCCACAACATCGCTTTCGACATGCGCTTCCTGGCGAAGAAGGAAGCGGAGACGGGCGTGAAGTTCACCAATCCCGTGCTCGATACGCTGTTACTGGAGCTGATCGCCCACCCCAACATCGAGGACAAGAGCCTCGAAGCGATCGCCGGCCGGCTCGGCATCACCATCACCGGCCGCCACACCGCCCTTGGCGATGCCATGGCCACCGCCGAGGTGTTCCTGGCGCTGCTGCCGATGCTGGCGGAGAAGGGCATCAGCACCCTCGGCACCGCGCGGCGGGCGTGCGAACAGCATGCGCTGATGAAGATGACCGGCTGACGCCGCGCGGCGGGGCGGTGCTTGGCGATGCCGACGCTGGCGACCCCGGAAGGCGTCTGGCTGTGGTCGCTGGTGCTGGCGCTGGCCCTCGCCCTGCCGCTGCGCCGGCTGATTTTCGTGCTGGCGATGCGGCGGGCGCTGCGGCGGACCACGAGCGGCACGGTGGACATCGACGACGCGCAGCGGCGACGGCTGCGGCGGCGAGCGACGGTGAGCGCGCTGCTGCTGTCGGTGCTGTTCGCCGTCCTCTACGTGCACGCCCTGGCGGGCCGCCTCGCCGCGCCATGACCGCCCGCAACGTCGCCCGCCGCTTTACGGTGCTGGCGGCGGCGGTGCTGGCCATCGCCGCCCTCGCCGTTGCCTTCAGCCATGGCCTCGTCGACGCGCCGCCGGGGGACTATGCGACGCGGCGGGGGGACCAGCGGCTCGCCGACCGGCAGTGGGCGGATGCCGCCGCGTGGTTCGACAGGGCGCTCGCCGAAGCGCCGGATCATGCCGGCGCGGCGATGGGCAAGGCGATCGCGCTCCTCAACATGGGGGAGGCGGCGGCGGCCGAGGCGGCATTCTCGCGGCTGATCGCCCGGCTCGAGGAACGGCTGGCGGCCGGCGGCAGCGGCGCCGCGGAGCGATGGCGGGGCATGCTCGCCGCCGCCCACGCCAACCGCGGGATCATCCGCGATCGCGCCGGCCGCAGCGCCGAGGCGCTGGCCGACTACCGGGCGGCGCTCGCCATCGATGCCGGTGCGGTGAGCGGTCCGGGCATCAGCCAGCGCATCGTCAGCGGCAACGCCCATCCGTCATCGGTGGCGAAGCGCGCCGCCTATCTCGAACGCCAGTTGGCGTTGCCCGAGGCCGAGCGGCGGCTGTTGGTCCCGGAGCTCGACGCCCGCCAGCGGATGCACCGGCCCTAAAACCCCAACTGCTGCAGCAGCACCGCCACGAAGAACACCGCGGCGATGCAGCCGAACAGCAGATGGCCGAAGGTCGGTGCGCCATCGGCATCGCGGTAACGGATGCCATGCCAAGCGATGGCGCCGGTCACCGCCAGGAAGACAAGATCGATCAGCAGCGCCCAGGGGTCCGCCGCGGCGTCGGTCATCGCTGCACTCCCGCGCATCGCCAGCGCCGCCAGACTATCGCAAAGGCGCCCCGCCCCGCCACAGCCCTCCCGCCGGCGGACGGGAAAGGCAGGCGGCGGAGAGGGGCGGGGCGCCAGCGGCGAGACCGGCGCCCTACGGGCGGCGCCGATGGCGGCCGATGAGGCCGAGGCCGGCGAGGGCCGGCAGCAGCAACGGAATGGTTCCCGGCAGCGGCGTTGCCACCAGCGCATTGCCGCTGCCGGCGTCGATCAGCAGGCGGGCGCCGTTGCCGCCTTCCGCCGCGGCAAAGGCGAGGCCGATGGTGTTGTAGCCGGAACATTCGTAGCAGGAGGTGAAGCGGAAGCGGACGCTGCCGTCGCCCATGGCGAGGACCTGTTTCAGCGGGTCGGTGATGTCGATATCGATGACGTCGTCGACGGCAAGCCCCGACAGCGCCGAGGCGAACGTCTCGGTAACGCCGCTGCTGCCGACGAACACGTCGGCAAGAACGCCGTCGCTGCGGGTGGCATAGAGTTCCTTCACCTGCACGCGCAGCACGGCGCTGGCGATATCGAGAGCGGACGGCAGGCTGCTCAAGCCGATCTCGACGAAGCCGTCCCGGTGAACGCGCTGACCGCTGCCGGGATAGTAGTCGTGATAGTCGTAGGCGTAGATCAGGCTTTCGCCGGCGATGGTGTCGGGACCCCAGCGGCCGCTGCCGAACCAGCCCCAGTAGCGGCCGGTTTCGACGGAGTAATCGCCCGCCGCCGCGACCGGCAGATCATAGTCGTAGGACGGGGCGGCGGCGGCCTCACCAGGGGCGGCAACGGCGGCGGCACCCGCGAGAAGCAGGCAGACCATGAGCTTGCGCATGATGACGGTTCCTTCGGTTGGCGTGTCGGCACCGTGGCGCGTCGGCATCGGCGTTCCGGTCGGCGGGCCGTGGCGTTGGCGCGGCGGGCGATCGGGGCTGGGCGAGGCCGAGATATTCGCGTTTAGGTTGCTGCAACCATAGGACGAATATCGTCGCAAGGCAACAGGATTTTCCCTTCGAATTTTATGGAAATGGGCAGCCCGCCGCCCCGTTTAGGCCAAAAATGCGGGCCCGCGGCATACCACGGGGCCGCCCTGGCCGCCGGATCGGCCCTTTCAGGCCAGCAGCCCGGCCTTTTCGGCAACCCCGCCATGCACCGGGTGCAGGGGTCGTCACCGGCTGAACGGGGGTCCGACGCCAAGGACAATCCGGTCCCCGGCTGCAAAATCCGGGCTAACGCCAAGGGTGTAAGCCGCTGCCGGCGGCGGCGTTGCCCGTCTGCCGATGTCGTCAGTTTGGCGTCGTCATGTCGTCAGCGGTGTCGTCACCCCGGTCGTCACGATGTCGTCAGAAGTCGTCAAAAGTCGTCATTGCCACACCGCTACCACATTGAAATCAAACGATGCACGGTCCGCGCCCGGTGCCGCTGTCGTCATCTGTCGTCATTTGTCGTCATCTTTCATCATCGATGGGTTTTCCCCGCCGCCGCGATCGGCACGGGCAACCCCGTGCCGCGCAGTGTCCCTTGCCCGCCACCCCTTTCGCAACCCGCCAACTTCGGGCGCTTGACGGGAAATTCCCGCAACGGCCACCTTAGGTTTGAATCGCGGGCCTCCGGACCGGACAGTCACCGTCGTTGAGCCAACCGTGCCGGGGCGGGTACACTGCAACGCCAACCATGCTGAAAGCGCTTCATCCCGTTTCGGCGCTCCGAGGAGTCCCTGAGCGCGCAGCTTCGGAGCGTCACAGGCGGTGCGGAAGGGGACTTGCCATGGCGAGAGAGTTTGATGTTGTGATCGAACGGGACGCTGAGGGGAACTACGTTGCCTCGGTTCCGGCGATTGCCGGCTGTCATACCCAGGCCCGCTCGCTCGATGCGTTAATGGTTCGCGTGCGGGAAGCGATCGAAGCCAACCTGGAGGCCATCGGGGATGACGGCGCGTCGCTTGAATTCGTCGGAGTTCAGCGCATCTCCGTCTCCGCATGATGCGGTTGCCAAGGCTGACCGGCAGCGAGATCATCTCGGCCTTGCGCGGGGCCGGCTTTGACGTTGTGCGTGTCAAAGGCAGCCATCATGTCCTCCGGCATCCGGACGGCAGGACGACGACGGTCCCGGCGCACGCCGGGGAGGTGATCGGACCGGGCTTGCTTTCGAAGATTCTGCGGGACTGCGAGTTGAGCCGCGAACAGCTTTCGAGGTTGCTGTCGCGCACTTTGTAGGCCGGGCCTGATGCGAAGCGTGACCCGCCGCATCGGGTGCGGACCCCCCGCCCATTCGGCGGGTTGCGCGTCGCCCCGAACCCGCCGACGCGGGCTCGAACCCCGCCCCACGGCGCGGCGGGTCAGCAGGCCTTCATCGCAACGGGAAACGGGGCCTTGCGGCCCCGTTCAAGGATGGTAGTACTCGTCAATGGTGGCAAGCCGACCCCAACACTACGGCAACTCGAAACCGACGGACTGGGTCAGGAAATCACCGCCAAGTGTTGCCCAAACGCGCGGACTGAAAGTAGCTCCCCCGTTAGGCGAACGCGCCCCGATAACTCGGATAACGCCGTCGAAAGCGAATACACAGTCGACCCGATAATCCCACTGACCGTTGTTGTCGTTCGAACGCCATTTGCGACTTGTCTTATTCATTGCGTCTGTCTCTGTGGGCCAAACCTCGATGCCAGGGTTGCTTCCAGCGTCACTCGCATCCAGACTGGGATCGTAAGTTACGTATGCTGCGGGGTACGTCGTTGTACCTTTCACCACGGCGAACGGACCGTACTGCTCCCGTGTGTCGGTGAGTACTTCGGGCTCGCAACTGAACGCCGCCCCGTACTGCGTAAGGAACGAACCGCCGGTATACGTCCACACTCGGCCCTGAGGGCCGTGACTACCAGTCCTCGTCCCATAGACAAACACCGTGTTATTTGAGAAAAAGGCGCCGACGGGATCATAGTCCCACTGACCATTGTTATCGTTGGAACGGGCGATGCGGTTTGTGGCAGCCGCTTCGTTGACCGCATCTCTCCAGAGTTCGATACCGGGGTTCGAGCCTACGTCGGACGCGTCCATCACCGGATTGTAGGTGATTACAGCATTCGGATAGAGGGTCGCACCAACCTGCACCGGTCCGGTGCCCAGGACGATCCGGTCCCCTGTTGCGAAAGCCGGGTTAACGCCCAAGGTGTACGTTGCTGCCAGTGCCGCGGCGGCGGCGAAGGTCAGGTGTCTTGAAAGCGCTTTCATCATCCACACTCCCTTAAGGTTTTCCGTTGCCCGGAGGCCGGGTGCGCCACGCGCACAAAAGGGCGCGATGACCGGCACGGGTGCCGCTCCTCCAGTCCGTATTGGGTTGGGAACGTGTGGCGTTTTGCGCACGAACAGGCCCCCCCAACCCGTCTTGCCGCCTCCCGTTCGGGAGGCCAGGCGCCGGGTTGGATCCCCTTCCTGCCCGGAGCCTCTCGTCACCCTACCCCCCCCCGCGCATCCCGTCAATCCAAGAAAAATCAAGTCCTGGCTTTTGCTTCGTCTGTTTTTGCGCGCGAAAGTCGAGTACCTGTCAGCGGCCCTGCTTCAAGCATGCAGTCCTCGGCAATCCAGCAACGATATTCGCCGCGTCCATTTCGTCATGCGACTTATAGTCATTGTCTGTCCGGCGGGCGGACGCTGCAGTTGATGACGGCTGAAATTGATACCGATTGACAAC
This sequence comes from Rhodospirillales bacterium, assembly GCA_025458035.1. Classification (GTDB taxonomy): domain Bacteria; phylum Pseudomonadota; class Alphaproteobacteria; order Rhodospirillales; family Defluviicoccaceae; genus Defluviicoccus. The sequence continues at coordinate 14,145 of JALOTH010000029.1, forward strand.
GGCTCGCCGCGGCGGCGGGAAACGGGGGATGGCGCCGCCGCCGTGGACTCGCGCGCCCGCGGCCGATATCGTACGCGGCATGTCTGTCCGCCGCCTCGCGCCGCTGCTCGCCATCGCCGCCCTCGCCGCCACCGCCGGCTGCTCGTCCGTCGAGAACGAAACGCCGAACGGCATCTGGATCCGGGCGCCGTTCCTCGGCATCGGCGATCCGCAGGCCACCGCCGACGCCCACTGCCGCAAGTATGGCAAGACGGCGGTCTACCAGGGCCGCCTCGGCGCCACCACCAACCCGGTCTACGTCCCCATTCTCGCCTACGACTGCCGCTGAGGCGCCTTGCGCCGAGCCGACGGCGATTGCGCCATCTCCTCTCCTGGTTCGCGGCGGAACTGCTATGCTGGAGACCTCGGCACCGCTGGCCGCTTTAAAAGGACCTGCCATCAGCGGGACGCATCGCATCACCGTCGCTGCTGATCAGTGTGGCGGTCGTCCGTGCCTGAGAAACTTGCGCATTCGGGTCAAGGATGTTCTCGATTTGCTGGCCGCTGGTGCAACGCGGGAGGAAATTCTCAAGGATTACCCGCTGCTCGAAGCGGGGGACATTACCGCCGCGCTGGAGTACGCGGCGCGGCAAGCCGATCACCCGGTGCTCCGCGTTGCCGGATGCGATTTCTGATCGACGCGCAACTCCCGCCAGCGCCTCTGGAGCGTCGCAGCGCTTCTAGCCGACGTGCTGGGCGAACAGGGCGAGCGTGCGGTCGAGGGCGAGCGCCGCCGCGTCCGCCCGGTAGTCGGCGCGGGCCTCGCAATTGAAGCCGTGGCCCGCACCATCGTAGACGAAGATCGGCACGTCCGGGTTGGCGGTGCGGATCGCCTCGACATTGGCGAGTGGAATCAGCGGATCGGCGGCGCCGAAATGCATGATCGTCGGGCAGGCCGGCCGCTGATCCAACAGATCGACGATGTGCCGGCCGTAATAGACGGCGGCAGCGGCGAAGGACAGCCGGCAAGCGGCCAGATAGGTGACCGATCCGCCCCAGCAGTAGCCGACGGCGCCGACCCGCCCCGCCGCCGCCAGCGTTCGCCGCGCCGCCTCCACATCCGCGAGCGGCGCTTGCCAGCCCAGTTCGGCGACCAGTTCGCGGCCTCTGGCGATCCCCGTCTCGTCGTAGTCCAGTTCGACGCCACGGGCGATGCGATCGAACAGGGCCGGTGCCAGCGCTTCGTAGCCGGCGGCGGCGAACCGCTCGCAAACCCGGCGGATGTGGGCGTTGACGCCGAACACCTCCTGGATGACGACGACGCCGCCCCGCCGCGGACCTGCCGGTACCACCCGGCAGGCGCTGAGCCGGTGGCCGTCGCTTGCCTCGATCTCGATCGTTTCCGCCATTCTCGCCTCCTGCCGCGACCTTTACCGAAGCCGGCGCATCCCGCCTTTCCGCCACCGGCGTTGCCGCTACTATGGAGCACAAAGCCGCCGCCCGTCGATCGCTCTCCGCCGGTCGTTGCGGCGGCCCAGGAGGTTTGCCATGAGCGCCGCCGCGCCGCCCGATCTCGCCACCGTCGTCGATACCTTCCGCCGCATCCCCCACTGCCAGCTGCTGGACATGCGGATGATCGCCATCGCCCCCGGCTGCGGCACGGCCCTGATCCCCTACCGCCCGGCCCTGGTCGCCAACGTCCGCACCGGCGTCATCCACGGCGGCGTCATCACCACCCTGCTCGACACGCTGTCCGGCATCGTCGTGATGACGACGGTGCCGGCGGGAACGCCGCTCGCGACACTGGACCTGCGCATCGACTACCTGCACCCGGCGACGCCGGGCAGTGACATTCGCGGTCGCGTCGAATGCTACAAGACGACGCCGAACATCGCCTTCGTTCGCGGCGTCGCCTTCCACACCGATGAGGCCGATCCGATCGCCCATTGCGCCGGCACCTTCATGCTCGGGGCGATGGGCTTTCGCCCGCCGACCGCGGCGGACGAGGCGCCGGCGCCCGGCAACGACCGCCCGGGGGGGCAGCCATGCTGAAGGTGATCGCCGAACTGAAGGCGGCCAATGCCATCGAACGGCTGAACGAGGTGATCCCCTACGCCGCGACCATCGGCCTTGCCGCCCGCCGGGAAGACGGCGCGCTGATCAGCGTGCTGGCGTTCCGGGAAAGCAACATCGGCAACTACGTTGCCCGTGCCATCCACGGCGGCGTCGTCGGCGCGCTGCTGGAGCACGCCGCCATCCTGCAGGTGCTGGCGGAAACCGAGACCCAGGTTCTGCCGAAGATCGTCAACCTGTCGGTGGACTACCTGCGGCCGTGCCTCGCCGCCGACACCTTTGCCCGCGGCCGGGTGATCCGCCAGGGCCGGCGGGTCGCCAACGTCCGCGTCGAGGCCTGGCAGGACAGCCCGGAACGGCCGGTGGCGGCGGCGCATGCCCACTTCCTGCTGACATAGGGTGGCATAGGGCGCGCCCGCCCGGTCCGCGCAGCCGGCGAACGGGCTCGGTCAGGCGGCAACGGCGCCGGACGCCGCCACGTCCAGCATGCGGGCGAGCACCGCCGGCTCCTGGGCGCCGCAGATGGCGATGGAGCGGTCGAACAGGAACGCCGGCACGCCGTTGATGCCCAGTTGATGGGCGCGGCGGTTATCGCCGCGGACGGCGGCCTCGCCGTTGCCGCTGGCGAGAAAGGCAGCGGCGGCAGCAGAGTCGAGACCGGCCTCGCCGGCGAGGGCGACGAGCACGCCCGCATCGCCAATGTCGAGGCCGCGCACGAAGAAGGCGCGGAACACCGCCTCCACCATTGCCGTCGACTCGCCGGCGGTGGCGGCGAACCGCACCAGCCGGTGCGCGGCGACGGTATTGGGTGTCCGCTGGATCCGTTCAAAGGCAAAGTCGATGCCGACGGCGCGGCCGACGCGGGCGATGGCGTCGTGGATGCGCTGGCTGCGCGTCTCGCTGCCGAACTTGCGCAGCAGATAGCCGCTGCGCTCGACGCCGCCGGCCGGCAGATCGGGCGTCAGCAGGAACGGCCACCAGGTCACGCGCGTGCGCAACCCCGGCCGCAGCGCCTGCATCATTTCGAGGTGGCGCTTGCCGATGTAGCACCACGGACAGGCGAGATCGAAGATCACCTCGATGGCGACGGGCCGGCGGGCGGCGGCGGGCGGCCCCCCCGCCTCTCGGGTCACCACGGCGAGCCCCTGCCGCCGATGGCGGCGCCAAAGGCCACGGCGATGATCGCGGCACTTGAAATGCCAGCCGGGTCTGTGCCAGATATTAGCAATCGGGAGTTGTCCTCATGACGCATGTTCGGCACGCCAAATTCCAGATTGGACAGGTTGTCCGTCATCGCTTCTATCCGTTTCGCGGCGTCGTCTTCGACGTCGATCCGGAATTTTCCAACACCGAGGAATGGTGGCAGGCGATACCGGAACACATCCGTCCAGCGAAGGATCAGCCATTCTACCACCTTCTCGCGGAAAATGCCGAGACGACGTATGTCGCCTATGTCTCGGAACAGAATTTGATCACCGACGAGTCCGGGGAGCCGGTTTCCCATCCGCAGGTGAACGAGATTTTTGATGGCCTCGAAGACGGCGTCTACGTCTTTCGCCGCTCCGTGCAGAACTGACGGATCGGGCCCGAGCCACCGCCCATGCTGCGGCGGGTTTACAGCGGCGCGGCAATGTTGATATAGCAGTGTCCGGCTGCGGCAATGGCGCCGAGCCGGGCGGGAAACGCTGTGCCGTGATGCTGGCCGGCGTCCCCTGAACGCGGCGGCAAGATAGCGATCCGATGAAAATTCTGGCGTGCAACAGCAACCGTCCGCTGGCCGAGGCGGTGGCCGCGTACCTTGGCCTGCCGGTCTCGCAGGCGTCGATCCGCCGCTTCTCCGATATGGAGGTGTTCGTCGAGATCCTGGAAAACGTGCGCGGCGAGGATGTCTTCGTCGTTCAGTCGACCTCCTACCCGGCGAACGACAACGTGATGGAATTGCTGGTGACGCTGGACGCGCTGCGCCGCGGCTCGGCGCGCCGCATCACCGCCGTCATCCCCTACTACGGCTACGGCCGGCAGGACCGCAAGTCGGGGCCGCGCACGCCGATTTCCGCCAAGCTGGTCGCCAACCTGATCACCGTCGCCGGCGCCGACCGGGTGCTCACCGTCGATCTGCACGCGGGTCAGATCCAGGGCTTTTTCGACATCCCCGTCGATAACCTCTACGGCGCTCCGGTGTTCACCAAGGACATCGAGAAGCGCTTCAACTCCGATGACATGATGATCGTTTCGCCCGACATCGGCGGTGTCTTCCGCGCCCGGCTGATCGCCAAGCGCTTCGGCAGCGATCTTGCCATCGTCGACAAGCGGCGGGAGCGCGCCGGCGTTTCCGAAGTCATGCACGTCATCGGCGAGGTTCGCGAACGCCGCTGCATCCTCATTGACGATATCGTCGATTCCGCCGGCACCCTGTGCAACGCCGCCGTCGCGCTGATGGACGCTGGCGCCGCCTCCGTATCCGCCTACGCAACGCACGGCGTGTTGTCCGGCGGGGCGGTGGCCCGCGTCGGCGCCAGTCCCATCGAGAAACTGGTGATCACCGACAGCATCCTCGCCACCGAGGCGGTTCGCCTGTCCCACAACATCGCACAACTTTCGATTGCGCCGTTGATTGCCGAGGCGATGCGGCGGATCAGCGAGGAAACCTCGGTTTCGTCGCTATTCGATTGACCCTCGCCGCGGCCCCACTTGCCCATTCCGTGCCCGTTCAGACAAGAGAGAATGCCATGACCGAAACCGACACGATCATCGCCGAACCGCGCGTCGCTCGCGGCAAGGGCGGGGCGCGCCAAGCGCGGCGCAGCGGCCGCACCCCCGGCATCGTTTATGGCGGCGACGCCGATCCGCTGCCGATCACCGTCGATGCCGCCGAACTCAGCCGGCGTTCCCGGCAACCCGGCTTCCTCAGCCATGTCTTCGATTTGCAGGTCGGCGGCCAGAAGCAACCGGTGCTGCCGCGCGAGGTTCAGCACCACCCGCTGTCCGGGCAGGCTGTCCACGTCGATTTCATGCGGGTCAGCGCCACCACCGAGATCACCGTCGACGTCGAGATCGTTTTTGAGAACGCCGACAAGTCGCCGGGCCTCAAAGGCGGCGGCGTGCTCAACGTCGTCACCCATACGATCGCCATCGTCTGCATGCCTGGCGCGATCCCGGATCGCTTCGTCGTTGACCTGACCGGCCTTGAGATCGGCGATGTGGTCCATGCCGATGCCTTGAAGCTACCGGCGGGTGCCCGCCTCGTCGGCACCGAAATCTCGGCGACGATCGCCTCGGTGGCGCCACCGACATCGGAAGCGGCGGCACCGGCCGCCGCTGGCGAGGAAGACGCTTCGGCGTAGGGCGCCGGCCTCCGGCACCGGCCGTCGGCCCGCCGCGGGACAGGGGGGTGGCAACACTGAACGGGCGGGCGGTGCTGGTCGGACTGGGTAACCCGGGCGCCGCCTATGCCGGCCATCGCCACAACATTGGCTTCATGGCCATCGACCGCGTCGCCGCGGTGCATCGGCTGACGCCGTTCCGCCGGCGGTTTCAAGGTGACGTCGCCGATGGCAGCATCGACGGCCGGCCCTGCCTGGCGCTGAAACCGCTGACCTTCATGAACGAATCCGGCCGCGCCGTCGGCGAGCTGTGCCGTTTCTACAAGGTTCCCGCCGACGCCGTGTTCGTCTTCCATGATGATCTGGACATCGCCTGCGGGCGGTTGCGGGTCAAACAGGGCGGCGGCCACGCCGGCCACAACGGCCTGAAAAGCCTCGACGCCCATATCGGTCCCGAGTACTGGCGGATCCGCCTTGGCATCGGCCATCCGGGGGATAAGGCACGGGTGCACGGCTATGTGCTGTCGGATTTTGCCGCCGCCGATCGCCAATGGCTGGCGCCGCTGCTGGATGCGGTGGCGGGACAGATCGGCATTCTGCTCAGTGGCGACGCCGCCGCGTTCACCAGTCGCATCGCCCTTGCGCTGCGGCCGCCGGCGGCGCCAGCGAAGGGCGAAGATGGACGCATCGAAGCGGGTGGCGGCGGTGCGGCCAAGCCGCGGGAAGGATGAGACATGGGCTTTAACTGCGGCATCGTCGGCCTGCCCAACGTCGGCAAGTCGACGTTGTTCAACGCGCTGACCCAGTCGGCGGCAGCCGCCGCCGCCAACTTTCCGTTCTGTACCATCGAGCCGAACGTCGGCCGGGTGCCGGTGCCCGATGCCCGCCTCGAGCGCATCGCCGCCATCGCCAAGTCGGCGAAGGTGATCCCGACGCAACTGGAATTCGTCGATATCGCCGGCCTCGTCGCCGGCGCCAGTCGCGGCGAGGGCCTCGGCAACCAGTTTCTCGCCCACATCCGCGAGGTCGACGCCATCCTCCATCTTGTCCGCTGTTTCGAGGATGGCGACGTCACCCATGTCGCCGGGGCGGTGGCGCCGCTGCGCGACATCGAGACCATCGACACCGAACTGATGCTCGCCGACCTCGACAGCCTGGAAAAGCGCGAGGCGGGCCTTGCCAAGCGGGCGAAGGGCGGCGACCGCGAGGCGAAGGAGGCGCTGGAGTTGCTCGCCCGCGCGCTTGCCGCGCTGCGCGAGGGCCGCCCGGCGCGCGCCGTGCCCCTCGGCGACGATGAACGGGCGCCGTTTCGGGCCCTGCAACTGCTGACCGCAAAGCCGGTTCTCTATGTCTGCAATGTCGATGAGGGCACCGCCGCCACCGGCAATGCCATGAGCGATGCCGTCGCCGCCCACGCGGCGCGGGAAGGCGCCGACAGCGTCGTCATCTCGGCCGCCATCGAAGCGGAAGTGGCGGAACTGCCTGCGGATGAGCGCGCCGCCTTCCTCGACAGCCTGGGCTTGGCGGAAACCGGCCTCGCCCGCGTGATCCGCGCCGGGCACCGGCTGCTCGACCTGATCACCTTCTTCACCGCCGGACCCAAGGAAAGCCGCGCCTGGACGATCCGCCGCGGCACCCGCGCGCCCCAGGCGGGCGGCGTCATTCACTCCGATTTCGAGCGGGGCTTCATCCGCGCCGAGACCATCGCCTATGACGATTTCGTCGCCCTTGGCGGCGAGGCGGCGGCCCGCGACGCCGGGCGGATGCGCTCGGAGGGCCGCGACTACATCGTCGCCGACGGCGATATCCTGCTGTTCCGCTTCAACGTCTGACGCTGAACGGCACCACCTCCCGATCGAGGTGGCGGGCCACATAGGCGGCAAATTCGGCGGCCGGCAGCGGCGGCGAGAACAGGTAGCCCTGCGCCTCGTTGCAGCCGAGTTCGCGCAGCCGCCGCGCCTGCTCCGGCGTCTCCACGCCCTCCGCCGTCGTCTGCATGGCAAGGCTGGCCCCAAGCGCGATGACGGCGCGGACGATCGCCAGGCCGCCATCGCCGCTCTCGAGGTCGCGGACGAAGGTGCCGTCGATCTTGATGCGATCGATGGGGAACCGGCGCAGGTAGCTGAGCGATGAGTAACCGGTGCCGAAATCGTCCATGGCGATTTCGACGCCGATGCTTTTCAGCGCCTTCAGGGTGGTCAGTGTCTGCTCGGTGTCGGTGAGCAGGACGCCTTCGGTGATTTCGAGCTCGAGCCGCTGCGGGTCGATGCCGGTCTCGCCGACGACGCTGGCAATGCTTTCGGCGAGGCCGGCGATGCGGAATTGCGCCGGCGACAGGTTGACGGCGATGCGCAAGGGCCGCCAGCGGTTGGCCTCAAGGCAGGCGGTGCGCAGCACCCATTCGCCCAGCGGCACGATCAGCCCGGTCTCCTCGGCGATGGCGATGAAAGCTCCGGGCGGGATCACGCCCCGCTGCGGGTGGCGCCAGCGCACCAGGGCCTCGGCGCCGACAAGGCGGCCGCTGCCGAGGGCAAACTGCGGCTGGTAGTGGACCTGGAACTGATCACCGGCTTCCAGCGCGCGGCGGATGTCGCACTCCATCGTCCGCCGCGTCTTCAGCCGGTCGTTCATGCGCTCCTCGAAGAAGTGATAGGTGCCCCGCGCCTCGCTTTTCACCCGGTGCAGCGTCAGGCCAGCCTGGCCGAGCAGAGTACTGCCGGTGCCGCGCCCACTGTAGACGGCGATGCCGATGGAGCAGCCGATCACGATCTCGTCGGCGGCAAAGGTGAACTTCTCTCGCAGCCGGTCGATGATCCGCTGCGCCAGCGCCGCCGCGTCCTCCGGCTGCTGCGATCCGCACTGAATGATCGCGAATTCATCGGCGCCGAGGCGGGCGAGGGTGTCGCTCTTGCGCAGACACTCGCCGATGCGGGCCGCCGCCACCTGCAACAGACGGTCGCCAACGGCGTGACCGAGGGCGTCATTGACATCCTTGAAATGGTCAAGGTCGAGGCAGAGGACGGCAACGCTCTCTCCCGACCGGCGAGCGTGCACGATCGCCTGCTCCAGGCGGTCGGCAAACAGCGTGCGGTTGGGCAGCGCCGTCAGCCGATCGTGGCTGTCGAGATAGGCGATATGGGCGGTGGCCTTGCGCAAGGCCCGCAGCGGGACGTTGCGGACAACGAGGAACAGGCCGATGGCGACGACCAGGCTGACCGCCGCCGCCAGGGCGGTGTCGAGCAGCAGCGGGCGCATCGACCAGATCACCTCGGCCCGCCCCACCACCTCGCCGGCGTCGTAGATCGGCGCGGAACGGACGATGCGCGGCGCGGCCACCGCATCCACCGCCGGCGACGGCTTGCCGACGATCGGCGCCCCCGAGGCAGCGAGCACGCGGCTGGCTTCCTCGCCGGCCGCCGGCACCTCGGGCAGGATGGCGAGCAGGCGCTGGTGCTCAAAGGGCCACAGCACCGGGTTGCGCGCCGCCATCGCGGTGATGTCCCGGCCGAGTGCCGCCGCCAGCAGGTCAATGCGGTCGACGTGGCGTCCGTAGCCGGCATGCAGGATGGCCAGCGGCGCGACGACGGCGCTCAGAATGGCGACCGTCACCGCCATGCAGGTGATCATCCGCGCCAGACGGCGCTCATCGTCGGCCATGACGATCAATCTCCGAAAACGACGGGAACGCTGGCCGGTGTCAGGCCGTTGGCGAGCAGCAGGTCGTGGTGGCGGTCGGCGAGCAAGAACTCGACGAGAGCAGCCACCGGCGGTGCGGACGGCTGATGGCGGACGATGGCGATGCGGCGGTGCAGTCGGTACAGGCCGAGCCATTCGTTGCCGGCGGACGGCTCGATGCCGTCGATAAGCAGTGGCCGCAACCGGCGATGGGCAGTGAGGACGTGGCCGGCGGTGGTAAAGCCGATCGACCCCGGCACCGCTTCGATGCGGTCGGCGAGATCCTCATCGGAGTGAACCACCGTCAAGCCCGGCCGCTGCCGGGCGTGATCGATGGCGGAGGCGAGCCCCGACGAGGCCGCCTTCACCTGCCACAGGTCACGGGACGTGGACGGCGGCAGCTGCAAACGTACCGGCGTGCCGTCCGGCCATCGCGTCATCCAGCCGGCGAGGATCGCCACCAGGTCGTCCAGCTTGATCGAGCCGACCGGCACCTGATCGTGTACGGCGAGGATCACCGGTGTGCGTACCCACTCGCGGATGGCCAGCGGCGGCGCGCCGTCCGGGATGGTCAGCGGGCCGGCGACGATGAGAAGATCGACGTGGCCGGCGATAAGGGCGTTGGTGGCGTCGATCGGCTGCATCGCCGGCAGCAGCATCGCCCCGATGTCCCGCTGGCGCGCTTCCGGGCTGGCGAGAAGCTGACGCACGGCCGGCGCCGCCGCACCATCGCAGACGACGCGCAAACGCTCGCGGCCCCGGGGGCTTCGGCGATAGCATGGCCCAGCTTAATACCCGCTTAATGCAACCGGAGGGCGAGCGCCTCCGATATCGGCAAGGGGAGACGCGGCGTTAAGGCTTCGGTGAGGGAGTTGCGCTAGTTTCGGCACAGCGCCTGATCTCCCTCTGCTCACACGGGTTGTCACGATGACGGACTGCCGTCCCGCCGAACGTCGCAAGGAACGCCGCTACATCCTCTGTGGCGTCGACTGCTGGATCGACGGCCGCCCCACGCACATCGTCGATATCTCCCGCAGCGGCGTCCGCATGCTGCTGCCGCCGGCGCTGGCCATCGAAGACCGTCCCTACGACATCGTCTTCGACATGCCCGAAGGCGGACAGGTCCGCAGCTTCCGGGTTTCCGGCCAGCCGCTCCGACACACGGAACACTATGTCGTGCTCACCTACGCGCCACCGTGCGCGGACTGGGAAGCGCTGCTGCTGTCGCTCGATACCTTCGAGATGACGCGGCTCACCGCCATCTGAGCCGTCGGCCACGGCGGCGCCCGCCGCCCATCGCCCCGCAACCGTGTTCAACGAACGGTTTTTTTCCGCGCCGTTAAACGGGGATTCATCGTCTGCGGCCAACAGTGCCTGGCTTGTGCGCTGACGCGACCTATGGCCGCGGCGGCATCAACCGGTTGATCGAGGCGATACCAACCCCATGGAACGCGAGCTGCTCCAGCTCTTTCTCCGCTCAGGCCCGGCCCGGCAATACAACGTCCGGATGTTCACGGCCAAGGTGCGGGCGGAGACGCCGGAAACGCCGGAATTCCTTTTCCGCATCCCGTTCCTCAATGAATGCATCATCTTCAAGACGGTGATCGCCAGTGAACATGCCGGCTGCACCGATCGGCGGCCGGTGCGGACGCTGATCTATCTGCCCTACGACGGCATGCGCCCGGGCGACGGCGGCGAGTCCTTCGTCTTTTCCATCGGTGATTTCGCCAGCTTCGTACAGTTCAAGTCGGGCGGCAGCAGCCACGACGAGATCGCCCTCGACCACGACCAGCGGCTGCTGAGCATCCTCGATACGGTGCCGACGATGAGCCCGCTCATCCTCGCCCTCGCCTTCGAGCGGGCGCGCACCTACGTGCCGCAGCCCTATCTCGATCTGCCGCCCGAGGTGCGGGTCAAGCTGATCACCTTCCTGAAAAGCCGCATCCGGCCGCTGGTCGTCGCCGCCTACGACAAAGCGGGCGCCAACATCGACCGGGCCGTCGAATTCATGGTCAACCGGCTGCTGACGCTCGACGACGTGCGCGCGATCATGCCGCTGGTGCAGGCGCTGCGCATTCCGCCGATGCAGGCGGCGGAGGTGCTGAGCGCGTGGATCGGCCTCACCTATTTCGAGTACGAGTACTCGGCGCTGCAAAATCATCTTCAGGAATTCTCGCTGTGGATGGCCGATCCCAGCTGGCAGCGGGAGCCTTCGTCAATGAAGGATCGCGACTTCGCGATGTTCCTGATCAAGTTCGTGCAGAAGCGGCTGCACGACGACTGGCAGCGCATCGTTCTGCTGTCGCGCCGCTATCAGGAGGCGTACAACGGCCTCGTCTACAACAGCGAGGTCAAGCCGTTCAGCGACTTTCTGCTGGAATGCCGGTCGATGTACTGGGAAATGGGCGACGTGCTCGGCCGCTTCGAGCAGACGACCCACGTCTGGCGCCGCTATAAACATCAGCTCGTCGGCCGCAATTGCAGCATTCGCGCCATCATCCAGTTTTTCTCGCTGCTCCGCACGCTGCACGGCCCGCCGCCGCAGCTTTCGCAACTGACGCAGCAACTGGCGGCCACCGACGAGGGTGGCTTCGTCTCCCTCACCGCCAACCTGTTCTGAGCCTCGCCGCCCCGCTCACCCGGTCTGGTCGTCCACCCAATCCTTGGCGCGGCTGACGGCGCGGCGCCAGCCGGCGCGCAGCGTCTCCACCCGTTCGCGATCCATCGCCGGCTCGAAACGGCGGTCCACGCGCCACTGCCCGGCGAGGGCATCGGCATCCCGCCAGACGCCGGCGGCGAGGCCGGCCAGATAGGCGGCGCCGAGCGCCGTCGTCTCGGTGACGCGCGGGCGGACGATCGGCCGGCCGAGGATGTCCGCCTGGAACTGCATGAGCAGATCATTGGCGGCGGCGCCGCCGTCGACCCGCAACTCGGCGATCGGCGCGCCGGCATCGCTTTCCATGGCATCGCTTTCCATGGCGTCGATGACATCGGCGACCTGAAAGGCGATCGCCTCCAGCGCGGCGCGGGCGAGGTGGGCGGCGGTCACGCCGCGGGTCAGGCCGAGGATGGCACCCCGCGCCCTGGCGTCCCAGTGCGGCGCGCCGAGGCCGACGAAGGCGGGAACGAAGAAGACGCCGTTGGCGTCCGCCACCCTCGCCGCCAGCGCCTCGACGTCGCCGGAGGCGCCGATCAGGCCGAGCCCGTCGCGCAGCCACTGGACGACGGCGCCGCCGATGAAGATGCTGCCCTCCAGCGCGTAGCGGGTCTCGCCGCCGATGCGCCAGCCGACCGTCGTCAGCAGCCGATTCTGCGACGCCACCGGCTGCGTTCCGGTGTTCAGCAGCAGGAAGCAGCCGGTGCCGTAGGTGCACTTCGCCATGCCGGGGGCAAGGCACAGCTGGCCGAACAGGGCGGCCTGCTGATCGCCGGCGATGCCGCCCAGGGGTACGGGGCGCGCAAACACCTCCGTCGCCGTCTCGCCGACGATGCCGCTGCTGGCCACCACCTCCGGCAGCAGCGGCCGCGGAATGTCGAGCAGCGCCAGCAGCGCATCGTCCCAATCCATGGTGTGGATGTTGAACAGCAGGGTGCGCGAGGCGTTCGACGCATCGGTGACGTGCAGGCGACCGCCCGTCAGGTTCCAGATCAGCCAGCTGTCGACGGTGCCGAAGGCGAGTTCGCCGGCCTCGGCCCGTGCCTGCGCCCCCGGCAGCGCATCCAGCAGCCAGCGGATCTTGGTGGCCGAGAAGTAGGCATCGACGACGAGGCCGGTGCGGGCGCGGAAGATTTCGGCGCGGCCGTCGGCATGCATGGCGTCACACAGGCCGGCGGTGCGCCGGTCCTGCCAGACGATGGCGTTGGCGATCGGCTGCCCGGTCGCCCGCTCCCAGATGATCGTCGTCTCCCGCTGGTTGGTGATGCCGATGGCGGCGAGATCGCCGGCACCGATGCCCGCCATCGCCATCGCCTCGGTGGCAACGCCAGCCTCCGTCGACCAGATTTCGCCGGGGTCGTGTTCGACCCAGCCCGGACGCGGATAGAGCTGGCGGAATTCCTTCTGGGCGACGGCGACGATGCGGCCCGCCTCGTCAAACACGATCGCCCGCGAACTCGTCGTTCCCTGATCAAAGGCGAGAACGTGGCGCATCGCTGTCCCTCCGCCGCCTGAGCTGGCCCGCCCGCAGTATTGACCAAACCGGTCGGCCGCGGCAGGGGGCAGATCGCGGGCGAATGCCTTGACCGGCGGCGAGACGGGGCTAGGCTGGCGCCGCCACCCCTGCCGAGGAGCCTCCGCTCATGTCGTTCATGGACCGCATCCGCGCCTGCCACGTCTGGGACCGGGCGGCCTACCTGCCGTTCATTGTCGGCGACGACGCGGTCGGGCTGGTTCATGACGATTTTGCCGTCGCCCTCAGCCACCATGGCGACGTGTTCGAGGTGGACGACGACGGCGTCCGCCTCGCGCCCGGCCTGACGTCGCCGGCGGCCCGCGGCGAAGCGGTGGCGGACGTCACCCGGCGGCTGGCGGCGAAAGGCTGGATCCGCGGCTGGCGCGACGAGCCCTATGCCGTGCTGTCCTCGGACCGGCGGCGCGAGCTGTTCCGCATGGAGCGGGCGGCGGTGCCCCGCTTCGGCGTCGCCGCGTTCGGCGTTCACCTCAACGGCGTCGTCCGCCGCGACGGCGCGCTGCTGATGTGGATTGGCCGGCGCAGTCCGCACAAGCACACGGCGCCGCTCAAGCTCGACCAGATCGTCGCCGGCGGTATCGCCGCCGGTCACAGCCCGCGCGAGACGCTGCTGAAGGAGGCGGCGGAGGAAGCGGCGATGCCGGCGGCGCTGGCGGAGCGCGCCCGCCCGGCCGGTATCGTCCGCTATCGCTCGGAGCGGGAAGAGGGTCTGCGCAACGACATCCTCTACGTCTATGACGTCGAACTGCCGGCGGACTTCGTGCCGCGAAACACCGATGGCGAGATCATCGAGTTTTTCCTGCTGCCGATCGACGAGGTCGTGGCGCGGGTGCGGGACGGCGATGAGTTCAAGTTCAACTGCGCCCTGGTCGTCATTGATTTCCTCGTTCGCCAGGGTCTGATCGGCCCGGAGGACGGCGACTACGTCGATATCGTCGCCGGCCTGCACCGGCCATAGCGGCGACGGCTGCGCCTGGCCTTGCCGCCGGCACCGCTTCCGGTGCAAGAATTGCGGAGCAGGCCGCAGCGTCACCCTCGGGACGCAAAGCGGCCGAGATGCATCGCCGGGAAGGGAGGGACGTGATGACCCAGGACGTGTTGGGCACGACATCGGCAGCCGCCGCGGTGACGGCGGCGCCATCGCACCGGGGTGCGCTGCTGGCGTTCGCGCGGCGGGAATGGCCATACCTGGTGATGATCGTGCTGTCGATGGCCGGTGTCGCCTACACCACTCTCGTTCCCCAATCGAGCCATCCGTTCTGGGAAATTCTGGCGCCAATCTTCGGCATCATCTGCATCGCTACGCAATGGTCGAAAGTCTATCCCAAAGGCAAGCATTGGCGACTGATCGGCACGCAGGTGGCGCATTGGGGCCTGTTCGCGCTGTCGATGCAGCTTTTGTTTCTGCCCGACGTACAACAGACGATGGAGTCCTTTGCCATCGGTCTCGTCGTTCTCTATCTGCTGGCGATGAGCACGTTCCTCGTTGGCGTTTACTACGCGTCGTGGCGACTGTGCGTCGTCGGCCTGTTCCTCGGCGCGGCGATCCCCATCATCGCCCTGTTCCAGGAACTGGCCCTGCTGCTGGTGCTGGTTGGCGTCGTGCTGATCGCCGGTCTTTACCTGTATTTCCGCTATCGCGGTGGCCGCGAGGAAGACGAAGAGGCGTGGTGAGCCCGGCAATGACAGTGGCTACGGACCGCGCCGCTGCCGGCCGCCGCGCCGCTGCGCCGGTGACCGCCCCTTGCCGGCGGCACCGTCGCGGCCCGCACGGCCGGCTTTCGCGCTTTTGAACTTGTCCGCCGGGCTCCAGCCGCCGGCGGCAGCGGCGCGCGGCGCCATGCCGGGACGATCGAGGCCGAGATCCTTGGCCTCCAGGCGGCGGATCTCGTCGCGGAAACGGGCGGCGTCCTCGAATTCCAGGTTTGCCGCCGCCTCGCGCATCTTTTTCTCCAGCTCGCCGATCACCGACCGCAGGTCCTTGCCCACCAGTTCGGCTTCGCCGGCGGCGCCGGTGTCGACGGTGACGTAGTCCTGCTCGTAGACGCTCTGCATGACGTCGGAGATGCCCTTGCGCACACTCTCCGGGGTGATGCCGTGTTCGCGGTTATAGGCCTGCTGCCTGGCGCGCCGCCGGTTGGTTTCCTCGATGGCGTAGCGCAGGGACTCGGTTTCATGGTCGGCGTAGAGGATCACCCGGCCGTCGACATTGCGGGCGGCGCGGCCGATCGTCTGCACCAGCGAGGTCTTCGAGCGCAGGTAGCCCTCCTTGTCGGCGTCGAGGATGCAGACAAGGGCACATTCGGGAATGTCGAGACCCTCGCGCAGCAGGTTGATGCCGACCAGCACGTCGAAGGCGCCGAGCCGCAAGTCGCGGACGATCTCGATGCGCTCAAGCGTATCCACATCCGAGTGCAGGTAGCGCACGCGCAGCCCCGCTTCATGCAGGTATTCGGTGAGGTCCTCCGCCATGCGCTTGGTCAGCGTCGTCACCAGCACCCGCTGGCCGGCGGCGGCAACGGCGCGGCATTCGGCGAGCAGGTCGTCCACCTGTCCCGCCACCGGGCGGACGATGCATTCGGGGTCGATGAGGCCGGTCGGGCGCACCACCTGCTCGACGATGACGCCGCCGGTGCGCTCCAGCTCCCACGGGCCGGGTGTGGCCGAGACGTAGATCGTCTGCGGGCGCATCCGTTCCCATTCCTCGAACTTCAGCGGCCGGTTGTCGATGCATGACGGCAGGCGGAAGCCGAACTCGGCCAGCGTCGACTTCCGCTGATAGTCGCCGCGGAACATTGCCCCCAATTGCGGTACGGTGACGTGGCACTCGTCGACGATGAGCAGGGCGTTCTCGGGAATGTACTCGAACAGCGTCGGCGGCGGCTCCCCCGGGTTGCGGCCGGTCAGATAGCGGGAATAGTTCTCGATGCCGGCGCAGCTTCCCGTCGTCTCCAGCATTTCCAGATCGAAGGTGGTGCGCTCCTGCAACCGCTGCGCCTCCAGCAGCTTGCCGTCGGCGACGAAGGCGTCCACCTGCCCCTTCAGCTCGGCCTTGATCCGCGGCATCGCCTGCTGCAGCGTCGGCCGCGCCGTCACGTAGTGGCTGTTGGGATAAAGCGTGATCTCGTCGAGGGCGGCGGTCCGCTCGCCGGTCAGCGGGTCGATCTCGGCGATCGCCTCGATCTCGTCACCGAACAGCGACAGGCGCCACGCCCGGTCTTCGAGGTGCGAGGGAAAGATGTCGAGCGCGTCGCCCAGCGCACGGAAAAAGCCACGGCCGAAAGCGATGTCGTTGCGCCGGTATTGCAGCTCGATCAGCCGCTTGACGATCGCCGCCCGCTCGATGCGCTGGCCGACGTTGAGCGGCAGCGTCATCGCCGCGTAGGTCTCGACGGCGCCGATGCCGTAGATGCAGGAGACGGAGGCGACGATGATCACGTCGTTGCGCTCCAGCAGCGCCCGCGTTGCGGCGTGGCGCATGCGGTCGATCTGCTCGTTGATCGCCGCGTCCTTCTCGATATAGGTGTCGGTGCGCGGCACGTAGGCTTCCGGCTGATAATAATCGTAATAGGAAACGAAGTACTCGACGGCGTTGTCGGGGAAGAATGCCTTCATCTCGGCATAGAGCTGCGCCGCGAGGACCTTGTTGGGGGCGAGCACCAGCGTCGGCCGCTGCACGTTGGCGATGACGTTGGCGACGGTGAACGTCTTGCCGGAGCCGGTGACGCCGAGCAGCACCTGGTCCCGCTCGCCGTCGATCAGGCCCTCGGTCAGCTTGGCGATCGCCTGTGGCTGATCGCCCGCCGGCTGGAACGCGGAAACGAGTTCAAAGCGGCGCGATGCCGGCACCGGCGGGCGTTTCGCCGGCATGAAGATGGCGGGATTGAGGAACGCAGCGGTCATGGCAGAGGTATAAGTCCGGGTGCGCGATGTCGCCAGGGGGCGGCAGCCGGATCATGGGGCATGGCGGACCCACGCGGCAAACGCCGGATAGGGCGTGCGGTCCAAGCTGAGCAGGCCCCAGTGGCCTTCGATGCCGCTGGCGAACTGCGCCGCCTTCCACGGCGCATCGAACGCTTCGAACGCCGCGGCGTAAGCCACCCAAACGGGGGGATCGCCCGCGCGGGCGAGCCGCCCGGCCGCCAGCCAGGCGCGCCAGAACGCCGCCTGCGCCTCCGGCGTGAAGCCGGGCCCGCCGCCGTGCGGCCAGCCGGTTTCCTTGACCAGCACCGGCCGGCCGGTCGTCCGCGCCACCGCCTCGGCGCGCGCCCGCGCCCAGGCGGCGGCGGCCTCCGGTCCGAGCGCCGGCCGGTCCAACGCCGGGTGGATGTTGGGGCTGAGAAAGTCGCCGAACCCGGCCAGCGGCGGCCAGCCGTAATCGCCCCACGGCTCGCTCGTCGTCACCGGCACCGCGACGCCCTCGGGCAGCTTGGCGCGCAGCCGTGCGGCGGCGGCATTCAGGTCATCGATGGTATAGCGGTTATCGTTGATCCCCTCGTTGCCGATGGCGACGGCGAGCGCCAGCCGGTCGCCGAAGCAGCGGACGATGGCGGCGACGCCTTCGATTTCCGTGGGCGAGCGCGGGTCCCAGATACCCAGCAGCACAGCGCGAAAGCCGAGGTCGGCGGCGCGGTCCACCACCGCCTCGGTCAGTTGCGGCTCATAGGCGTAAAGCACGAGGCCGTCGAAAGCGGGACGCAGCGCCGCCAGATCCTTGGCGATCTCGGCCAGCGGCGTCAGCCGCGCCGCCGGCTGCCGCGGATCGTAGGCCGAGGGGTTGAAGGCGATCAGCGCCGCGTCCGGCTCGGCGAGGTACCCGGCGAAAGTGGGCACCGCTGGCTCGTCCACCGCCAGCGAGGCACCGATGCCGACGATCGCCGCCAGCAGCACCGCCGCCACGAACCCGCGCTGGCGGCGAGCCACCCTCATTCGCGCGGACGGCTGCAGGCGTCGACCAGATCGACGATGGAGCGGTAGGGGATGCCGGCGTGCGCGGACAGGCCGATCTCGCAGGTGCGGCTGTTCGAATAGCCGCGATCGCAGCCCGCCGGCAGCGCCGCCTTCAACTGGCGCAGCGCGTGGGTGTTCAACTCGGGTGTCGTCCAGCCCTTGTCGCCCGCCCAGCCGCAGCAGCCCACCTCGTCCGGTGAGATTACGTGCTCGGCGCAGGCGGCGGCGATCGCCTTGACCTTGCCGGCGAGGCCCATCTTCTGCGCGCTGCAGGTGACGTGCACGGCCACCGGCCCCGGCTGGCGCTCAAAGGTCAGCTTCGGCATCAGGTGATCATGGATGAACTCGACGGTGTCCATGGGCTGCAAGTGCGCCGGCAGCGTGCGCTTCAGCCGGTAGGTGCACGGGCTGGTGTCGGACACGATCGGCAGCACACCATCGAGGCTGGCCTCGGCCACCGCCGCCGCCACCTCCGCCGACTTGCGGTCGGCAACGTCGCTTAAGCCCTTGCTTTCGAACGGCTGGCCGCAGCAGAGGCCCGCGGACGCGCGCGGCAGGATGACGCGGTAGCCAGCCTTCTGCATCAGCGCCGTCATCCGTTCGATCAGCGCCACCCCGTCCTCGTCATTGTGCGCCACGCCCATGGTGCGCGACACGCAGCTGGGCAGATAGACGACGGCGGGCCGGTTGGGGATACTGGCGAGGGGCGCCGGACTGATGCGCGGCGCCGGCTTCGGCAGCGCCGGCGTCCACGGCGGCAAGCGTTCGCCGCTCGCCTGGCGCAGCCGCGCGCTCAACCGTTCGAGCCGATCGTCGCCGAGCAGGCGGCCGGCCCAGTCGGCGAGCCGCAGGCCCTCCCGCGTCACGCCGAGGGCGAGCCCGTAGTAGTCGGCGGCGATGCCGGCGACGCTGCGGGCAATCGCGCCCTGGCCCTCGCCGCGCAGCTTTTTCGTCAACAGGCCGGTCTCGATGCCGACCGGGCAGGCGGTGGCGCACAGCCCGCAGGCGGCGCAGGTATCGAGTCCCTGGTAGGCATAGGCCTCGCGCAGCGCGCCCCGTTCCGCCGTCTCTCCCGCTGCCGTCAGGCGGGAGATTTCCCGCCAGCCGACGATGCGCTGGCGCGGCGTCAGCGTCAGGCCGGCGGACGGGCACATCCGCTCACAGAAGCCGCACTCCATGCACATGTCGACGAGCGGATCGGCGGCCGGCAGCGGTTTGAGGTTCTTGATGTGGATCTCGGGATCGTCGTTGAGGATGACCCCGGGATTGAGCAGGCCCTCGGCGTCGAACAGCGCCTTGATCTCCCGCATCAGCCGGTAGGCGTCGGCGCCCCATTCCAGCTCGACGAAGGGCGCCATGTTGCGGCCGGTGCCGTGCTCCGCCTTGAGCGAGCCGTCATACCGCTCGACGACCAGGTGACAGACCGCGTCCATGAAACGGGCGTAGCGGTCGACCTCGCTCGCCTTGCCGAGGTCGGGGGTAAAGACGAAGTGCAGATTGCCTTCCAGCGCGTGGCCGAACAGGATCGCCCGGTCATAGCCATACTCGGCGAACAGCCGCTGCAGGTCGGCGACGGCATCGGCGAGGCGTTCGATGGGGAAGGCCACATCCTCGATGATGACGGTGGTGCCGGTTTCCCGCATCGCCCCGACCGAGGGAAACAGGCCCTTGCGAATGTTCCAATAGCGCTCGAACTCGGCCGGCACGGCGGTGAACGCCAGCGCCGTCAGCGTCTTGAAATCCGCCAGTGCGGCGCTGACGGCGGCGATGTTGGCGGCAAGGCCGTCCGCATCGGCGGCGCGCGTTTCGATCAGCAGCGCCGTCGCGCCATCGGGCAGGCCGCGGATACCGTCGGGCATCCCTGGCTTGTCCTCCACCGACTTGAGGCTCGCCCGGTCCATCAGCTCGACGGCGGCGACCGCCGTTCCCTTCAGCCGGATGACCGCTTCGCACGCCTCGACGGCAGACGGGAACAGGGCCAGCGCGCTCGCCTTCTCCGCATGCTCCGGCACCGTCCGGTAGGTGATTTCGGCGATGAAGCCCAGTGTGCCTTCCGAGCCGATCATCAGGTGCTGAAGGATGTCGATGGGATCGGTGAAATCGATCAAGGCGTTCAGGGAATAGCCGCAGGTGTTCTTGATGGCGAACTTGCGGCGGATGCGCTCGGCGAGAACGCCGTTGTCCCGCGTTGCCGCCGCGAGATTGCTCAGCCCGTCGAGCAGCGCGCCGTGGCTTTGCGCGAAGGCGGCCCGGCTCGCCGCATCGGCCGTATCCAGCAGCGTGCCGTCAGCGAGCATAACCCGCATGGCCTTGAGCGTGCGGTAGCTGTTCTGCGCGGTGCCGCAACACATGCCGCTGGCGTTGTTGGCGGCGATACCGCCGACCTTGCAGGCGTTGATGGAGGCGGGATCGGGGCCGATCTTGCGGCCAAAGGGGGCGAGCCGGCGGTTGGCGTCGCTGCCGATGACGCCGGGCCCGAGCCGCACCGTTTCGCCGTCGGGCGCGATGTCGATGCGGTTCCAGCCGTCGCCGAGCACCGCCAGCACCGATGAGGTGACCGACTGCCCGGAGAGGCTGGTGCCGGCCGCCCGGAAGGTGACCGGCGCGCGCTGCGTCTGGCAGGCGCGCAGCAAGGCCGCGACCTCCGTCTCGCTCTCGACGATGACCACCGCGCGGGGGATCAGCCGGTAGAAGCTGGCATCCGTGCCGTAGGCCAGCAGGCGCAGCGGATCGGTGATCAGGCGGTGCGACGGCACGACCGGGCGCAGCGCCTGGACGAGACCCTCGACGTGGGGTTCGGAACTCCTGCGTTCGGCGCTGTCCGGCATTGGGTGCCTCCCGGAAACGATTGTTGAAAACGATTGTTGATTATGGGCTTCGCCTTGACCTTGAAGATAGGCTCCGGCGGCGCCGGCGCAAAGGCCGCGTACTGGCGGCGGACCACAAAGCCGCGGCGGCCACCGGCGTTCACGCCTCCTTAACCTCGTGCCCGTCACAGTAAACGCTGGGCGTTCGTTCGTTCGCGGCGCCCGACGTCCATGAACAGGAAACACGAGGGTCCGTCCGGATGTTCCACGATGACCCGTGCGCCGCCGCCTGGGATCGACCGGTCTTTATCATCACCACCGGCCGGTCCGGCAGCACGCTGTTGCTGCGCTACCTGAACTGCGCCGAGGGCCTCGTCGTCTGGGGTGAACACGCCGGCGTCCTGCGCGAGCTGGCGGAGGCGTACCGCCGGCTGACCGGCCGGGAAACGACGGAATTCGTTGAGGCGGCGCGCCCGTGGGTCGACGATCTGAAGGCGAAGCGGGCGGTTCTGTGTCCCCTCGATCAGATGACGATCGAATGGGTCAATGGCTTCGATCCGGCGGCGATCCGCGGCGCCTTTCGCCGCATGCTGCTTGGCCTGTTCACGGTCGGGCTGCTGGAAACGACACGGTGGGGGTTCAAGGAAATCCACTATGGCTGCCGGGAGATGAACCTGCTGCGCCAGCTGTTCGCGGAACCGCGGTTCATCATGCTGGTGCGCCGGCCGGCGGCGATCCTGAAATCGAAGCTGAGCGCGTTCGCCAGGGGTGACCGGGCGACGATGGCGCCGCACGTCAGGGAGACCCGCGCCTTTTTCGAGAGCGCCGTGGCCGAGGCGCGGAGCGGTGCGCCCGATGTGCTCTTCGTCCATTACGAGGACCTCGTCAGCGGGCCGGGGCGTGAGATCGAGCGGCTCGCCGCGTTCATCGGCGCCCCCTTCGCCGCCGATGCCGTGCGGGCGATCGGCGGCGAGCGTGCCAATCGGGACTCGCCGGCATCATCACCGCGCACCGCCGCGGACGACATCGGCAGCGACATCGCCGATCTCGGCTTGACCGCCTGTGCCGAAGACATCGCGGCCATCGCCGCGCTCGACAAGGAGCTCGGCCGGCAGGCGCCGGCGCGAGCCGCTTCGCTGGCGGCCTAGTGCAGCGGCGCATTCAAAAAATGCGCGGTCGCTGCACGCAACCTATTGTTTTTAGTGCACATCTGACCCATTCGACGGACCCATCCGAATGGGTCTGTGCACTAGGACAAGGCTTCGACCAGGCCCCCCAGGAGCCGCGCCGTTTCGAAGTCGATGCGGCCGTTGACGCGCGCCGGCCGGAAATGCCGCTGAAAGGCGCGCAGCGTCGCAATGGGATCGATCACCTCGTAGCCGACGGCGGCGAGGCGAGCCGCCACCGTATCCGTGTTCATGTCACAGATATCGGATGGCGCCGGCCAGATGCCGATGCCGTTGGCAGCGAGCCGTCGCCAGTCGAACAGCTCGCCCGGATCCGCCTTGCGTCGCGGGGCGATATCCGCATGACCGACGACATTGCGCGCGGGGATCGGATGGCGGGTGAGGATGTCCGTCGCCAGCGTGATGAGCGACGCCATCTGCGCCTCGGGGAACGGCCGATAGCCGAACTCATGACCCGGGTTGACCAGCTCGATGCCGACCGATCGCCCGTTGATATCGGTGCAGCCGCGCCAGTAGGCAGCGCCGGCATGCCACGCCCGGCGGGCTTCGTCGACCAGTTGCCAGACGGTGCCGTCCTCATCGATCAGGTAATGGGCGCTGACCTTCGCCGCCGCATCCGTCAGCCGCCGCAGCGCCGCCGCCGCCGTCTCCATGCCCGTGTAATGGATGACCAGCATGTCGATCGGCACGCCGGCGGCGCGCTCGTCGCTGTTCGGCGAGGGGCAGCGACGGACGGTCACGCGCCCGCCGCCGGCACCGCCGGCTTGAGAAACTGGATCATGGCCACTCCCAAGGTGGTGATGATGGCGCCGGCAACGGTGGCGACGGTCAGCGGTTCGTCGAGCAGCAGGGCGGCGAGCAGCACCGCCAGCACCGGCGCCAGCAGCGTGAACGGCACCACCCGGTTCATTTCATGCTTCTCGATCAGGTAATACCACAGGCCGTAGGCGGTGATCGAGGCGCCGACCGCGG
>JALOTH010000130.1 GCA_025458035.1 Rhodospirillales bacterium
AACTCGCTGTCGGTGCTGGCGCCGTAAACCACGGTGTCGCGGTCGGCGAAGTCACTGGCCATCTTGCCGAATGCCGCGATCTCGGTCGGGCAAACGAACGTGAAGTCTTTCGGCCAAAAGAAAACGATTTTCCACTTGCCGGCATCGGTCTGCTCGGAAATGGTCGTGAACGCGGTCTTCGCATCACTGGAAACCACGGCCTTGAGGGTGAAGGATGGAAACGGATCACCAATGGTCAGCATCGCTGGATGTCTCCTGATGGGAATGTCTGTCGCCCCCCAGACATGGCCGCAGTCGACGATCGTTTCCAACGAATAATATTTTATTCAGTAATCGAGTTTTCCGATTTTACGGCGCGGCAGCGTCGATGGCCGCTTTCGTGTACAGCCGCAGGATGAAACCCAGAATGCCGACCGAGGCGCCGAGGACCATCAGCGTGCCAAAGAACAAGCGTACCAGCGGCTCGATGACCGGCGTCCGGCTCCAGTAGAACCAGGAGAGCGAGAAAACAATGATGGAAAACACCGTGACGAGATCGACGGCCACCCTCGGCTTCTCCGCCAGTGGCCTTCGCCGCGCCGCGACTACCGGCGCCCTTGCCTTGCCGCGTCGCGACTACGAACGGTTGATCGCGTCTGCGCCGTCGCCAGACCCGTGCGTCTGCACGAGGCAGGCTTGGAACTGTGCCAGCCACTCCAGCCGCCGTTCCAGCGCCTGGATGTCATGATCGAGCCAGGACACGAGAAAGCCCGGCTGTTCGGCGTGATGCGCGCGCAAGTCGGCGAAACGGGCAAGCTCCCGGTCGGTAGCGTCGGCGAGCAGCGCCACCTGCAATCTCTGCTCACTCAGCGGCAGCAGATGCAAAAACTTGAATTTCAGCGCCATTACCAGCTTGTTCAATTCGGTGGAATGGGCGCGCACGTTCGCCAGCAGGAGTTCGCGCATCGCCGCACGGCCGGCGTCGGTCAGGTGGAGTTTCGCCGCATCCCCCTCCCCCATCGCCTCGACCAGCCCCTCGTATCTCAGCAATTCGATGGAGTGGCCCATGATCTCCGGCGTCGGCCCGACGACGCGTCCGACGAAGTGGCGCACATCCGAGGCCAGCGTCGCATAGCTGCGCGGCGACAGCGCCAGCAGGCCCAGCGCACACAGTCGGACCGCTTCTTTCGGCGTCAGCGTGTTGTCGGCGAACATGGCGTTATCCCCTGATGCAGCTTGAGTATACCGCAATACGGCTCGTCGCGCGAGGCGGTTCAGTCGCGCACTCACAATCTTTTTTGCGACTTCGACGTTTTTGCGACTTCGACCGGCGTCGGCGCGGTCCTCACACGAGGCCGCAAGCGCGAGCGTGCTCATGCGTCTCGTCAAGCGCACGGCCGAACCGCGCCAGCATGTCGTCGATTTCGTCGGCGGTAATGATCAGCGGCGGCGAGAACGCGACGACGTCGCCCGACAGGACGCGCACGATCAGTCCGTGCGCCTCGCAGCGCTTGGCCAAGACGGCGCCGACGCCGTCGGTCATGGCAAACGGTTGCTTGGCATCCTTGTCACGAACGAGTTCGACGGCGCCGACCAGGCCGACGCCGCGCACTTCGCCCACCAGTGGATGGCCGGCAAACCGGCGCAACCCCGCCTGCAGGACCGGACCAACCGCCCGCACGTGGCCGACGATGTCCCGCTCTTCATAAAGGCGCAGCGCCTCGAGGGCGACCGCCGCCGCGACCGGATGGCCCGAATAGGTGTAACCGTGGGCAAAAATGCCGATCCGCTCGCTCTCGGCGATCAGCGCCTGCCAGATGGGCTCGGAAATCAGCAGTGCCGAAATCGGCACGTAGGCCGAGGACAGCGCCTTGGCGCAGGCAATCATGTCGGGCTTCAGGCCGAAGGTCTGCGATCCCCACAGGTTGCCGGTGCGCCCGAACCCGCAGATCACCTCATCGGCGACGAGCAGGATGTCGTGGCGCTTGAGCACCGCCTGGACCTTTTCGAAGTAGGTGGCGGGCGGCACGATGACGCCGCCGGCGCCCATTAGCGGCTCGGCGAACATCGCCGCGATGGTGTCCGCTCCCTCGGCGACGATGAGCCGTTCGAGGTTGTCGGCAAGGCGCGTCGCGAAGTCCTCCTCGCTCTCGCCTGCGTGCCCGTAGCGCCAATGATGCGGGCAGTCCGTATGCAGGATGCGATCGATCGGCAGATCGAAATCCCGATGATTGGCCGGCAGGCCGGTGAGACTGGCGGCGGCCACCGTCACCCCGTGGTAGGCCCGCTGGCGGGAGATGATCTTCTTCTTCGCCGGCCGCCCGATGGCGTTGTTGTAGTACCAGATGAGCTTGACGGCCGTGTCGTTGGCCTCGGAGCCGGAATTCGAGAACAGCACCTTCGACATCGGCACCGGCGCGATCGCGATCAGCCGTTCGGCGAGTTCGATGGTGGGCGGTGCCGCCTTGCCGCCAAAGCCATGGTAGAATGGCAAGGTGCGCATGGCCCGCGTCGCCGCTTCCACCAGACGCTCCTCGCTGAACCCGAGCGCAGCGCACCACAAGCCGGCGAGGCCGTCGATGAAGGCGTTGCCGTCCTCATCGAAGACGTGGATGCCGCTGCCGCGGGTGACGACGAGCGGGCCGGCCGCGAGGTGCGATTTCAGGTTGGTATACGGATGGACGGTGTAGGCAACGTCGCGCGCGGCAAGGGAATTGAGGGCGGTGAGGGAATTGAGGGTAGTCGGCCCCGCAGCCTTGCTTGCAAAATCCGTCATCCCTCACTCCTGCCCCGCGGCGCTCGGGTTCTATGACGAAACCGCCGAGCGCCCTTTGAGGGTAAGCTCCAGCGGCCCTCATCGCAACCGGGAGCCGTGCCTGTGGGGCGAGGAAGGGGCGTTAAGTGCTGGGCCGGCGTCGCTGAGCCTTCCCTTGAGGCTTCGCATCATGCCTTTGCTGCGCTTCGCCAGGGGCTTCTGACGAATGAGCCCGCCGGGTGCTCCCATGGATGAATCTTGCAACCATGCCAACGGTACTCACGGCAAGGAAGGCCCCAGCGATCACTTCATGGTCATTAATGGCAAGGTAAACTGCCCCGGCAACAAGGGCGACAGCAACTAAAAATCCGAATATGAGGCCGGCTCCGCTGTAAATGTATTCCCAAGACATAGATTGCAAATCATAGGAATGCCGATGCTGTTGTTCACGTTCCGCCATCGCCAGAATGCGGTCCGCTGACCCTGGCAAAGTCTTCTCGTAAGCTTGGAATTGGGCCGCGCTTGGTATGGGGCCTGAATGAAATTCATGACGCGCCAGGACGGTAAGCGCAGCGCGTGTCGCCTTCTCTTTGTTTTTTGCGTCGACGCTTAAACGGGTGAGCTCTTGATCGAGTTGGCGCTTCAGGTTCTCGGCAAAAATCTCTGACCCAGTGCCAACGGACCCATCCTCGCCAAGAATAACGATCCCTGAACTTTTTGATGCGTCTTGCAGCCGTTCATCCGGCATGCTTAGCGTGTTGTAAAGCGGCGCGGATGCCGTCACCGACCATGCGCCAATCCCGCTCAATCGCGTTCATGCCATAGCAGCGCGGGCGGGGTGCCGCCGGCCAGAAGAACGCCAGGGCACCCAAGCCGTCCAACATACCCTTGACGAACAACTCCCGGCGGATGCTGCTTTTCGGGCGGTGCCTGCCGGTATTTTTGTTCATGTAAGTGCCTCTAAGCCGAACCTTGCTGGGAGTATGGGGATGTCCCGTTACAAATGCAATTTAAAGACATGACGTACCCTCCCCACTTGGCGGAGATGGCGTTCCGATCCTAGACTGCCGCCACGCTGCGCGTGCTGGCTCGGCGTCTGACGACGGGCTTCGCACCGCGATCGTCCGGGAGGGAAACCATGCCGCTGAAGGATATCCTCGTCCATGTCGAAAATACCCGGCCGGGGCGCAGCCGCGTCGCTGCGGCGGCCAGCCTCGCCGCCCGCCACGATGCCCACCTGATCGGGCTGTACGTGCTGCACCTGCCCGATATTCCCGGCTACATCCGCGTGCAGATGACCGACGAGGTGTTGCAGCAGTCGCAGATGGCCGCGATCGCCGATGGGGCGGCGGCCGAAGCGATGTTCAACGAGGCGGCCCAGCTCGCTGGCATCAAGGCGGAATGGCGCAACGTCGAGGGCAATCCGCTGAAGATGCTGGCGCTGCATGCCCGCTACGCCGACGTCGCCATCGTCGGCCAGCGCGACGAGTCCGGAGACAGCGGGCCGTTCGATCCCGACATTCCCGATCAGCTGGTGCTGGCGGCGGGGCGGCCGATGCTGGTCATTCCCTTCGTCGGCGAGTACCCGGTGATCGGCGACCGGGTGATGGTGGCCTGGGACGCCAGCCGGCTGGCGGCGCGCGCCGTCAACGATGCACTGCCGTTGCTCGTCGGCGCCAAGCATGTCTTTGTCATCGCCATCAATCCCTCCGCCGACGAGGACGAGGGGCACGGCGAGATCCCCAGCGCCGACATCTGCCTGCACCTCGCCCGCCACGGCGTCAACGCCGAGGCCCAGCACGTGTTCGCCGACGACCTCGGGGTCGGCGAGATGCTGCTGTCGCGAGCCGCCGACGAAGGCTGCGATCTGATGGTGACCGGCGCCTGGGGGCATGCCCGCTGGCGCGAACTGGTGCTCGGCGGCGTGACCCGGCACATGCTGGGGCACATGACACTGCCGGTGCTGATGAGCCACTGATTTCCGTCCATGCGGGGCCGCCACGGACCCCGAAGCGGAGGCGGCCGCGCTTTCTGTGAACATGCCCTTGTCACTGCGCAGTGATCGGGGCATAACGGCGCTCCACAACACAACGACAAACGCGGGGACTTCACCATGAAGCTTGCCGTACCGCGGGAGCGGATGCCGGGGGAAACCCGGGTCGCTGCCACACCCGACGTTGTCAAGAAATACGTCTCGATGGGCTTTGAGGTTGTCGTCGAAACCGGAGCCGGCAGCGCCGCCGCGTTCTCCGACGGCGATTACGAGGCAGCCGGCGCCACCATCGCCGCCGACGAAGCCGCCGCCCTGAAAGACGCCGACATCGTCCTGAAAATCCAGCGGCCGATCCTGAACGGTGCCGAGAATGAACTGGCGCTGATCAAGCCCGGTGCCGTTCTCGTCGCGCAACTGTCGGCGCTGACCCGCCCCGACGACGTGAAGGCGTACCAGGAGGCGAACCTGACGACGTTCGCGCTGGAACTGATGCCCCGCATTTCCCGCGCGCAGTCGATGGACATCCTGTCGAGCCAGAATAACCTCGCCGGCTACAAGGCGGTGATCGACGGCGCCGCCGAATACGGCAGCATGATGCCGATGATGATGACCGCCGCCGGCACCATCCCGCCGGCCAAGGTGTTCATCATGGGCGTCGGCGTCGCCGGCCTGCAGGCGATCGCCACGGCAAAGCGGCTCGGCGCAGTGGTCACCGCCAACGACGTGCGGCCGGCGACCAAGGAGCAGGTGGAAAGCCTTGGCGGCAAGTTCCTGATGGTCGACGAAGCGTCGATGAAGGGCGCCGAGACCGCCGGCGGCTACGCCAAGGAGATGGGTGAGGACTACAAGAAAAAGGCGGCGGAAGTCGTCGCCGAGCATGTCAAGAAGCAGGACATCGTCATTACCACGGCGCTGATACCGGGCAAGCCGGCACCCAAGCTGATCACCGCGGCAATGGTGGAGAGCATGCACGCCGGCGCCGTCATCGTCGACCTTGCCGCCGACGCCGGCGGCAACTGCGAGCTGACGGAGCCGGGCACGGTCGTCGTCAAGCATGGCGTCAAGATCGTCGGCCACACCAACGTTCCCGGCCGCTTGCCGAAGGACGCCAGCGTGCTGTTCGCCAAGAACGTGCTCAACTTCCTGACACCCCAGGTCGACAAGGAGACGAAGGCGCTCGCGTTCAAATGGGACGACGAGACGGTTTCGGGAACCCTCGTCACCCGCGACGGCAAGGTGGTGAACCCGCTGCTCTCTGGGGAGGCGAAGTGATCATGGAACACTCCGCAATCGTCAATCAGGCAACGCAACTGGCGAACGAGGCGGCGGCCCTTGCCGAGAAGGCCGCCCAACTCGCCGCCACCGCGGTGCAGATGCCCGTGGCGATGGACGCGGCAGGCGGCGGCTACGGCTTCCTCGCCCTGTTCACCGTGTTCGTCCTCGCCGTGTTCGTCGGCTTTTACGTCGTCTGGAGCGTCACGCCGGCGCTGCACTCGCCGCTGATGAGCGTCACCAACGCGATTTCATCGGTGATCATCGTCGGCGGCCTGATCGCGGCGGGGCCGGCCGGCCTCGACTTCTCGAAGGTGATGGGCTTTTTCGCGGTCATCCTGGCCTCCGTGAATATTTTCGGCGGCTTCATCGTGACCCAACGAATGCTCGCCATGTACAAGAAAAAAGTAAAGAAATAGGGAGCCCGACGCATGTCTGAAACCTTGACCGGGTTCGCCTACCTGATTGCCGCCGTGCTGTTCATCATGGCGCTGCGGGGCCTCAGCAGTCCCGAATCGGCGCGCATGGGCAATATCTTCGGGATCTCCGGCATGGTCATCGCCGTGCTGACAACGCTCGCTGCGCCGGGCGTCGTCAGCTACTGGATGATCATCCTCGGCATGCTGATCGGCGGCGCCATCGGCTCCGTCATCGCCCTGCGCATCCAGATGACAGCGTTGCCGCAGCTGGTGGCGGCCTTCCACTCCCTCGTCGGCATGGCGGCGGTGTTCGTCGCCACGGCCGCCTTCTACAACCCCGAAGCCTACAACATCGGCAGCCCCGGCCATATCCATGCCGGCTCGCTGATCGAGATGTCGCTCGGCGTCGCCATCGGCGCCATCACCTTCTCCGGTTCGGTCATCGCCTTTCTGAAGCTGCAGGGATTGATGAGCGGCAACCCGATCATCTTCCCCTATCAGCATCCGCTGAACGCGGTGATCGGCGGCTTGATCCTGCTTGCCATCATCTGGTTCTGCGTCACGGAGTCGGCGGCGGCCTACTGGTTCCTGGTTATCCTGGCGTTCGCCATCGGCTTCCTGATCATCATCCCCATCGGCGGCGCCGACATGCCGGTGGTGGTGTCCATGCTCAACTCCTACTCGGGCTGGGCGGCGGCGGGCATCGGCTTCACGCTGCATAACCCGGCACTGGTCATCGTCGGCGCACTCGTCGGGTCATCGGGCGCCATCCTCAGCTACATCATGTGCAAGGGCATGAACCGCTCGATCTTCAACGTCCTGCTGGGCGGCTTCGGCGGCGAAGGGGCGTTGCCGGCGGCGGGAGCCGGCGCCGGCGGCAAGTCGGTGAAGGCCGGTTCGGCCGAGGACGC
>JALOTH010000131.1 GCA_025458035.1 Rhodospirillales bacterium
GCCGGCGGCGGCGAATCTGTCGGCGATGCTGCTTTACATCATCACCAACGCGGTGATGTTCTCGTTCCTGCTGACCTTCGAAAACATCCCGCAATCGATGGCGCAATGGATGATCGACCAGAACCTGTCGATCATCGTGTTCCTGATGGTGGTCAACATCATGCTGCTGCTCGCCGGCAACATCATGGAACCGTCATCGATCATGCTGATCCTGGCGCCGATCATCTTTCCGATCGCCATGAAGCTGGGCATCGATCCCATCCATCTCGGCATTCTGATGGTGGTGAACATGGAGATCGGCATGATCACGCCGCCCGTGGGGCTGAACCTTTATGTCGCCAGCGGCATCGCTCACATGGGGTTGACGGAATGTACCATCGCCTGTCTGCCGTGGCTGTTCACCATGCTGGCGTTTCTCATGATCATCACCTATTGGCCACCGCTGTCCATATGGCTGCCGCGCGCTCTCGGCATGATGTGAGGCGGCGTCCCATGAGGGCTGATGGACGCGGCGGCCGTCAGCCCTCACCGAGTTCGGGGTCATAGGCGAGGTTGGGGGCCAGCCAGCGCTCTGCTTCCTTCAGGCTCATTCCCTTGCGCCGGGCGTAATCTTCCACCTGATCGCGGTGGATGCGGCCAAGACCGAAGTAGCGGGCGTCGGGATGGGCGAAGTAGTAGCCGGCGACCGAGGCCGATGGCACCATGGCGAAGTTTTCGGTCAACGCCATGCCGGCGTTCGCCTCGGCGGCAAGAAGATCGAATAGCGTTCGCTTTTCCGTATGGTCGGGGCAGGCAGGATAGCCCGGTGCCGGGCGAATGCCGCGATACTCCTCCCGGATCAGCGCCTCGTTGCTCAAGTCCTCGTCCGCCGCGTAGCCCCAGAACTGCTTGCGCACGCGCTCGTGTATCCGCTCGGCGAACGCCTCCGCCAGCCGGTCGGCCAGCGCCTTGACCATGATCGCGCCATAGTCGTCGTGGCGGCGCTCGAAGTCGGCGACGATGGGGTCGAGGCCGTGGCCGGCGGTCACCGCGAAGCCGCCAAGCCAGTCGGCGATGCCGCTCTCCCGTGGCGCGATGAAGTCGGCCAGCGCCAGGTTGGCGCGGTTCGCCTTTTCCCGCGCCATCTGCTGGCGCAACGTGTGGACGACGGCGATCACCCCCTGTCGCCGCTCATCGGCATAGATCTCGATATCGTCCTCACCGGCCGTACCTGCCGGCCACAAGCCGATGACGCCGCGCGCGGTCAGCCATTTCTCGTCGATGATCCGCCGCAACAGCGCCTTGGCATCGGCAAAAACGCTGCACGCCGCCTCGCCGACCACGGGATCGTCGAGAATGTCGGGAAACCGTCCGGCCAGTTCCCACGCCTGGAAGAACGGCTGCCAGTCGATCCGCTCGGCCAGTTCCGCGAGGTCGTAGTCGTCCAATACGGTAATCCCCGGGCGCGCCGGCCGCGGCGGCTGGTAGCCCTGCCAGACGATGCCGGCTTTGTTGGCACGCGCATCCCGCAGACTGAGCCGTCGACCGACTTCGCGGCCCCGAGCGTGCGCTTCCGCGAGGCGTCGGTAGTCGGCGCGGACCTGCGCCGCATAGCGTTCCCGCTCGTTCGGCGAGATCAGGTTGCCGGCGACGCCGACGGCGCGGCTGGCATCGACGACGTGGACGAGCGGGCCGGAATAGTGGGGCGCGATCTTCACTGCCGTGTGAACCTTGGATGTGGTCGCGCCGCCGATCAGCAGCGGCAGGGTAAACTCTTGGCGCTCCAGCTCCTTGGCAACGTAAACCATCTCGTCCAGTGAAGGGGTGATCAGCCCCGACAAGCCAATGACGTCGACCGCCTCGGCGCGCGCCACCTCCAGGATTCTCGCCGCCGGCACCATCACGCCGAGGTCGATGATCTGGTAGTTGTTGCACTGCAGGACGACGCCGACGATGTTCTTGCCGATGTCGTGCACGTCGCCCTTGACGGTGGCGAGCAGGATCTTGCCGTTGGCTTCCCGCGCGCCGCCGGCGTTTTCCGCTTCCATGAACGGCATCAGGTAGGCCACCGCCTGTTTCATAACCCGCGCGCTTTTCACCACCTGCGGCAGGAACATCTTGCCGGCGCCGAACAGGTCGCCGACGACGTTCATGCCCGCCATCAGCGGGCCTTCGATGACGTTGAGCGGGCGTGCCGCCCGTTGCCGCGCTTCCTCCACGTCGATCTCGATGAAGTCAGCGACGCCATGAATCAGCGCATGCTCAAGCCGCTTTTCCACCTCCAGTTGCCGCCACGACAGATCGACGGTGGCTTGGCGGGCCTGACCCTTGACCGAGCCGGCCATGTCCAGCAGCCGCTCAGTGGCGTCCACTCGCCGGTT
Source organism: Rhodospirillales bacterium (assembly GCA_025458035.1). Taxonomy (GTDB): domain Bacteria; phylum Pseudomonadota; class Alphaproteobacteria; order Rhodospirillales; family Defluviicoccaceae; genus Defluviicoccus. The sequence goes on from JALOTH010000131.1 coordinate 2,361, forward strand.
GAGAATGACATCCTCGATCCGTTCGCGCAGTTCGCCCGGGATCTCGTCATAAACGGCGATCTGCCCGGCATTGACGATGCCCATGTCGAGGCCGGCGGCGATGGCGTGATAGAGGAACACCGAATGCATCGCTTCGCGCACCGGATCGTTGCCACGGAAGGCGAACGACACGTTGGACACGCCGCCCGAGACGTGACAGTGGGGCAGCATCTCCTTGATCCGCCGCGTTGCTTCGAAAAAGGCGACGGCGTAGCCGTTGTGCTCCTCGATGCCGGTAGCAACGGCGAAGATGTTGGGATCGAAAATGATATCCTCAGGGGGGAACCCCAGCCGGTCGACGAGCAGCCGGTAGGCGCGGCTGCAAATCTCCACCTTGCGTGCGGCGGTGTCGGCCTGCCCCTGTTCATCGAACGCCATGACCACCGTGGCGGCGCCATAGCGGCGGACACGGCGGGCGAGATCGAGAAATGCCGCCTCGCCTTCCTTGAGGCTGATGGAGTTGACGATGCCCTTGCCCTGCAGGCATTTCAGGCCCGCCTCGATGACCGACCACTTCGAGGAGTCGATCATCACCGGCACCCGCGCGATGTCCGGCTCGACGGCGATCAGATTGAGGAAGCGCACCATGGCTGCCTCGGCGTCGAGCATCCCCTCGTCCATGTTGATGTCGATGACCTGCGCACCGTTGGCCACCTGCTCGCGGGCGATGGCGACGGCGGCGGCGTAGTCACCCGCCAGGATCAACTTGCGGAACTTTGCGGACCCGGTGACGTTGGTCCGCTCGCCGATGTTGACGAAGCTGGCGATCACGATGCGAGCGTAAACGCTTCGAGGCCCGAGAGGCGCAACGCCCGCGGCAGTTCCGCGATCCGTCGCGGCGGCTTGCCGTCAACGGCGGCGGCGATGGCGGCGATGTGCTCGGGCGTCGTCCCGCAACAGCCGCCGACGAGGTTGACGAGGCCGGAGGCGGCCCATTCCGCCAAGTGCGCGGCGGTCATCGCCGGCGTCTCGTCGTATTCGCCGAACTCGTTTGGCAGGCCGGCGTTGGGATAGGCGCAGACGAAGGTATCGGCGACGCGCGCCAGCTCGGCGATGTGCGGGCGCATCTCGGCGGCCCCGAGGGCACAGTTCAGGCCGATGGTCAGCGGCGAGGCATGGCGTACCGAATTCCAGAACGCCTCCGCCGTCTGGCCGGAAAGATTTCGGCCGGAAAGATCGGTGATCGTGCCCGAGACCATCACCGGCAGCGTAAACCCGAGTTCGTCGAACAGTTCCGCGATCGCAAACAAGGCGGCCTTGGCGTTCAACGTGTCGAACACCGTTTCGACGAGCAGGATGTCGGCGCCGCCCTTGATCAGCCCCATTGCCGCTTCGCGATAGGCGCCGGCCAGATCGTCGAAGGTGATGTTGCGCAGGCCAGGATCATTGACGTCCGGCGACAGCGATGCGGTTCGGTTGGTCGGTCCGAGGGCGCCGGCGACCCAGCGCGGCTTTTTCGGTGTCCGCTCCGTCGCGGCGTCGGCCTCGGCGCGTGCCAACCGCGCACCGGCCTCGTTGAATTCTTCGGCAAGCGTTTCCATGCGGTAGTCGGCAAGGGAAATGCGGTTGGAGTTGAAGGTATTGGTTTCAATGATATCGGCACCGGCATCGAGATAGGCGCGGTGAATGGACGCGATGATCGCCGATTGCGTCAGACTGAGCAGGTCGTTGTTGCCCTTGAGATCGCAGGACCAGTCGGCGAACCGCTCGCCGCGAAAGGCCGCTTCGTCCAGGCGGTGGCGCTGGATCATCGTGCCCATGGCGCCGTCGAGCACGAGGATCCGCTCGGCAAGCGTCGACGTTAACGCCTCGGTGCGCGCGAGGCGGTCGTTGTTCGTGCCTCGGCTCATGGGCAGGCCACCGCCGGCTGCCGGGCGGTATCCGTCGCAGCGAGGCGTTTCGGGCGCACGCCGAGGACGTGGCAGATGGCGAACGTCAGGTCCGCGCGATTGAGCGTATAGAAGTGAAAGTGTTCGACGCCGTGCCCATGCAAAGCCCGGCATTGCTCGACGGCCACTGCCGCCGCAACCAGCCGACGCGTTTCCGGATCGTCGTCGAGGCCGTCGAACAGATCAGCCATCCATGCCGGTACGCTGGCCCCACACATCGCCGAAAAGCGGCGGACCGTGGCGAAGTTGGTGACCGGCAGGATCCCGGGAATGATCGGCTGGGTGATGCCGGCCGCGATCACCCGGTCGCGGAAGCGCAGGTAGACCTCGACGTCGAAAAAGAACTGGGTAATGGCGCGACTGGCGCCGGCGTCGACCTTCCGCTTGAGGTTATCGAGGTCGGCTTCGGCACTGAGCGCCTCCGGGTGCGTTTCCGGGTAGGCGGCTACGGAAATGTCGAACGGGGCGACCCGGCGCAGCCCCGCCACCAGATCGGCGGCGAAGGCATAGCCGCCGGGATGCGGGAGGTAGCGTGCGGCGCCTTCCGGGGGATCGCCGCGCAGGGCGACGATGTGGCGAACGCCTGCGTCCCAATAGCGACGGGCGATGGCATCGATCTCGTCGCGCGTCGCGCCAACGCAGGTGAGATGGGCCGCCGGTTCCAGCGTCGTCTCCCGCCGCAGGCGGACGACGGTGGCATGGGTGCGTTCGCGCGTCGTGCCGCCGGCACCGTAAGTCACCGAAACGTACGAGGGATCAAGAGTCGCCAAGCGACCGATGGCGGCCCAGAGCGAGCGCTCCATCTCCTCGTTTTTCGGCGGGAAGAACTCAAAGGAAACCTGCACGCCACCCGCCAGTGGCGCCGTAACGGGCAATCGTTTGCCGATGCGCAGGGGCGCGCGGGAGCTGGTCCGGGAATTGCTCATGGCAACCGGTCGACAGCGGGGACAACACTTACTGCGGGCAACACGCCAAGGCTCTTTCCACTCAGATAATCTCCGCACCGTAGCCGACCAAGCCGGTGACAGCCACTGGTTTTTGGCCGGCGCCTATGTTAGTGGGGCGTCTCTGCTGTCGGCGCAACTCACGAACGAAAGTGGGGCACCGACGGTGCCCATCGCCGATGCCGATACCCGTCCTCCAGCGAGGGAAAGGTGATCATCAGCCTGCCGTCACCGCGAATGTGGGCATCCGCCGTGACCCGCATCTCTGGCATTGCCGCCGTCCTGGTGATTCTATTCACCGCCGCGTGTGCCACCGTGCCGGATCGCGACGCTGATCCCGAAGGCTACGCGGAGTTTCGGGAGCGCAACGATCCTCTGGAGCCGTTGAACCGCGGCGTGTTCGCGTTCAACGAGGTCATCGATCTGTTCATCCTGCAGCCGGCAGCGGGCTTCTACAGCTTGCTGGTGCCACCGCCCATTCAGACCGGCGTCGATAACGCGCTGCGCAACCTCAATTCTCCGGTGATCTTTATCAACAGCCTTCTGCAAGGGGAACTGGAGCGGGCGGGGACGACGGTTGCCCGCTTCGTCATCAATACCGTTGGCGGCGTCGGCGGCCTTTACGACCTCGCTGCCGATATGGGCCTCGAACATCAGAGCAAGGACTTCGGGCAGACGCTGGCGGTATGGGGCGTGCCCGAAGGGCCGTATCTCGTATTGCCGCTTATTGGTCCATCAAATCCGCGGGACGCGGTCGGGCGCGCCGTCGATACCCTCGTCTTCGATCCGATCACCTGGTGGGTGCGGGCCAATCCGGACGATCGCCAGCAGTGGGGCTTTCTGCGCCTCGGGCTGACGGCGGTGAGCCAGCGGGCAAAGAGCCTTGAGGAAATCGACGACATCCGCCGCACCTCCCTCGATCCCTACGCGACGATCCGCTCCTTGTTTCAACAGTATCGCCGGGGTCAGGTGGGGCAGGGACGCGGCGGAACGGCCCCTGGCGGTGGCCCCGACTTCGACGATATCTACCTTGATACGCCGCCGCCCGCCACTGACGCACCGGCGCGCTAGGGCGGCGCGGGGAGACGGTTCACATGCTGCAGCTTTCAAGGCGCCGCACCACCCTGGCGCTGATCTCCGGCGTGCTTTCGCTGTCCTTGGCGGCATCCGTTCAGCACGGTGTCGCCGATGATAGCGAGCAGCGCGCGGCGGCGCGCGTCGCCGAACTGGTTGAGAACGGCCTCGTTCTGCTGCGCGATACCTCGCTGTCATCGCATGATCGCGTTGTCCGATTTCGAACGTTGTTCGAACAGTACTTCGCGGTAGAGGCGATTGGCCGCTGGGTTCTCGGCCGCTACTGGCGTCAGGCCAATGCCGGCCAGCAGCAGGAATATCAGAAGCTGTTCGAACAGTTGATCACGTACGGCTATGTCAAGCGGTTCGGCGAGTACGGCGGGCAGTCGGTCATCATCCTCGGCACCACCCGGCTGTCCGACAACACCATCGCCGTCAACACGTCGGTCACCGCGCCCACTGGCGGGCAGCCGGTGGCCGTTGACTGGCGCGTCGGAGCGCGCGACGGAACCTACCTGATCACCGACGTCGTCGTCGCCAACGTGTCCCTGGCGCAGACATGGCGCTCGGACTTTGCGGCCTCCATCCAACAGCAGGGTGGGTCGATCGACGCCTTCCTCGGGGTGCTGCGCGATCGCGTCGCCGCCCTGAGGGCCGAAGTCGAGGGGCGCTGATCCTCGCCGGCAACGGCCGGGCCCGCGATCAGCCGCGGCGCAACGGTTTGTACTTGATGCGATGCGGCTGGTCGGCGTCGGCACCGAGCCGCCGCCGGCGGTCCGCCTCGTAATCCTGATAGTTGCCTTCGAACCAGACGACCCGGCTGTCGCCCTCGAACGCCAGGATGTGGGTGGCAATGCGGTCGAGGAACCAGCGGTCGTGGCTGATGACGACGACGCAGCCGGCGAACGTTTCGATGGCGTCTTCGAGTGCCCGCAGCGTCTCGACAT
>JALOTH010000030.1 GCA_025458035.1 Rhodospirillales bacterium
ACGTCGATGCATCGGCAACCGGTCCTCCCCCCAGGCCCCGGCCCGGCCGATCAGCCCGCGCAGCCGGTTTTGCAAGTCTTTGACCTGCGGATCCTGCCAGTAAGCGCTGCCGAGGTCCGCCTTCAGCCGCGACAGTTCCGCCGCAGCGGCGTCGATCTCCGCATCGATCGTGCTCACGGCGATGGCGTGCCGCTGGCGGGCGTTGCCGCATCGCCGGCGGGTATCTCCACCGTCGACAGCGCCTCCGCCAGACGCTCGCGCGCCGAGCCAGGCCGCAACGGCTGGGGCTGGCACCGCGCGTCCGGTGCCCACGCCGTCAGGTAGATGATCTGAAAGGTGGCGGGCACCCGGCCGGCCGCATCGCCAAACCGCTCGGCGTAGCGCGACCGCGCGACCGCGAACAGCCGCCGCCCGCTGCACGACCGGCGCCGTTCGACGCTGGCGTTGGTCTCGCCCATCGATCGCAGGTCGGCGAAGACCGCCAGCGGATCGGGGTAGGAAACGACAACGGTTTCGGTATCGACGGTGGGCAGGGCAAAACCGGCCCGTTGCAGCAGGTTGCCGACATCGCGGACATCGGTCAGCGGCGAACAGCGGGGGCTGACGCCACCGGCGGTCGCCATCTCCGCCTCGTACAGGCAGGCCCGCAGCTCCCGCAGCGTTTCCCCGCCGAGCATGGCGGCGAGCAGCAGGCCATCGGGGGCTGAGGAGACTGAGCACGAGGTCGAACGAAGACGGAGCGAACGGCAGCCACTCCTCGTCGGCGGCCACTCTCCGGCCGGCGGCGCGCGCCAGCATGTGTGGCGACACATCGCACTGGATCAGCGTCTCGATGCCGCCACGCCCGGCCAGCAGCTGGCCAAGCTCGCCGCGGTGGCAGCCCAGATCGAGGGCGAACGGAAAGATCCGGCGGATGTCGAGCAGCCGGTCGGCGAGACGATCGCCGATCTCGCGCAATAAAAAACTGGCGGCTTCCGGCGACGCGGCGGCCCGATCGCGATGCCTGCGCACCGCCCGCCGATCGAAAACGACCATCGCTTCGCCGCGTTGCGCGGCGTTCGGTTTCGCCGCTGCCGTCGGTGTTGGTCTCGAAACGGTCATCGCTTCACAATCATCGTTTGTCTTGCATCGCTTCTCTTGGCCTAGCCGCATCTCATCTGCAATATGGCGCGGCGGTGGCAACAGGCAAAGGCCGCCGCCCTGGGAACAAGGACCGGCGAATGGCGACAATGACCGGGCAGCGCGGCATCGCCCGGCGTGCCCTGGATGGTGCGCTGGATCTGCTGATCCCGCCGCTCTGCCTTGCCTGTGATACCGTCGTCAGCGAAACGGGCGCCTTGTGTCCGCGGTGCTGGGCGAAGGTTGCCTTCCTGTCACCACCGACATGCGATGGCTGCGGCCTGCCCTTTCCCTTCGATGTGGGCGAAGGTGCCCTCTGTGCCGGCTGCCAGCGGCGCCCCCATCCGTTTGCCCGCGCGCGCTCGGCGATCGCCTACGGCGACGGCAGCCGCTCGCTGATCCTCGGCCTCAAACACGGCGACCGCACCGATGCGGTGGCCACCTTCGCCCGCTGGATGGCGCAGGCCGGCACCCCGCTGTTGGCGGCGGCGGATCTGCTGGCGCCGGTGCCGCTGCATTGGACGCGGCTGTTTTTGCGCCGCTATAATCAGGCTTCGCTGCTCGCTCTCGCCATCGGCCGGATCAGCGGCAAGCCCGTCGTCGCCGACCTCCTGCGGCGCCACCGCCGCACCCGCAAGCTGGGCCACCTTGGCCCTGCGGAACGGCGGCGCACCGTCGCCAAGGCCTTCGCCGTCGCTCCTCGCCATGCCGGGCGGATTGTCGGCCGGCGCATCCTCCTCATCGACGACGTGCTGACGACGGGAGCAACCCTCGATGGCTGCGCGCAAGTGCTGCTGGCGGCCGGTGCGGCCGCTGTCGATGTGCTGACCCTGGCGCGCACCGTGCGTCCGGCGCCGATGTAGCCGCCTGCCCCGCTCTGCCTTAAGGGCTGCGGGACCGGGGTTGCGTCTCGCCGTCGCCGGTGGCAGGTTGCCGGCGCCCCACAGTTTCGGACCGGAAATCGCCCCATGCCCCCCATGCCCCAGGTCGAGATCTACACTCAGGCATTCTGCGGCTATTGCCATCGCGCCAAGGCGCTGCTGACACGCAAAGGGGTCGCGTTCACCGAAATCGACGTGATGGCAACGCCCGGTGCCCGCGATGAGATGTTGAAGCGGGCGAACGGCGCCAACACCGTGCCGCAAATCTTCATTGACGGCGTCCTCATCGGCGGCTCCGACGACCTGGCCCGCCTCGACCGCGAAGGCCGTCTCGATACCCTGCTCGGCCTTGCCGAAAGGCCGCCGGCGTGAGCGGACGGTTTCGCGTCGCTTGCGTGCAGACCAACTCGCTGCGCGACATCTCACCGAACCTGCCGATCATCGCCGCGCTCGTTGGCGAAGCGCGGGCCGCCGGCGCCGATCTGGTGCTGCTGCCGGAAAATGTCACCATGCTGGAGCCGGACTCGCGCCAACTGCGCGAGAAGGCGCAACCGGAAGATCACCACCCTGCCCTGCCGGTTCTGGCGGCGCTCGCCCGCGAGACCGGCGCGTGGCTGCTGATCGGCTCGCTGTCGATCCGCCTCGACGACGGCCGCGTTGCCAACCGGTCGCTGCTGCTGAACGCGGACGGCACCATCGTTGCCCGCTATGACAAGATCCACCTGTTCGATGTCGATCTCGGCGGTGGTGAGAGCTATCGGGAATCGGCGACGATCGCACCCGGCGACCGTGCCGTCGTCGCGGCAACGCCCTGGGGCAAGCTCGGGCTTTCCGTTTGCTACGACGTGCGCTTCGCCCATCTCTACCGGCACCTCGCCAAGGCCGGCGCCGACTTCCTGACCGTCCCGGCGGCATTCACCAGGGTGACCGGCGAGGCGCACTGGCATATCCTCCTGCGCGCCCGCGCCATCGAGACCGGCTGCTACGTCTTCGCCCCGGCGCAAACCGGCACCCACGCCGGCGGCCGCCAAACCTTCGGCCACTCCCTGATCGTCGATCCGTGGGGGCGGGTGCTCGCCGATGGTGGCGAGGCGGTCGGCATCTCGGTGGCCGATGTCGACCCGGCGGAGGTGGCGGCGGCGCGGCGGCGCGTTCCCGCGCTGACCCACGACCGGCCGTTTCACTGATCGCGCAAGGCGGCGGCGCTAGTGCAGCGGCCCATTCAAAGAATGCATGGTCGCTGCACGCAACCCATTGTTTTTAGTGCACATCTCACCCAATCGACTGACTCACCCGAATGGGTCTGTGCACTAGCGCGGTAGCGGCAGGGTGGCGGCGAGCGGGCCGAGATCGTTGACCGCCAGCAATCGCTGTTTGATGCCGGGAAACGGATCTTCCGCCAGCAGCCCTTCCTCGAAGGCGACCGGCGTGAGGGTGCCGTGCGTCAGGCGCAGCAGCTCGCCGGGCATCAGCAGGTGGTCGGGGTTGCGCGGTGGCCGGCCGGTCAGCGTCTGTGCGTGGCTGAAGGTTTCGTAAAGCAGCAGCCCGCCCGGTGCCAACGCCGCGAACAGCTGCGCCATCAGCGGCCGGTACAGGTAGTTGACGACGAGAATGGCGGCGAACCGGCGTCCGCTCAGCGGCCATGGCGCGCCCGCCTCGAGATCGGCGGCGAGCACCTCCGCCTTGGGATGACCGACGAGATCGGCGACGGCGGCAACGTTGACATCGAGGAAGACGACGCGGTGTCCAAGCGCCAGGCAATTGCGGCCGTTGCGGCCGTTGCCGCAGGCGACGTCGAGAACGCAGCCGCCGGCGGCGATCAGCGGCGCGAACCGGCGGATCCACGGCGACGCGGTATCCGGCGGCAGGGCATAGCCCGGCATCGGGGGATCGTTCGGCAGCATCATGCCATGGGTCCCTGTTCCAGACACATCGCTGGCTTGCAGCCGGGACAGGGCGAGCCTACCCTTTCCGCCGTGCGTTTGGAACACGCCGGGAGCCGTGATGATTGTGTACGCGCTGATCTGCGCCGCGGGCCATCGCTTCGAGGCGTGGTTTCGCAACAGCGCCGCATTCGACAGCCAGCGGAGCGACGGTGCGCTCAGCTGTCCGCTCTGCGGCGCCAGCGATGTGCAGAAGGCGCCAATGGCGCCGCACGTCGTCCGCGGCGGGCGCGCGGCGGCAGTGCGTGCACCCGCCGCCGCCGAGAGCCCCGCGGATCGGCGTCAGCCCGGCGCACCGGCCGACGGTCCGTCCCTGGAGGCCTTCGCTGAACTGGTGACGCAGCTGCGCCGCCACGTCGAGGAGCACTGCGTCGATGTCGGCTCCCGATTTGCCGAGGAGGCGCGGCGCATGCATTACGGCGAGACGGCGCACCGCGGCATTTACGGTGAAGCCAGCGCCGGGGACGCCTCGGCCCTGCGCGACGAGGGGATCGCCATCGAGGCGATCCCCTGGTTCATCCGCCGCGACGATTGACCGCGAACGCGCGCGGCCGCTGGCGCGGCGTCAACTGGCGCGGGCGCGGTAGAAGTCCTGCGGCGGCCGCTCCTTGCGGAACCGAACCGGAATGCCGCCGCCGAACGGCGCGTCGACGAAGGCGCAGATTTCCGGCTGCATTTCCCGTTCCGGCATCGGGTCCGCCGCGAAGTAACCGTAGCGGTCTTCGCCGCGCACCAGCATGGCGCTGTTGCGCTTGCCGCCGTGGCGGACGTGCGGTGCCACGTAGGTGATGGAATAGCCCATGCGCCGGTCGGTGGAGCGGTTCGGCGGCGAGCCGTGAACGATCGACATGTGGTGCACGGACATCTCGCCGGGCTTGAGCAGGCACGCCACCGACTGGCTTTCGTCGATATCGACGGCGATCTCCTCATAGGTGAACAGCATGTTGCCGCTGCCGTCGGGCGAGGCGCGGTGCGGCGCCGGTTTCCACTTGTGGCTGCCGGGAACGACGCGCATGGCGCCGTTCTCCTCGGTGCTCTCGATCAGCGCGATCCACACGACGCAGACGTCGTCCGGGGTCATGTCCCAGTAGTAGGAATCCTGATGCCAGGCGACGTACTCCGCCGCATTCGCTTCCTTAATGAACAGGCTTGAGCCCCAGCAGAGGATATCCGGGCCGAGCACGCCTTCGACGACATCAAGCACGCGATCGTCGCGGATCACCGGCATCAGCGATGGCATCTTCAGGTGCGCCTTGTTGCGCAAAACGATCGGCTCATGGACATTGTTGCGGCGGCCGAAGTCTTCGACCATGGCGCGCAGGTGGTCCGCCTCCGCCGCCGTCAGGCCGGGCAGCGGCGCAAGAAAGCCCTCCCGCCGATACTGTTCAACCTGTGCTTCTGACAAGCTCGCACTCATCGGTAAGTCCCTCGTTGGTCTGGCCGCCGAACCCGAGCACCGTCAGGAAGTCGGGGAACGAGTCGTTCGTATCGTCGGCGCTGAACATGCACGCCTGCTCGCACGACAGGGCGAACAGGGCGAGCGACATGAAAATCCGGTGATCGCCATGGCTGGAGAAGACGACGTGGCCGCGATAGCCTTCGCGACCGCGGATCTCGAGGCCGTCGATGGCGCCGTCGGCCTTGGTCAGCACGTTGACGATGACGCCCGCCTTGGCCAGCTCCGTCGCCATCGCCTCGATGCGCGGCGACTTGTGATTCTGCGTCAGCTGCGCGCCGGTGATGCGGACACGGCCGGGAACGGTGGCACTGATCGCCGCCACCGTCGGCAGGATGTTCGGGCAGTCGCGCAGGTCGAAATGGGCGTCGACGGGTGTCGAAAGGCCGGTGGCGTCGACGACCAGGGTGTTCGGCGTCGGCAGCCACTCCACCTTCGCGCCAAGTTCGCGCACGATCTCGACGATCGCCCGCTCCCCCTGCAAGCTCTGCGGGTCGAGGTTGGAGACGACGATGCGGCCGCGTGTCACCACCGCCGCCCCCAGCAGATACGACGCCGATGTATAGTCGCCGTGAATGGCGAGCGAACGGGCGGCATAGGGCCGGTCGTTGGGCACCGTGATCTCGCGGCCGTCCTCGCTCATCGCCGCGGCAATGCCGAACCGCTGCATCAGGTCGAGTGTCTGGCGGATATAGGAGATGGAATAGCGCGGACCGGTCAGGGTGATCTGGGTCGGCGCTTCGGCGAGCGGCGCCGGCACCATCAGCGCCGTCGCGAACTGCGACGACACGGACGTGGCCAGCCGGTAATGGCCGCCGGGCAACTGCCGTGACAGCACCGCCGCCGGCAGCCGTTCCGCACCGTCGAGGAAGGCGAATTCGACGCCCTTGCCGGCCAGCGCCGTGAACAGCGGCGCAAACGGCCGCGAGCGAAGGTTACAGTTGCCATCGACGATGAGGCGGTCCGGCATCGTCGCGCCGAGCGCGAGCGAGATCCGGCCGACCAGCGCCGAGCCCGCCGCCCAGACGTAGCGGGTGGCGGCGCGATCCGGCATGGCGCCGTCACGCCAGGCGGCGCCGGTGCCGCGCACCCGGATCTCCCCTTCGCCGCGGGTGACCTCGGCGCCGAGTTCCCGGCAGGCCTCGATCATCGCCTGCGTCTCCCGGGACAGCAGGGGATCGCGGATTTGCGAAACGCCCGCGGCGAGCGAGGCCATGATCAGGGCTCGCTGGGTGTCCGGCTTGGCGGCCGGAGCGCGGAAAATGCCGGCAATGGGCGCGCGTCTCGCGATCAATCGTGCCATGTCGTTTCGTCCTGAACCGTTCGTTCCATTCCCGCGTTGGCCGCCTCGGCGCGGTCTCGCCGCTGTGCGAACCCGCGCCAATCGCAACTGTCCTCTCGTTCGAGGCTCCTAACGCATGTGCACAAAAAACCGAAATGAAGAATTGTTTCAATCCGTGACAAGCAACGCCATGGGCGCCCGCTCACGAAACCGGCGATGGCGAGGAAAACCTCGGCATTTTCGCAACAAATGCCGGGCTTGGCGGCGGCAGGACGGCACATTTCGTTCCCATGGACGGCGGTCAGGGTAACGAATCACCGACCCTCGCGCCGCTGCGGATTTTTCCGCGCACCGGCTTTGCCAAAGCAGACGCGATGCGACTGCGAGCTTTATGCGAATCGTCACGCCGGGCAGCAGCGTGCCATAGCGATCACGCGCTCTGCGGACCCTGCAGCCAGCGATCGATCAGCGGCTGCAACGCCGCAAACGAGCGATAGCCGACGGTGAGCAAGGCGGCACCCCCTTCGTCGGCGATGAGCAGGGCGGGAAACCCCGAAACATCGAGTGCCTTGACCGCCGCCAGATCGGCGGCCAGCGATTCGCCGACTTCATCGGAGCCGTACACCGCTAAAAACGTCTCCCGGTCGATGCCAGCGGCGGCGGCAATGTCGGCGAGCACATCGATTTGCGTCACGTCGCGATTTTCCGCGTAGAACGCGCGCTGTATCGCCGCGAATCCCTCCAACGCATGATCCGGGATCAAATTGCGCATGGCAACGGCGGCGCGGCACGCCGGCAAGGTGTCATAAAGAAAGTGCCGCCGCTCGAAAAACGCAAAGTCGAACGGCTGTCCGGTCATCGCCTGCACCTGCCCCCAGTGATGCCGAACGTAGTCCTTGGCCCGCTGGTCCATCGGCTCGGTGGTGCCGATGCGCAGTCCGCCGGCGATCAGCCGGACCGGTGCCTGCGCGCCATAGTCGGCGGCGATGCGGCCGATCACCGGCGCGAAACCCCAGCACCAGGAACACATCGGATCGGCGATATACAGAAAACGGCGGGCCGGCCGGCCGGCGGTCCCGGCAGATTGGCTTGCGGCGGCGGCCGCGCTCACGGCCGCGGCACCTGCCAGCGGGCCTCCGCGGTCCCCCACGGGCTCAGCGGCACCGCCGACAAGGAGTGCTGCGGCGAGCCCGTCAGCACGCGGTCGGTGTAGGCGACGTAGACCAGCGTCGCCGTCCCCGCGTCGTAGAAGCGGACCACTTGCAAGGTCTTGAAAACGAGCGAACGCCGCTCGTCGAAAACCTTCTCGCCGGTCTTGAAGGTGTCCGTGACGACGATCGGCGCCACCTGCCGGCAGGCGATCGAAACGTCGGCGACATCCTCGGCGACGCCCAGCGCGCCCTTAACGCCGCCCCGTTCCGGACGGCTGAGAAAACAGGCGACGCCGTCGATCTTCGGGTCGGGGAAAACATCGATGGCGATGCGGTCGTTGGGGCCGAGCCAGCGGAAGTTGGTGGAGACCTGGCCGACCCGCTGGCTGTCATCGCCGCACGCCGCCACGGCGACGATCGCCACCATCAACGTCAGGATCCGGCCGGCGACGCTAAGCATGGTCGGTCCGGGGAAGCGGAGCGTGGTCATCATCGACAAGACCCGTGGCAAGGCGCGCCTTCAGCCGGCTCAGACGCTCGCGCTCGCTCGCCGAGCGCAATTGTCCGCAAGCCGCCATGATATCCTGGCCACGGGGCTGGCGCACCGGCGCCGTATAGCCGCCATCGCTCAGGATTTGCGCAAACCGCTCAATGGCCGATGGCGACGAACACGCATAGGGTGCACCCGGCCATGGATTGAACGGGATCAGATTGAACTTGCACGGAATGCCGGCGACGAGGCGGAGCAGCGACCGCGCATCATCGGCGCTGTCGTTCACGCCCGCCAGCATCACGTATTCAAAGGTGATGCGGTTTCCGTTGTCGAGGCCGGGATAGCCGCGGCAAGCCGCCATCAGCGTGGCCAGCGGATATTTGCGGTTGATCGGAACGAGCGCATCGCGGACGGCGTCTGTCGCCGCGTGCAGACTGATCGCCAGCTTGACGCCCAGCTCGGCGCCGACGCGGGCAATCATCGGCACCACGCCGGATGTCGACAGGGTGATGCGGCGACGCGAAATGGCGATGCCCTCGGCGTCCATGACGATGCGCAACGCCGCCGCAACGTTGTCGTAGTTGAACAGCGGCTCGCCCATTCCCATCAGCACCACGTTGGTGATCAGCCGGCCGTCGGGCCGGCTTGGCCAGTCGTGCAAGGCATCGCGGGCGAGCAGCAGTTGGCCGACGATCTCGCCGGCGGACAGATTGCGCACCAGGCGCTGGGTACCCGTATGGCAAAAGCGGCAGGTCAGCGTGCACCCGACCTGCGAGGAAATGCACAAGGTGCCGCGATCCGCCTCGGGAATGAAAACCGTCTCCGCCTCCTTGCCGTCGTCGAAGGCGAGCAGCCACTTGCGGGTGCCATCGGCGGAGATCTGTTCCGATGTCACCTGCGGCCGGCCGACGCGGGCGCGCTCGCTCAAGCTCGTCCGCAGCGACTTCGCCAGCGTCGTCATCGACGCGAAATCGCGAGCGCCGCGCGCGTACAGCCAGTGCCAGAGCTGGCGGGCACGAAACGCCGGCTCGCCCAGCCCGGCGAGCAGGGATGTCAGTTCGGCACGGCTACAGCCGATGAGCCATGGCCGAACCGCGTCAACCCGATCGGCTACGGCCAGGGCCGCGTCAGTTGGCGTCATCCTGCCGATCTCAGCACTCGGGACAGGGGGTCAGGGGTCGTCCCGCCGCGGCCCAGTCGCGCACGCCGCCGGCGACGTCATACACCGTCGCCGAGGCGCCGCCATCGGTCAGCAGCCGGGCCGCCGTCGCCGAACGGTTGCCGCTGCGGCAAATCAGTGCAACGGGCTTGCCCTCGCCCACCCTGCCGCGCACCGTGTTGACGAACTCGGGGTCAAGACGGCCCGCGCCGTCGAACGCGGTGATCAGCATGCTGCCGGCGACGACGCCGGTCGCCCGCCATTCGTCGGGGCGGCGAATATCGACGACCGGCACACCCGCCCGCATCATCGCTTCCAGCTGCGCCACGTCGATCCGCTCCACGTCCGCGGCCACCCCCGCGCGGGCGGCAAGGACCGCAACGAATAGCGCACTCGCGGCGGTCAGCGGCCGCCATCCTCCACCCATCGCCCTTAAATCCTCCTATGCCGCTCGAACGCGGCTATCACCTACTGGAAATGTGTGCGGGTGTCGCCGTTGGCAACGCCGCCAGACCGCGGTGCACGCCATGCGCCGCCCAGCCGCCACCCCGTCAATTGACGGCGCAGGCCTTGGTAATGGCGTCGTAGGCGGCGGTGAAGCCGGTCAGCGAATAGGTATCGGTGGTCAGCGTGCCGCGGCTGGACGTGCCCTTGACCACCAGCTGCTTGCCGGCGCGCAGCGCCTGCACCAGCGCCCGATCGGCCTGCGCGTTCTGCGCCCAGGCGTTGCCGCCTTGCGTGAACAGTTTGAAGGACTTGCCATCGATGTCGGCGGCGACGTCGCTGCCGGCCTTGTAGGCGTAGCCCGCTTCGACGCTCACTTCTCCGACGGCCTTTTCCGCCGGGCGGTGGGTGATCAGCATGTAGGTCTGGCCGCGCGCCGTATACGCACCTTCGGCCTTCTTCGGCGAACTGCCAATAAAGCAGATTTTTTTCGGACCGCTGCCGTCGGTGAACGCCGTCCAGTCGCCGAAGCGGCCGATCTCCTGCGGCTGCGCCAAAGCCGGACCGGCCATGGCCAGCGACGCGACGAGAGCCAGCGCAAATGTGACTTGTCCCGATCCCATGCGGCATTGATAGTGCGGGCGGCAAAGGTTGCCAAGGCGCAAGCGCCGCTGGCGCCGAAGCCAATCCCGAGCTGCCAGCGATGCGCGATGCAAATCCGGTACTTATCGAGATCATCCGGGGCGGCAACGTCGAAAGCCGCCACCGCGGCAGCGCGGTCGTAGCCGACGCTCGCGGCCGAATCGTCGCCTCGTGGGGTGATATTGGCGGCGCCGTCTTCCCCCGTTCGGCGATCAAGCCTTTGCAGACCCTCGCTTGGCTGGAAAGCCTCGCCGCCGATCGCTTGACGGTCGGCGACGCCGAACTGGCCCTCGCCTGCGGATCGCACCACGGCGAGCCGTTTCATGTCGCCGGCGTCAGCGCATGGCTTGAGCGTATCGGCTGCGGCGAACGCGATCTTGTCTGTGGTCCCCATCCGCCGATGTCGGAAAGCGCGTCGCGCGAGCTCATTCGGGGCGGTGAGCCGCCATCCCGCCTGCACAACAATTGCTCCGGCAAGCACGCCGGGCTGTTGACCGCGTGCCGCGCCTTCGGCCTCGGCCCGGCCGGCTACGAAGCTGTCGGCCATCCCCTGCAATCGGCGATCCGGCAGCTGATCAGCGAGGTTGCCGATACGCCGGTGAGCGCCGACGATGCGGCGATCGACGGCTGCGGCGTGCCAACCTATCCGCTGCCCCTCACCGCGCTGGCTATCGCCTTCGCCAGGCTCGCCGCACCCGAACAGCTGCCGCCGCGCCGCGCCGCCGCTGTGCGGCGCATCGTCGACGCGATGACCGCGCAGCCGGCTTTCGTCAGCGGCAGTGACGCCTTCGACAGCCGCCTTCTCGCCGCCGGCGGCGGGCAGCTCATCTGCAAGGGCGGCGCCGAAGGCGTGCACGCCGCGGCGCTGCGGCCACGGGGCCTCGGCATCGCCGTGAAGATCGACGATGGCGCCAAGCGCGCGGCGGAAGCGGCGATCGCCGCGCTGATCGCTCGCTTCGCTCAGCCCTCAGCGCCCCTCGCCGCGGTGCTGGCGGCGGCTCACCGCTACCCGCTCCGCAACACCCGCGGCGAGGCGGTGGGCGAGGTCCGGCCGGCGGCGGACTGGCCGGATTAGACCCCCGCCCGGCGCTTAGGAGCCGTCGCGACGGCGCAGGCGGGGCATCAGCCCCGGTGACGGCGGCTGCTTACGGAAGCGGGGCGCGCCGAACACCGGCTCGGCCAGCGCCTCGATCGGGCCGCCCGGCCGTTCCGGCCGCCGCGCGAAGCGGCCGAGACTGACCACCCGGTCGTACATGACGATGGCCGCCGCCGTGCCGAGATTGATCGCAAAGCGCGTCGGGATGCGCACGACATGGGCGCAGCGGCCCAGCATCGCCGCCGAAAGCTGGCCGCGTTCCGAGCCGAACACATAGGCGGCGCAGCGCGGGTGATGGAAACTCGGCAGATCGATCGCCTCGTCGATGATCTCGACGCCGATCAACTGGCAGCCGCGCGGCAGCAGCAGCGCGCCGACGTCGCTGAACGCATACAGCGGCACCGCCTTTTCGGCTTCCGAGGTATCGGTGCGGCCGGCCTCGCCGAGGCGGCAGGCGGCGGCAACGGTGAACAGGAAGCTGGCGCCAAAGGCGTGCGCCGAGCGCATCAGCGACCCGAGGTTGGTCGCCTTGGAAATCCCCTCCGCACCGATGCCGAAATACCCTCGCAATCCCACCTCCACCGCCCGTTGACGCCTGCCGTAGCTTCAGCAAGAAACGACGAAACTCGCAAGGAGGGAGCGATGCGCGCCGTCGTCTGCAAGGCATTGAATGGGATCGAGGGGCTGGCGGTGGAGGAGATGGCGGAACCGCCGCTGACCGCCGGCAGCGTGCGCATCGCCGTCGAGGCGGCGGGCCTCAACTTCGCCGATACGCTGATCGTCACCGGCAAGTACCAGCAGAAGCCGCCGTTGCCGTTCGTCCCCGGTTTCGAGGTGGCGGGGCGGGTCATCGACTGTGGCGACGGTGTTGGCCACTGCGCGCCGGGCGATCCGGTGATGGCGCTGATCGACCGCGGCGGCTTCGCCGAACAGGTGGTGGCACGGGCGGACGATGTGTTCGTGCTGCCGGCGGGCATCGATGCGGTCACCGCCGCGGGTTTTCCCGTGGCCTACGGCACCTCCCATTTCGGCCTGAAGGTCAAGGCGGCGCTGCAACCGGGGGAAACCCTGCTCGTCCACGGCGCCGCCGGCGGCGTCGGTCTGACCGCCGTCGAATGCGGCAAGCGTCTCGGCGCCACCGTCATCGCCACCGCCAGCGGCCCGGACAAGCAGGCGGTGGCGGCCGCCGCCGGCGCCGATCATACCCTCGATGCCCGCGATCCGGACTTGAAGGACAAGGTCAAGGCGCTGACCGAAGGGCGTGGTGTCGACGTCGTCTATGATCCCGTCGGCGGCGCCCTGTTCGAGGCGTCGCTGCGCTGCACACGTTCGGGCGGGCGCATTCTGATCATCGGCTTCGCCTCCGGGGAGGTTCCGCAGATCCCCGCCAACATCCTGATGGTGAAGAATATTTCCGCCATTGGCTACTACTATGGGCCTTATCGCGAGCTGGCGCCGGCGGCATGGCGGGCGTCGATGCAGGAACTCGTCGACTGGCTGGGCCAGGGGCTGCTGAGGCCGCACGTCTCCCAGACCTATCCGCTCGCCGAGGCGGTGGCGGCGCTGCGAGCCCTCAAGGAGCGGCGGAGCACCGGCAAGGTGGTGTTGACCGTCTGAGCGCGACGCCGGCCCGTCAGGCCGCGGCGGTGGCCACGCCACGGCCTGACGGCTGTTCGGCGATCGGCAGGTGCAGCAGCGCCGCGATCAGCCCAAGCACGACCGACGCCAGCCAGATCGGGTCATAGGAGCCGGTCCGATCGAAGACGACACCGCCGAGCCAAACGCCGAGGAAGCTGCCGGCCTGGTGGCTGAAAAAGACGAGGCCGAACAGCATCGACAGGTGACGAACCCCGAAGATCTGAGCGACGAGGCCGCTGGTCAGGGGCACCGTGCCGAGCCAGAGCAGGCCGATCACCGACGCAAAAGCGAGGACGACCGCGGGCGTCTTCGGCAGCACCAGGAACCCGGCGATCGCCGCCGCCCGCAGGGCGTAAAGGGCGCTGAGCAGGTATTTCTTGCTGAAGCGCCCGCCGAGGACACCGGCGCCCCAGGTGCCGATGATGTTGAAAAAGCCGATGAGCGCAAGGGCGTAGGCACCGAGGATCGGCGCGAGGCCGAGGTCGTTGAGGTATGGCGGCAGGTGCACGCCGATGAACACCACCTGAAAGCCGCAGACGAAGAAGCCAAGGGTCAGACACCAGAAGCCGCGATGGCCGCCGGCTTCGCTGAGCGCCGCCACCGCGCGCACCGGTTCCGCCGACGCCGGTCCGGGGTGAGCCGCCGCCCCTGCCCCGCCCTTTTCGGCGAGCAGCAGCGCCAGTGGCGCCATCACCAGGGCGATCGCCGCCATCGTCATCAGGGCGCCCGCCCAGCCCTGGCCGCTGATCAGCGCGTGGCCGACGGGCGCCATCACGAACTGCCCGAATGAGCCGCCGGCGGAGGCGACGCCAAGGGCCAGGCTGCGCTTGTCGGCGGGAACGGCGCGGCCAACGGCGCCGAGAACAACGGCGAAGCTGACGCCGCTCAGGCCGAGGCCGACGAGAACGCCGGCACCGAACAACAGTTCGCCGGCATCCGCCGCCGTCGCCATCGCCACCAGTCCGCCGGCGTACAGCAGGCTGCCGACAGCGGCGACGCGCACCGCGCCCCAGCGGTCGGCGAGCGCGCCGGCGAACGGCTGCGCCGCCCCCCACAGCAGGTTCTGCACGGCGAGGGCAAGGCCGAAGGCTTCCCGGCCGATGCCGAGATCCGTGCCCATGGGTGTCAGAATCAGGCCGAAGGTCTGGCGCACGCCCATCGCCAGCGTCAGGATCAGCGCGCCGCCGAGCAGCGCCAGTCCCGCCCGCCGCGTCACCGCGTCGCCGGCCCCGGGCGCAGTGGTCGCCCACCCCCCGTCAGCATGCCCATCGTCATCATCCGCTGACGCTAAACCCCGGCGATCGCCGGCTCAAGGGAAAGCCGACTGCCGCTCCTGCAAATAGCCGCCCTCGGCGAGCGGCGCGTAGGCGCGGCTGAGCTGCAAGAAGGCCTGGTAGGAGGCATGGACGCGCTTGGTCAGGGGATCGCTGGCGGCGAGGTCATCGACCGCCTGCTGCGCGGCGCGGGCCATCGCCTTGACGATCTCGGGCGAGAAGCGGCGCACCTCCGTTCCCTCCTTAATCAGCCGCGGCAGCGTTGTCGCGTTGCGATAGGCGAATTCGGCGAGGGTTTCGATGGCGACGGCGGCCGCACTGGTGCGGATCGCCGCCTGCTGCTCGACGCTCAACTTCGCGAACATGGCGCGATTGGCGATGATCTCAATGGCCGGTCCCGGTTCCAGCAACCCGGGGAGGTAATAGAACTTGGCGGCGCGCGGCAGGCCAAGCGCATCATCGTTCCACGGCCCGATCCACTCGGCAGCGTCGAGAGAGCCTTGCGTCAGGGCGGGAACGATCTCCGCCGCCGGCATCATCACGGGCACCGCCCCGAGGCGCTTGAACACCTCGGCACCAAGGCCGGGGATGCGGATTTTCAGGCCCTTGAGATCGGCGAGGCCGGCAACCTCGCGACGGAACCAGCCGGCTGCCTGGACGCCGGTCGAGCCCGCATAGAACGGCTCGATTTCCAGCGGGCGGTACACCTCCTCCCACAGCGCCTGGCCACCACCGTAACGCAGCCAGGCCACCATTTCCTGCGCCGTCAAGCCGAACGGCACGCCGCCGAAGAAATGCAGAGCGGGGTTCCTGGCCGTCCAGAAGTAGCTGCTGGCATGACCGAAGTCGGCGGTGCCGCCGGCCACCGCAGCCAGCGTTTCCGCCGCCGGCACCCGTTCGCCGGCGCCGTAGACCTTGATCGAGACCCGCTCATCGGTGAGTTGCGCCACCATCCCGGCAAAGCGGTCGGCGGCGGCGCCGAGACCGGGCGTGGCGCGCGACCAGGCAAGGACCATGGTCAGCTCGCGCCGATCCGAAACGACGGCGGGCGCCTTCGCCGGTTCCGTGGCGGGCGCCGGCGGGCTCGCCGGCGCGGTTGCCGCCGCACTGCCGGTCGCCGGGGTTGCCGCCGGTGCAACGCGCGGCCAGACCACCGCGGCCGAAAGTGCCGCCAAGCCAGCCCTCACCAGAGATCGGCGCTGCATCGCACGGTTTCCCTTGTCGTTCCGCACCATCAGGTCGACAAAAAGCGCACGCTCGCCCCCTCAAGGACGACACTGGTCAAGGTGCCAGAGTAGACGGCGCCGGTGTCGATGGCGATGCGATTGGCGTGCACTTCCGGCCGCTGCACGATGGTGTGGCCATGCACGACGCGGTGCGTCAGGCCCTCGCGGCTGGCGAGGAACGGGCCACGAATCCACAGCAGATCCCGATCCCGCTGCTCCGCCAACGCCACTCCCGGGCGCAGCCCCGCGTGCACGAACGCATAATCGCCCTCGACGTGGCTGAGTGCGAGCCCTTCGAGGAAGCGGCGATGCGCTGCCGGCAGCGCCGCGTTCAACGCTTGGCGCGCCTCCTCCAGCGCGGCGGCGTGGGAAAACAGACGGTAGCCGTCGAGGCCATAGCTGAGCAGCGTTTCGAAGCCGCCGTTGTCGAACCACAGGGCGTCCGGCGGTCCGGCGAGAAAATCCAGCATCATCGCCTCGTGATTGCCCTTGAGGAACACATGCCGGAAGCCGGGCAGCGGTTCGTTGATCAGGCGGTCGATCACCTCGAACGACATCGGTCCGCGGTCCACGTAGTCGCCGAGGAAAACGGCGACGGGCGCAAGGTCCCCTGCCGTCGCCGCATCGGCGCGAATGGCTTGCAACAGGCGCTCGAGCAGATCATCGCGGCCGTGGATGTCGCCGATGGCGTAGACGCGGCGTCCCGGCGGCACACGCGCCGCCGGTGCTTCCAACCCCAGCCAGGATTTCAGCATCGGCCCGTCCCGTCTTCCGCGTGCCACCGTCGGGGCGGCACCGCCCGTTGAAAACGCCCGCAGATTAGCGCGACTTTAACGTCCGATGCGAGACCATCTCAGCGAGTGACCAGCACGGCTGAACAGCGGCCGCCGTCGTTTCCACGCCGCTTCGGAAAGTCTGATGACGAACACGGCCGAGACGCGCGGCGATGGATTCACAGATCGTCAGGGAGGGCGGCTTCTCGCCGACCATCTGCGCCGGCTGGCGCGCGGACGATCCATGCCGGCGGCTGTCCACGTGCAGATCCGCGAACGTTTCGCCTCGGGGCGGGAGGCGGCACTGGTCCGCCTCGCTCTGCGCCCGCTTGAGGATCTGGCCCGTCATCGCGGCGCCCCTTTGTTCGTGTTGTCGCCGCGTGACTGTGTTTTCATCTGCGACGGCATCGAGCCCGCCGATATCGCCGCCGCGAGCAGCCTGCCGGAGCCCGATGTGCTGCTGCCGGCGATGACCATCCGGCCGTTGATCCGGTGTTATGACCTTGGCGAAGCGGATGATCGATTGGCGCTGATCGCCCTCGCCCGCGCCCACGCCGAGGGCTCTGCCGACGAAGCCGGTTCCACGGAGCCGTCCCGCCGGCCGATGGACGCCCGCGCCCTCGCCGATCTGCACGGGCGGTTGAAGTCCATGCGCATCGCCGACTTCGTCCATCGGCAAACGGCGCTCATCGCCACCGGCGGCGGCCGCTTCCTGCCGCTGTTCCAGGAAGTGTTCGTCTCCATCGCCGATCTGCAAAGCCGCCTCGCGCCGCAGATCGACGTGTTCGGCCGGCCGGCGCTGTTCCGCTACCTGACGGAAATCCTCGACGTCCATGTGCTGAAAGCGCTGGCCGACGAACAGTTGGTGAGCGAACATCCGCTCAGCCTCAATCTGAACGTGCGGACGATCCTGTCGCCGGCGTTTCAGACGATGGTGGCCACCCGCGATCGCACGCGGCCGCTGTACGTCGAAGTGCAAGTCAGCGACCTGCTGGCCAACCCCGCCGGCTTCCAGAAAGCCGCGCATGTCGTGCGCGAAGCCCGCTGCCAGTTCTGCATCGACGGCTTGACGCCGCTGATGCTGGCGTTCCTCGATATCGGCACCATTGCCGCCGATTTCTTCAAGATCGCGTGGCACGAAGCGGAACTCGCCGTGCAGCCGCCGCAGCGGCGCGAGGCGTTCGCCGCCCGCATCGCCGCGATCGCCCCGGAGCGGGTGATCTTCACGCGCATCGAGACGATCGACGCCTTGCAGATCGCAGTCGAACTGGGCGTCAAGCGGCTGCAAGGGCACATCGTCGACCGGCTCGCCGCGGCGGTGCCGGCGAGCGAGCGATGAGACCGCCGATGATCGCGCACGATGTTCCGCCGCCGCCGGTGGCGAACCCTGAACTGCTCCTCGAATACCTGCGCGTGCTGGAGCCGAGGGCGGGGGAACGCCGCGCCGTGCGCATCGCCGCCGGCCGCCTGAAGCCCCTTGGTCATCTGCCCGAACACCGGCGCTCGGCCAGTCAGGGCCTGGCCGCCCTTGCCCATGCCGGGACCGGCGAGCTGTTCCTGCTGAGCAACGATGAACTGCTGTTCTTTTATCCCGCTGACCAGGTGGCGGCGGTCAACGGCGAATTGAGCCGGCTCGCCAGTTTCTTCTCGGACCGCTTTTCGGCCAAAGGCGGCGGCAGCATCGATCACTGCATCACCCGCCTCGACTGTCGCAGCGATTTCGCCGAACTCGTGCGGCTGGCGAAGATGCAGTTGCCCGACGGCGGCGAGTCGCCCGCGCAGCCCCGTCGCGACCGCGGCGAAACGGCGACGGCCGGCCGCCACGACGCGCCGCTGACCCTCGATACCCTCGTCCGTCTGGAAACCGCCCTCGCCGGAGCGGATCTGTCGGCGCTCATCAACCGTCACAGTGTCTGCCGTTTCGATAGCGCGGTCTTGAAGCCAAGCTTCACCGAATTGACCGTCTCCATCAGTGGGCTGGCGACCGCGGTGGTGCCCGGCCTCAACCTGACATCGAATATCTGGCTGTTCGACGTGCTCACCGAAACCCTCGACCGGCGCATGCTGTCGATGCTGGTCCGCCCGGAGGAGATGTCGGCGTTCTCGTCAATCAGCTTGAACCTCAACGTCGCGACGCTGCTGAGTGACGAGTTCCTGGCCTTCGACGCGGCGATGAGCACGGCACGGCGCGGCAATCTTGTCATCGAACTCAAGGACAAGGACGTCTTTCACGACCTGCCGGCGTACCTGATCGTTCGCGATCTCCTGCAACACAAAGGCTACCGCTTTTGCTTAGATGGTGTCGGCTGGCGCACCCTCGACCTCATCGACGGCGTCAAGCTCGGCTTCGACTTCGTCAAGGTGAATGTGGATCAGGCGGTCGACGAAAGCGGCGAGCATCTGGGCGCCCGCCTCGCCTGGATGGTCAAACGGGTCGGCGCTCAGCGCTTCATCCTCAGCCGGGTCGAAGCGCCGCAAATGCTGACCATGGGCCGCGACGCCGGCGTTGCCCTGTTTCAGGGCCAGCTGATCGAAAAAATGCTGACGGTGCAACGCTGTCGGCGCTGAACGCGAAGGCCGCCGCCGATCCGGCATTGACGCCGCGACGAAAGCGGGACACCTGACGCAGGGAAGTCGCCGCGCCGCGCGCGACCGCTCCAAGGACCCTCGACGCTGTCAATGCCATTCGTCCAGCCTCAGCCGCCAACCGCCGATGCCCCGGCGCAGCCCGTGACGGCGCCGGTGATCGTCGCCGAGGGCGTCAGCAAACACTTTCGCAACGTCGTCGCCGTCGACACCATCAGCTTCGAGGTTGCCGCCGGCGCGACGACGGCACTGCTCGGCGGCAACGGCGCCGGCAAGACGACGACGCTGTCGATGCTGCTCGGGCTGCTCATTCCCACCGCCGGGCGCGTCACCGTCCTCGGCTGCGACATGGTGCGCAACCGGTTTCCGGCGCTGGCGGCGATGAACTTCTCCTCACCCTACGTCGATCTGCCGCGACGGCTGACGGTGCGCGAGAACCTGTCGGTCTATGCCCGCATGTACGATCTGGCGGCGCCCGGCGAGCGCATCGGCGAACTCGCCGCCGCGCTCGACATCGAGGGGCTTCTCGACCGCACCACCGGCGCCCTGTCCGCCGGCCAGAAGACACGGGTGGTGCTTGCCAAATCGTTGCTCAACCGGCCGCGCCTGCTGTTGCTTGACGAGCCGACCGCCTCTCTCGATCCCGATACCGGGGACTGGGTCCGCTCCTTCCTGGAACGCTATCGCGCCGAGAGCGGCGCCAGCATTCTCCTCGCCTCCCACAACATGGCGGAAGTGGAGCGGCTGTGCGACGACGTGCTGATGATGCGGGCGGGCCGCATCGTCGATCGCGGCGCGCCGGGCGAACTGATCCGCCGCTATGGCCGGCAGACGATGGAGGAGGTTTTCCTCGATATCGCCCGCAGTCGTGATGGCGATGCGGCGCCGGTGCCGGCATGAGGGATCTCGGCGGCGAAACCGGCGCGGTGCGAGCCGCAACGGCGGCGACATTCTCCTGGCGGCGGGTGTCGGGCGTGCTGCTGCGCCATCTCTATGTGCTGCGCCGGTCGGTGCCGCGCCTGCTCGAGCTGGCCTACTGGCCGACGGTGCAGATGGTGCTGTGGGGCTTCATCACCCAGTTCTTCAGCCAGCACAGCTCGTGGGTGGCGAGCGGCGCCGGCGTGCTGGTCACCGCCGTGCTGCTGTGGGACGTGCTGTTCCGCTCCAACCTCGGCGTCGCCCTGTCGTTCATGGAGGAGATGTGGGCGCGCAACCTCGGCCAGATCTTCGTCAGCCCGCTGCGGCCGATCGAGCTGGTCGTCGGCCTCGCGGTGATGGGGGGGGTGCGCACGCTGATCGCGGTGGTGCCGGCGGCGGTCCTGGCGATGCCGCTGTTCGACGTTTCGGTGTTCGCGCTCGGCCTGCCGCTCGCCGCCTTCTTCGCCAACCTGCTGATCTTCGGCTGGAGCCTTGGCATGCTCGTGTCCGGGCTGATCTTGCGCCTCGGTCTTGGCGCGGAAAGCCTGGCCTGGGTGGTGATCTTCGCCCTCGCACCGCTCAGCGGCGTCTATTACCCCATCGACGTGCTGCCGTCGCTGCTGCAACCGATCGCCTACGCTCTGCCGACGGCGTGGGTGTTCGAGGGCATGCGGGCGGTGCTGTTTGGCGATGGCCTGCCGGCGGGGCACCTTGCCGCGGCGGTGCTTCTCAACGCGCTTTACGCCTGCGCCGCGGGCGCCTTTTTCCTGCTCATGGTACAGCGGGCGCGGGAACGGGGGCTGCTGTTGCAGCAGGGGGAATGACACGAGGCCCCGCCGCCGCCGTGTCCGCGTCGACGAGTTCCAGCTGCTCCCGGTGCGTCAGTTCGATCAGCGGGCCGTTCAGGGAATCGAGCCAGCCGCGCACCCGCACGCCGCGCCCGGCGAGCGCCATCACCTCGATGCCGCTGGCCGCGAACGCCGCCGCCAGCCGCGGCGTCATGCTGACGGTGAAATCGCTCCGCCAGTCTTCACCGAAATTCAGGTAGATGCGGCTTTTCACCCGCGCCGTCCGCTGCACCGTCCCTTCCACCACCTGAAACGTGCCGATGTCGCGGGAAAGCGCCTCCGGTGTCCGCACCGCGAACCGCGGATCCGCCCAGATGCCGCGACCCTCCCGCCGCGCCTGCGCCTCGATCGCCAGCATCTCGTCGGCATGAGCGCTGGTCGCCGGCAGCGTCTGCACCCGCACCAGTCCGCGCCGCAGCATTTCCCCTTGCAGCCACAGCCCGTCGGCGCGATGGGCTTGCGCCAGCAGCTGGCCGTAGCGATTGGTGCGCTGTTCGGGAACGATGAGGATCAGCGCGGCACCGTCGGCCAGTTCGCTGAGACCGCGGAATGCGGCCTCGGCATGCTTGACCAGCCAACCTTCCGAACCGTCCGGAAACGGCTTGGGCGCCTGCACACCGGCCAGCCGGACCTCCTGGCGGCCGCCCGCCGACGGATCGATCAGCAGCGTATCGCCGTCGAGCACGCTGACGACACGCGCGTGCTCCGGCTTGACGGCAACGTCAGCGGCGGCGGCATCAACACCCGCAAGCAGCGCGACGGCAACACACGGCAGGACGCGGGACAACGCCGATGCGATCACGGGATCTCCAGCCAAAGTCGGCGGCGGTGTGACAAACGGCCTGTCATCCGCCCGCGTCCGACCATATTATAGCCAATCGCCCCGGCCTGCGGTACGTTTGCGACGATGGACGCGCGCTATCACCGTCACGATCTCTATCCCGACATCGGCCCTTTCGCCAGCGGCCTGCTCGCTGTCGACGACCGCCATCACATCTACTGGGAGCAATCCGGCAACCCGCGAGGCCTACCCGTTGTCTTCCTGCACGGAGGTCCCGGCGCCGGCGCCGCGGCCGCCCACCGCCGGTTCTTCGATCCCAAGGTGTATCGGATCGTCATTTTCGATCAGCGCGGCTGTGGCCGGTCGACGCCTCACGCCGAACTGACCGACAACACGACGCGGCATCTGGTGGACGATATGGAGCGGCTGCGCCGGCATCTCGGCATTGATCGCTGGCTGCTGTTCGGCGGCTCCTGGGGATCGACGCTGGCCCTTTCCTACGGCATCCGCCACCCGCATGCCTGCCTCGGCTTCGTCTTGCGCGGCATCTTCCTCGGCACCCGGCGGGAGATCGACTGGTTCCTGCACGGCATGGCCACGGTGTTCCCGGAGGCGTGGCGGGCCTTCCGCGATCTGTTGCCGGCCGCCGAACATGGTGACCTGCTGAACGGCTACTATCGGCGGCTGATCGATCCGGATCCGGCGCTGCATCAGCCGGCGGCGCTGGCCTGGAGCCGCTACGAGACCGTCTGCTCGAACCTGATCCCGCGCACCGAGGAACCGCAGACCGGCGTGCATGACCGGGCGGCGCTGGCGCTGGCCCGCATCGAAGCGCATTACTTCATCAACAACACCTTCCTCGCCGACAATGAGATCCTTTGCGGGCTGGAAGCGGTGCGTGCCCTGCCGGCGGTCATCGTACAAGGCCGCTATGACATGATCTGTCCGATCGTCACCGCCGATGCTCTCGCCCGCGCCTGGCCGCACGCCAAGTACGTGATCGTCCCCGACGCCGGCCACTCGGCGATGGAGCCCGGCATCCGCGCCGCCCTCGTCCGCGGCACCGAGGCGATGAAGACCCGCATCCGCTAACCGCCGGCGCGGCGAGACCAGCTGCTTCGTCAACGGCTTGCCGGAGGATGATGTCACCGCCGCCGGCCGCGCACGCCCGCCGCCGCGCGCCCCCAAAGGCGGGCGATTGACGAATTTTTGCGGTGCGGTAGAAGGGAGGAGAAAAACGGGACCGCGGGAGGAAACCGATGCGCGTGCTGCTGCTGACCAACGAGTTTCCCCCGCACATCTACGGCGGTGCCGGCGTCCACGTCGAATACCTGTCGCGGGAACTGGCGAAGCTCGCGGACGTCGAGGTTCGCAGCTTCCACCACCAGGATTACGTCGATGGCAGGCTGTCGGTGCACGGCACGAAGCTGGACAACGCCCTTGTCAGCGGCTGCCCGCCGGCCCTGGTCTCGCCGCTGCGGGCACTGGCCACCGGCATCGCCTTCAACGGTCAGGGTATCGACGCCGACGTCGTCCATTGCCATACGTGGTACGCCCACTTCGGGGGCATCCTCGCCAAGCTGCTGTACGGCATTCCGCTGATCATCACCGTGCATTCGCTGGAGCCGTTTCGCCCGTGGAAGCGCGAGCAGATCGGCCGTGGCTATGACCTCTCCAGCTGGATCGAAAAGACCGCCCTGGAAATGGCCGATGCGGTGATCGCCGTGTCATCGAGCACGCGCGATGACGTCTTGCGCCTGTTCCGGGTCGACAGCGCGCGCATCCGGGTGATCCCCAATGGCATCGACACCGACGAATACAGTAAGGTGGAGCGGCCCGACGTCCTCGCCCGCCATGGCATCGACGCGAGCCGGCCGTTCGTGCTGTTCGTCGGCCGGATGACCCGGCAGAAGGGCCTCTACTACCTGCTGAAGGCGGTGCGCCTCATCGATCCGGGCACGCAGATCGTGCTGTGCGCCGGCGAATCCGATACTCCCGAACTGCAGGCGGAGCTGGAGGCGATGGTCGCGGCGCTGCAGCCGGAGCGCCCCGGTCTCGTCTGGGTGCCGGGGATGCTCGACCGGTCGGCGGCGATCGCCATGTACTCGCATGCCACCGTGTTCTGCTGCCCGTCGATCTACGAGCCGTTCGGCATCATCAATCTGGAAGCGATGTCCTGCCGCACCCCGGTGGTCGGCAGTGCCGTCGGCGGAATCCCCGAGGTCGTCGTCGATGGCGAGACCGGCATTCTCGTCGACCCGCGGCTGACGCCGCTGCCGCCGCACGACCCCGGCGACCCGGTGGCATTCGCGCAGGAGCTGGCCGCCGCTATCAACCGCATCGTCGCCGATCCGGCGATGGCGAGGCGCATGGGCGAAGCCGGGCGCCGCCGCGTCGTCGATCGCTTCAGCTGGCAGAGCATTGCCAAGGAAACCCTGGCTCTTTACAACTCGCTCGTCGAATCGAACCGCTGATCCTCAATCGCCGGAACTCCGGTGACCTCGGCCTAAACGACCGCATAACCAAC
>JALOTH010000031.1 GCA_025458035.1 Rhodospirillales bacterium
GTCGGCCAGCGTTTGCGGTGCATGTCCCAGATGTTGTCCTCGATGCCGACGCGGACGTGGATGCCGAGAACGACCGCCATGGTCTGGATGGCGATGTTGCCGCGCATGCTGCTCCAGAAACTCACGCTCGACGCGCCATGCGGCGTGCGGCGCAGCGCCTCCATCCAGTCGAACGGGTTGCGGCCCATCGAGCCGCCGCCGTAGCCGCAGAGCGCCACGTTCAACGGACCCTTGTAGACGCCGGCGCGCAGCAGCCGCTCGATGATCTCCAACTGGTGGACGTGCCCCGGCACGAAGTAGGGCTGGATCCTGTTTGCGGTGAGGCGCTTCAGATGCTCGACATAGAACTTCGAGGTTGAGTCCACGACCATGTCGGCCCAGACGGCCGCGACCTTGGGGTCAGCCAGGTGGGTCCCGTCGACGTCGCCGGGGATGAAAGCCTGCGTGACATCCCACAGCGTCGTGCCGGTGGTGACCGTGACGCAGTCCGGCTTGGGGTCCAGTTCCGTCAGCATGTGGCGGGTGTCGTAATCGAGCCACTTTGCCCTGGCGCCCTCGGTATGCGGGGCGAACGAGATCGAACCGCCGATCTGCAGGATCATCTTCGGCACCGCCTGCCGCAAGCGGGCGAGAAACTCGTTGTACTGATCGAAGTTGGTCGAGCCCTCCCCGGTCTGCGGGTCGCGCACATGGACGTGCAGCATCGTCGCGCCGGCGTTGTAGCAATCGACCGCCGCCTGCACCTGCTCGTCCCAGCTCACCGGCAGGTCTTCCACGTCGCCGGGAAGCCACTCCGGACCATAGGGCGCGGCGGTGATGATCAGCGGCTGCATGTTTTCGGGAAAAAGCGAATCGTCGGTGTAGTACATCGGTGTCCCTCCCTGCCTCGATCGAGGACAGTATCGCCGTAGCATCGTTCGCTGTCGGCCGCTTGTTCTTTTGCGACAAGTTCTGGTATTGATCCGCAGTTGCATGAACCCGTCCGAGAGGAGGAGCGCGGTAATGCAAGGCCGGCATCGCGTCGGGGCGCTGGTCGCGCTTCCGCAGGTGCTTCGCGACTTAGGCCACGATGCCGATGCCGTGCTCATGCGCGCCGGTATCGACGGCAGCCTGCTGAGCAACCCCGAGAACGCCCTCACCTTCATCGAACTGGGCAGGCTGTTTCAGACGTGTGTGGACTTGACCGGCTGTCCGCACGTTGGCCTTCTCGTCGGGCAGCGGTCGGCAACCGGCGCCCTCGGACTCGTCGGCCAGCTCATGAGGCATGCGCCGACGCTCGGCGACGCCATCCGGGACCTGTGTGCCAATCAGGTCCGCTACATCCAGGGCGCTGTCGCGTACCTGATGGTCCGCGATGGCACGGCGTATTGGGGGTACACCGCTTACATTCCCGGCGTTTGCGCCGTCGAACAGATCAACGATGGCGCCGTGGCCATCGGCGTCAACATCATGCGGGAGCTTGCCGGCGTGGCGCCCGACGACGTGCTCCTGTGCCGCCCAACTCCGCCGGATGTGGGTGCCTATCGCCGGTGTCTCGGGGTGACGCCGCGCTTCATGGCCGAGCAGTACGCCGTGGTTTTTCCGGCGCGCCTCCTCGCCTCCAAGGTGCGCGGCGCCGACGGAGAGCTTCGGCGCCGGCTTGAGAGGGCGGTTGCGGACTACTGGGCTGTCCAGAGGCCGAGCTTCACCGACCGGGTGGTGCGGCATCTTCGGGCGAGGGTCCTGTTCGCCGAGACCTCGCTGGAGAGCGTCGCCGGCGACCTCCTCGTCGAACCGCGAACGCTGAACCGCCGCTTGCAGGCGGAGGGAACCCGCTTCCGCGACCTGCTCAACCGCGCGCGGTTCGATGTCGCGCGCACCTTGCTCGCCGGTACCGGCATGAGCGTCACCGAACTCGCGCTGGCGCTCGGCTATGCCGACACCAGTGCCTTCACCCACGCCTTCCAGCGCTGGGCGGGAACATCACCCAGCCAGTGGCGGCAGCACCTGGAAGCCGCGTGAGGCAACGAAGCGCCGGCGTTGGCAGTCTGTCGGACGGGCCGGCGATCGGCGCTCCACCTGCCGGTCTGCGCGGCTTGACGGGATCAGCCGTTCTCGACCATCTGCTCGCCGATCGTGCCGGCGTCCGCTATGCTGTCGCCGCAGCGTCGACAGTCTGTGTGAGCGAGGCCCGAGAGGACAATGACCACGATGAGGGATCAGATCCTGGACCGGTTGCGCGCCGACCGGGCGACGCTCGAGGCGTTTGGGATCGGCTCGGTGGCGGTGTTCGGATCGTGCGCCCGCGGCGACGCCCGGATCGACAGCGACATCGACCTGCTCGTCCACTACCGCCCCGACGCGCGTCCCGATCTGTTCGATTTCATCGACCTACAGCATCACTTGCGAGACCTGCTTGGCCGTCCCGTCGATCTGGTCACGCCGGAGGCCCTCTCCGGTCCGCTGCGGGCGCGCATTCTCGCCGAGGCGGTGTATGCGTGAGCGCGGGGTTCCCCGCATTCCGCTTCGCTCCATGACGGGCTACCGGTGGCGGTGTGGTGCATGGCAGGTGCGGTGACGTATCCTGGAAAAGCGCCGGCGGCGGGGGCGGACGGCCCGGGCGTCAGTCGATCAGGGCGATGATGAGCGGGGCGAGCAGGGTCAGCCAGCTGATGCCGGCGATCAGCAGCGCCAGCATCACCGCCGCACTGCCGAAATCCTTCGCCCGCTTCGACAGCTCGTGCCGGTCGAGGGACACCCGGTCGATCGCCGCCTCGATCGCCGAGTTGAGCAGCTCGACGATGAGCACCAGCAGCAGCGAGCCGATCAGCACGATCCGCTCCACCGGCGAAACCGGCAGCCACAGCGCCAGCGGCAGCAGCACGGCGCACACCGCCACCTCCTGGCGGATCGCCGCCTCGCCCCGCCACGCCTGGCGGAAGCCGTTCAGCGAGTAGCGCACGGCGCCGGCGAGCCGCGCCAATCCCCCCTGGCTCTTGAACGGACTGCGCGTTTCCATTCCCCGCCATCCCGCCGGCCGCCGGCACCGGCAGCGCTGCGGCACCGGCGACGGATCACCGGGGGCCTTGTTACCACCGCCGCTGCGGCGCTGTCCAACCGTGCGCAGAGCCGCTACAAGGGGCGCGGACGTGGTCAGCAACGAGAGATCATGCGATGGTTGGCAACAGGCTCCCGGCGCCGCTGCGGTGCCTCGCCGTGGCGGGCGTCCTGATGGTTCTGGCGGCGCAGGCGACGGCGGCGGCGGCCGAGGCGCTGCCCCCGTCGGAGCGGCAGCAGCTGGCGCGGCTGCTGGGCAGCGGCGTCATCGGGCCGGCGGTGCCGTCGGCGCCGCTCGGCGATCCCGATCTGCTGCTGCCGCTGCGCCCCGCCACCTGGACCTTCCTGGTGGCGAGCGGTCCCGGCACCGGCATCCTCGAAATCGACAGCCTGCAGCCCGCCGCCGAGGCCGATGGCACCTGGCGGTATACCGCCGGCCACCGGACGACCTACGCCATGCTCTCGGCGCCGGACGGCAGCCTGACGGTGGCGAGCGAGGAGGAGCTGGGCGCGGGCGTCGTCACCGACTACGAGCCGCCGCGGCCCCTGCTGCTGACGGGCGCCGCCGTCGGTGTGCCGCAGACCCGGTCTCTCGCCGTCAGTGTCTACAGCACCGGCGAGTTTCGCACGCCGCTGCACACCGGATCGCTGACCCTGACCTATACCTACCTCGGCCGCCATCAGGTGACGGTGCCGGCGGGACGGTTCACCGCCGCGCTGATCCGGCTGGCCTACGACGGGACGATTGGCCCGGCTGCCGTGCGGGACACCGAATACTGGCTTCTGGCCGACGGCGTCGGCCCGGTGGCGGTGGCCGGCAAACAGACGCTGTCCGCCTTGCTTGGCCGTGACGACGGGGCGAAATCGGGAAAGGTCCTCACCCAAGCCTCGCCGTAGCCAGCGGCCGGCATCGCCGCGGCGCGGCGGGCGGAAGGTTGCAAAGGCGCGAGGCAGCGCGTATAGCCCTTTGCCGACGCACACTTGATCGGACCGTCAGATCATGGCGACGAGTTGGAGCCCCGAAAGCTGGCGCGCGCAGCCCATCTGCCAGGTGCCGGACTATCCCGATGCGGGCAAGCTGGCTGAGGCCGAGCGCGAGCTGAAACACTTCCCGCCCCTCGTCTTTGCCGGCGAGGCGCGGCGGCTGAAGCGGCGGCTGGCGCAGGTGTCCGAGGGCAAGGCATTCCTGCTGCAGGGGGGCGACTGCGCCGAGAGCTTCGCCGAGTTCCACCCCAACAACATCCGCGACACCTTCCGCGTGCTGCTGCAGATGGCGGTGGTGCTCACCTTCGGCGCGGCGATGCCGGTGGTCAAGGTCGGCCGGCTCGCCGGACAGTTCGCCAAGCCGCGCTCGGCGCCGACGGAAACCATCGATGGCGTCACCCTGCCCGCCTATCGCGGCGACATGATCAACGGCATGGAGTTCACCGAGGCGGCGCGCATCCCCGATCCCAACCGCATGCTGCAGGCGTACAACCAGTCGGCGGCGACGCTGAACCTGATCCGCGCCTTCGCCCAGGGCGGCTACGCCGACCTGCACCAGGTTCACTTGTGGAACCTGGGCTTCGTCGCCGACAGCCCGCTCGGCCACCGCTACCGCGACCTTGCGGACCGGCTCGACGAGACGCTGCAATTCATGGCCGCCTGCGGGCTGACCTCCGAGACGACGCCGCAGATCCGCGAAACGGAATTCTTCACCTCGCACGAGGCGCTGCTGCTGAACTACGAGGAGGCGCTGACCCGCGTCGACCACACCACCGGCGACTGGTACGACACCGCCGC
This sequence comes from Rhodospirillales bacterium, assembly GCA_025458035.1. Taxonomy (GTDB): domain Bacteria; phylum Pseudomonadota; class Alphaproteobacteria; order Rhodospirillales; family Defluviicoccaceae; genus Defluviicoccus. The sequence continues at coordinate 4,819 of JALOTH010000031.1, forward strand.
GCACATGCTGTGGATCGGCGACCGCACCCGCCAGCCGGACGGCGCCCACGTCGAGTTCCTGCGCGGCGTCAAGAACCCCATCGGCGTCAAGGTCGGGCCGACGCTGCCGGCGGAGGAGCTGCTGCGGCTGATCGACCGGCTGAACCCGCTGAACGAACCGGGGCGGCTGACACTGATCATCCGCATGGGCGCGGAGGCGCTCGCCGAGCACCTGCCGCCGCTGGTCCGCGCCATCGTCCGCGCCGGCCGCTCGGTGGTCTGGGTGTCCGATCCCATGCACGCCAACACCGTCAAAAGCTCCACCGGCTTCAAGACCCGCCACTTCAACCGCATCCTCGATGAGGTGCGCACCTTCTTTGCCATCCACGAAGCGGAGGGCACCTACGCCGGCGGCGTGCACTTCGAGATGACCGGACAGGATGTCACCGAATGCGTCGGCGGCGCCCAGGCGATCACCGAGGCCAACCTGTCCGATCGCTATCACACCCACTGTGATCCGCGGCTCAACGCCAGCCAGGCGCTGGAACTGGCGTTTCTGCTCGCCGAAACCTTGAAGGAGGGCCGCCTCCGTGAGCGGGGCCGCACCGGTTCGCTCCTCCCCGCCGCCTGAGCACGCGGCGCTGCCGGCGGTGGAGACCGGCGCCTGCGACAGTTGCCTCGCTCCGGCGGCGGCGGACGTCGGCCGCTACACCGACAGCTATTTCGTGCGCACCCAGCAGGTGATCGGCCGCTGCGGCGATCAGGAGGTGACCTACGCCGTGTTCATGCGCCGGCCGGTGATCTTCACGCCGGGGCTGATGGTGCGCTGGCTGAAGGCGATGGCGGCGGCACGCGGCACCGCCGTGCGCATCGATTTGATGTACGAGGAGGGGGACTGGGTCGGTGCCGGCGAGCCGCTGATGTACATCACCGGTTCGTTCTACCATCTCGTCGATCTGGAGACCCTGTATCTCCAAAAGCTCGGACCGGCGTGCGTCGCCGCCTACAACGCCTATACGATGTGCCGCGATCTGCCCGGCGTCGCCTTCCTCGCCATGGACGCCCGCCACTGCGCCGGCATCGAAATGGCGGAGATGATGGCCTACGCCGCGGCGGTCGGCTCGGCGGCGGCGCGCAAGGAAGCGGCGGCGGTCGGCTTCATCGGCAATGCCACCGACGCCACCGCCCACTACTTCGGCCGCGAGCGGGGGCTCGGGACGATGCCGCACGCGCTCATCGGCTATGCCGGCTCGACGGTGCGCGCCGCCGAAATGTTCCGCGAAACCTTTCCCGACGACGATCTGACCGTGCTCGTCGACTACTACGGGCGTGAGATCTCCGACGCGCTGGCGGTCTGCGAGCGCTTTCCCGATCTCGCCCACGGCGGCCGCCTTGGCGTGCGCCTCGATACCCACGGCGGCCGCTTCATCGAGGGCTTGGGTCCGCAGGAATCCTACGCCGTGCTGGAGCGGCACGCGCCGACGGCGATCCGCCGCTACCGCAACGAGACCGAATTGCGCACGCTCACCGGCACCGGGGTCTCGGCGGCGGCGATTTTCGCCATGCGCGAGCGGCTGGACGCGGCGGGCTGGCGGAAGGTCAAGATCGTCGCCTCGTCGGGCTTCGACGTCGGCAAGTGCAAGGTGATGGCCGATGTCGGCGCGCCGATCGACGTCATCGGCACCGGCTCCTTCCTGCCCGATACGTGGCGGGAGACGTACGCCACCGCCGATATCGTCGCCTACGGCGATGTCGGCTCGGTCAAGGTCGGCCGCGAATTCCTGCTGAAGCGCCGTGACCGCGGCGACCGCTGACCGGCGCAGCGGCCATCGGCGCCGTCAGCCCCGATGACGCCGCCGGCCGTTGACGGCGCCGGTGGCGGACGCCGGCCGAGCCGTCCGCGCCCCGTCGAGTTTGCGCCGATCGCCTTTTTCACCGGCGTGGTCGTGCTCGCCGGCGGCGTCACCATGATCCTGCCGGCGCTGATCGATGCGTTTTACGGCCACCAGGACTACAAGGTCTTTCTGGCCTGTTGCGCCATCAATATTTTCTTTGGATCGGCGATGCTCGCCTCGGGACGCGGCTTCAAGACCGCGATGAACCTGCGCGAGGTGATGATCACGGTGCCCATCACCTGGTGCGTCGTCGCGGTCTTCGCGAGCCTGCCGTTCATGTTCTCGGAATTCCAGATGTCGTTCACCGATGCGTACTTTGAAGTGATCTCGGGGCTGACGACGACGGGATCGACGGTCATGGTCGGCCTCGACAGCGCGCCGAAGGGGCTGCTGCTGTGGCGGTTCCTGCTGCACTGGTTCGGCGGCTTTGGCGTCATCACGTTCGCCCTGTTCGTCCTGCCGTTCCTGCGCATCGGCGGCATGCAACTGTTCGCCATCGATCTGGCGGCACAAAGCGGCCGCTTCGCGCCGCGCATGACCAGCGTCATCGGCCGCGTCGGGCTCGTCTATCTCGGCATCACCGTGGCCTGTGCGCTGTGTTTCGGCCTCGCCGGCATGGATACCTTCGATGCCATCGGTCATGCGATGTCGACGGTGGCGACGGGGGGCTTTTCATCGCACGACGCGAGCCTCGGCTTTTTCAACAGCCCGGCGATCAACGTCATCGCCATCGTCTTCATGCTGATCTCGGGGATGCCGTTCCTGCTGCATATCGAGATGGCGCGCGGCCATTTCGGCGCCTGGTTCAACGACAGCCAGGTCAGGCTGTTTTACGCCATCGTCGCGCTGTCGAGCCTGTCGATCGCGGCGTGGCTGATCGTCGACCGCGACATGCCGGTTGGCGAGGCCGTGCTGCATGCCACCTTCAATGTCACCACCATCATCACCACCACCGGGTTCGTCATCTCCGATTTCAGCCTGTGGGGGGCGTTTCCGCTGGTCGTGCTGCTGCTGCTGATGCTGGCTGGCGGCTGCACCGGCGCCACCACCGGCGGCATCAAGATGTTTCGCCTCGTCGTCCTTGCCGCCAATGTGGCGTTGCAGGTGAAGCGGCAGATCTATCCCCACGTATCCGCCGCCTTGATCTACAACCGCGAACCGGTGCCGGAACTGATCCGGGGGAGCGTCACCAACTACTTCTTCGTCTTCATGACGACATTCGTGATTCTGGCGATCCTCATGGGCGCGGCCGGCCTCAACTTCGAGGAAAGCCTGAGCGCGGCGGCCTCCGCCCTTGGCAACGTCGGCCCCGGCTTCGGCCCGCGCATCGGTCCGTGCTGCACCTTCGCCACGATTTCCGATGCGGCGAAATGGCTGATGATCTTCGGCATGCTCGCCGGCCGGCTGGAGATCCTGATCCTGTTCATCCCGTTCGCGCCGGTGTTCTGGCGCAACTGAGGACCGGAAACGGGGCTCCGGAAACCTAAGGATCGGGCGGGCGGCCCGCTACCGCGGCAGTTCGGAATAGCCCATCAGCATCTGATCGACGGCGCGGGCGCATTGCCGGCCCTCGCGGATCGCCCAGACGACCAGCGACTGGCCACGGCGCATGTCGCCGCAGGTGAACACCTTCTCGACGCTGGTGTGATAGGGGCCGACGGCGGCGCCGGGAACCTCCTCCGTTTCCGCGGCGATGTTGCCGCGGCCATCGAGGGCGACCCCCAGCTCGCTGATCAGCCGGTCGTGCACCGGATGCACGAAGCCCATCGCCAGCAGCACCAGATCGGCCTCCAGCACGAACGCCGAGCCTTCGACCTCCTTCAGTTGCATGCCGCCGGTCTCGCCGCGCACCCAGTCGACGCGCACCAGTTCGAGGCCCTCCACCTTGCCGTCGCCGAGGACGCGCTTGGTCGCCACCGCCCAATCGCGGCCGCAACCCTCCTCGTGCGAGCTTGAGGTGCGCAGCTTCAGCGGCCAGAGCGGCCAGGTCAGCGCCTTGTCCTCCTTCTCCGGCGGGCGCGGCATGATTTCCAGCTGGGTGACGGAGGCGGCCTGCTGGCGGATCGAGGTGCCGACGCAGTCGGAGCCGGTATCGCCGCCGCCGATCACCACCACCTTGCGGCCGGTGGCCAGGATCGCCGTGTCCTCCGCCACCGACCGCCCGGCGACCCGGGCGTTCTGCTGCGTCAAGAAATCCATGGCGAAATGGATGCCCGGCAGGTGGCGGCCCGTCACCTCGAGGTCGCGCGGCTGTTCGGCGCCGCCCGCCAGCACCAGCGCGTCATAGCCGTCATAGAGGGAGCGCACCGGGATCGTCTCGCCGACGTGGCTGTTCGGGCGGAACTCCACACCCTCCGCCTGCATCTGCGCCATGCGCTTGTCGATCCAGTGCTTTTCCATCTTGAAGTCGGGGATGCCGTAGCGCAGCAGGCCGCCGATGCGGTCCCGCTTCTCGTAGACGACGACGGTATGGCCGGCCCGCGCCAGCTGCTGCGCGCAGGCGAGGCCGGCCGGTCCCGAGCCGACGACGGCGACGCGCTTGCCGGTGCGGAACGCCGGGATTTCCGGCTTGACCCAGCCTTCTTCCCAGCCCTTGTCGATGATCGCGCACTCGATGGATTTGATGGTGACCGGCTGATCGCTGATGTTCAGGGTGCACGCCGCCTCGCACGGCGCCGGGCAGATGCGTCCGGTGAACTCCGGAAAGTTGTTGGTGGAGTGCAGGACCTCGAGCGCCTCGCGCCAATGTCCGCGAAACACCAGATCGTTCCAGTCCGGGATGATGTTGTTGACCGGACAGCCCTGGTGGCAGAAGGGAATGCCGCAGTCCATGCAGCGCGCGCCCTGCCGGCTGAGTTCGCCCTCCGGCATCGGCAGGACGAATTCCTTCCAGTGCTTGACCCGCTGGCTGACCGGCTCGTAGGAGCGGTCGCGGCGGCTGATCTCCTTGAACCCCGTTGGCTTGCCCATCCCGGTCACGCCCCCACGGCGATGCTGACGCCGCGCCGTTCGGTCGGCCGCCAGCGCGCCTGCATCTGTTCCAGCGCCCGCCGGTAATCGACGGGCATGACCTTGACGAACCGCGGCAGGAAGTCGGTCCAGCGATCGAGCACCTCGGCGGCGCGGCGGCTGCTCGTGTAGCGGTGGTGGGCGGCGATCACCGCCTTCAGCCGCTGGGCATCGAAGCGGGTCATGTCGCGCATGATCTCGACGAGGCCATGGGATTCCAGATCGCCGCCCTGATGGTACAGGGCTTCGAGCTGATCGTCCTCGTCGGCAATCGGTTCCAGCGCCACCATCGAGAGGTTGCAGCGCCGTTCGAACTGGCCGGTGATGTCGAGCACGTAGGCGACGCCGCCGCTCATGCCGGCGGCGAAGTTGCGGCCGGTTTCGCCGAGGACGACGACGCAGCCGCCGGTCATGTACTCGCAGCCATGATCGCCGACCCCTTCGACCACCGCCAGGGCGCCGGAGTTGCGCACGGCGAAGCGCTCACCGGCGACGCCGCGGAAATAGGCTTCGCCGGCGATCGCGCCGTACAGCACGGTGTTGCCGACGACGATGTTTTCCGTCGGCTCGAAGCGGGCCTTGGCCGACGGGTAGACGATGACCCGCCCCCCGGACAGGCCCTTGCCGACATAGTCGTTGGCATCGCCTTCCAGTTCGAGGGTCACGCCGCGGGCGAGAAAGCCGCCGAAGGTCTGGCCGGCGGTGCCGGTGCAGCGCACATGGATGGTGCCATCGGCGAGGCCCTCGTGACCGTGTCGCCGGGCGATGACGCCCGACAGCATGCCGCCGATGATGCGGTTGGTGTTGCGCACCGGCACGTCGATGCGGACGGGGGTGCCGTGTTCGATGGCCTCGCGCGCCTGTTCGATCAGCTGCCGGTCGAGAACGGCGTCGATGCCATGATCCTGCCGCTCCGAATTGAAGCGGGCGACCGACGGCGGCGCCGGCGGCTGGAAGAAGATGCGCGAGAAGTCGAGGCCGCGCGCCTTCCACTGCTCGATCGCCGCGCGCATCTCCAGGCGGTCGGCGCGGCCGATCATCTCCGAGAAGGTGCGGAAGCCCAGCTGCGCCATGATCTCGCGCACCTCGGCGGCGATGAACATCATGAAGTTCACCACGTGTTCCGGCAGTCCGGTGAAGCGCTTGCGCAGTTCCGGATCCTGCGTGGCGACGCCGACGGGGCAGGTGTTGAGGTGGCACTTGCGCATCATGATGCAGCCGGCGGAGATCAGCACGGCGGTGGAAAAGCCGAACTCATCGGCGCCGAGCAGGGCGCCGACGACGACGTCGCGGCCGGTCCTGAGGCCGCCATCCACCTGCACGGCGATGCGCCCGCGCAGATCGTTGAGCACCAGTGTCTGGTGGGTTTCGGCGAGGCCGACTTCCCACGGCAGCCCGGCATGGTGGATCGAGGTGATCGGGCTGGCGCCGGTGCCGCCCTCGAAGCCGGCGATGGTGACGTGGTCGGCGTGCGCCTTCGACACGCCGGCGGCGATGGTGCCGACGCCCACCTCGGAGACCAGCTTGACGCTGATCCGCGCCTCGGGGTTGACGTTCTTCAAGTCGAAGATCAGCTGCGCCAGATCCTCGATGGAGTAGATGTCGTGGTGCGGCGGCGGCGAAATCAGGCCGACGCCGGGCGTCGAGTGGCGGACGCGGGCGATCCAGTCGTCGACCTTGTGCCCCGGCAGCTGGCCGCCTTCGCCCGGCTTCGCCCCTTGCGCGATCTTGATCTGCAGGTCGTCGGCGTTGACGAGGTACTCGGCGGTGACGCCGAAGCGTCCCGAGGCCACCTGCTTGATCGCCGAGCGCATGGAATCGCCATTGGGCAGCGGCTTGAAGCGGCTCGATTCCTCGCCGCCCTCGCCGGTGTTCGACTTGCCGCCGATGCGGTTCATGCCGATGGCCAGCGTCGTGTGCGCTTCCCAGGAGATCGACCCGAACGACATCGCCCCGGTGGCAAAGCGCTTGACGATCTCGGACACCGGCTCGACTTCGTCCAGCGGCAGCGGTTCCGCCGCCGGCTTCAGCTCGAAGAGGCCGCGCAGGTTCTTCAGCACCCGGCTCTGGGCATCCAGCTTGCGGGTGTAGGCGCGGAACTTCGCATAATCGGCGGCGCGGACCGCGTGCTGCAGCAGCGCGATCGTCTCCGGCGTCCACACGTGCTCCTCGCCGCGCAGCCGGTACTGGATTTCGCCGCCCGGGTCGAGCTGTCCGCGCAGCACCGGCGCGTCGCCCCAGGCGAGCTTGTGGCGGCGCACGGTTTCCTCGGCCACTTCGGCGAGGCCGATGCCTTCGACCGGCGTGCGGGTGCCGGTGAAGTAGCGTTCGACGAAGGATCGGGACAAGCCAAGGGCATCGAAGATCTGGGCGCCACAGTACGACTGATAGGTGGAGATGCCCATCTTCGACATCACCTTCAGGATGCCCTTGGACACCGCCTTGATGTAGCGCTTGTGGATCTCCGCCTCGCTGAGTTCCGCCGGCAGTTCGCTGCGCAGGTTCGACAGCGTGTCGAAGGCGAGGTAGGGGTTGATCGCCTCGGCGCCGTAGCCGGCGAGCAGGCTGAAGTCGTGCACCTGCCGGGCCTCGCCGGTCTCGACGACGATGCCGACGGACGTGCGCAGACCCTCGCGGATCAGGTGATGGTGAACGCCCGCCGTCGCCAGCAGGGCCGGGATGGCGATGCGCTCGCGGCCGATCGCCCGGTCCGACAGGATGATGATGTTGTAGCCCTCGCGGACGACGCGCACCGCCTCGGCGAAGATCACCTCCAGCGCCGCTTCCATGCCGCCGGCGCCGTCGCCGGCCGGATAGGTGATGTCGAGGGTGAAGGTGCGGAAGGCCCGGTCGACGTGGTTTTCGACCCGCCGGATGCGCTCGAGGTCGACGTTGGAGAGGATCGGCGTGCGCACCTCCAGCCGCTTGTGGGCGGCGGCGCCGATGGGTTCGAGCAGATTGGGGCGCGGCCCGATCAGCGAGACCAGCGACATCACCAGTTCTTCGCGGATCGGATCGATCGGCGGGTTGGTGACCTGGGCGAAGCACTGGGCAAAGTAGTCCGACAGCATCTTCGGCCGGTCGGAGAGCACCGCGAGCGGGATATCGCGCCCCATCGAGCCCACCGGGTCTTCCCCCGTCGCGCCCATCGGGGCGAGGAAGAAGCGCAGGTCCTCCTGCGTGTAGCCGAACGCCTGCTGGCGATCGAGCAGCGTCTGCGGGTCGGGCGCCATCGGCCCGACCTCGGGCGGCAGCCGGTTGACGTGGATCTGCGAGGCATCCAGCCATTCCCGGTAGGGGTGGGCGGTGGCGAGGCTTTCCTTCAGTTCCGCATCATCGATGATGCGGCCCGCTTCCAGATCGATGAGCAGCATCTTGCCGGGCTGCAGCCGCCACTTCTTGACGATCCGCTCCTCGGGGATGGTCAGCACCCCCACCTCCGACGACAGGACGATCAGATCGTCGTCGGTGATCACATAGCGGGCCGGGCGCAGGCCGTTGCGATCCAGGGTGGCGCCGATCTGCCGGCCATCGGTGAAGGCGACGGCGGCGGGGCCGTCCCACGGCTCCATCAGCGCCGCGTGGTATTCGTAGAAGGCGCGGCGATGCTCGTCCATCAGCGGGTTGTCGTCCCACGCCTCCGGCACCATCAGCATCATCGCGTGCGGCAGCGAATAGCCGGCGGCCAGCAGCAGTTCGAGGGCGTTGTCGAAGGTGGCGCTGTCCGACGCGCCATCGCCGATCAGCGGCCACAGCTTGTCGAGATCGTCGCCGAGCAGCGACGAGGACATCGTCTGCTTGCGTGCCAGCATCCAGTTGATGTTGCCGCGCAGGGTGTTGATCTCGCCGTTATGGCAGAGGTAGCGGAACGGATGCGCCAGCTTCCACGACGGAAAGGTGTTGGTGGAGAACCGCTGGTGGACCAGCGCCAGTGCCGAAACCAGCCGTTCGTCCTTCAGGTCGGGATAATAGGTCGACAGGTTCTCGCCTAAGATCATCCCCTTGTAGACGATGGTGCGCGCCGACAGCGAACAGAAGTAGAACTGATCGGCGTCCTCGATCTTCTTGTCCCAGATGGCGTGGTGCGCCTGCTTGCGGATGACGAACAGCTTGCGTTCGAACGCGTCGGCGTCCACGCCGTCGCCCCGCCGGATGAACACCTGACGGATGATCGGCTCGATCGGCTTGACGCTGAACCCGAGCACGGCGTTGTCCGTGGGCACGTCGCGCCAGCCGATCAGGCTCTGGCCTTCGCGGACGACGACCTCGGCGAACGCCGCCTCCGCCTTGGCGCGGGTCTCGGCGGCGCGGGGCAGGAACACCATGCCGACGGCATATTCGCCGGCGGGCGGCAGCGAAAAGCCGAGATGGGCGCACTCCTCACGCAGGAACGCATCGGGGATCTGAATGAGGATGCCGGCACCGTCGCCAGCCAGCGGGTCGGCACCGACGGCGCCGCGATGCTTGAGGTTGCAGAGCAATCCCAAGCCGCGCTCAACGATTTCGTGGCTCTTTCGGTTCTTGATGTGGGCGAAAAAGCCGATGCCGCAGGCATCGTGCTCAAGCTCCGAAAGATAAAGGCCCCGCTGTTCCGACAAGGCAAGATCAATCATAAGGCGCATCCTAAACAGTCGATCGCCGCTTCCTTCCCTTTGGTCCGACGAAAACGCCGCGTTCTGACCTTAAACGGTCTATTCCCCCAGGCTCCCGTTCGCGGCGTTATTGAGCGCATATGATCCGCGCGTCCGCTTGGTCGGGGCTCTGCAAACCCGATGGTCCCGCGTAACGGTCCTCTGTGGTGCAGATTACAAAGTTCGCCTCCACTCGCAACACTTTCTTTCCCGCCGCACATGGGGGCGGCCGGTTGTCTTCGCCAGCCGCCATGGCACCAGCGCCGGCGCGCCCTTGACCTTGTCGCCGCAAACCCGCAAAAGGGGGGAACGCCGGTCGGGGCATGGCCGGCGGCGCCCTGCGATGACGGAACACCCCCATTTACGAGATTTCCGATTACCTGACCGCGGCGCTGCTCGGGCTCGTTGAGGGCCTGACCGAGTTCATCCCGGTGTCCTCCACCGGCCACCTGATCTTGCTGGTCGACCTCCTCGGCTTTCGCGCGCCGCCCGGCAAGGTCTTTGAGATCTCCATCCAGTTTGGCGCCATCCTCGCCATCTGCTGGCTCTATCGGGCGCGGTTCTGGCGCGTCGCCGCCGGACTTTTCGGCGACCGGGAGGCGCAGCGGTTCGCCACCAACATCCTGCTCGGCTTCCTGCCGGCGATGGTCATCGGCGCCCTGCTGCACGGCTTCATCAAGAGCACGCTGTTCTCGGTCTGGGTGGTGTCGGTGATGCTGATCGTCGGCGGCATCGCCATCCTCCTCATCGAGCGCTATCGCCCGGAGCCGGAGGTGCGCCACGTCAACCAGATCAATCCCGGCCTCGCGTTGAAGATCGGCCTCTGCCAGACGGTGGCGATGATCCCCGGCGTTTCGCGGTCGGGAGCGACGATCATGGGGGCGATGCTGCTGGGCGTCGGCCGCGAGGCGGCGACCGAGTTCTCGTTTTTCCTGGCAGTGCCAACCATGCTCGCCGCCACCGTTTACGACCTCTACAAGAACTGGGCGCAGCTCAGCTTCGACGACGGCCCGCTGATCGCCGTCGGCTTCGTCACCGCGTTCCTGTCGGCGATGCTGGTCGTCCGGACGCTGATCGCCTTCGTCTCCCGCAACGGCTTTGCGCCGTTCGCCTACTACCGCATCATCATCGGGCTGGTGATGCTGGCGATCCTCTGGCAGCGTTGAGCCGGGACACCGCGGCGGCGACGCAGCGTGCAGGACAAAGACCCGGCGATGGACAGTGATGGAGGAACGCTGAGCCGGCTCGAACGCTGGCTGGAACAGCCACCCAGCCGGTCGCGCTGGCGAGGCGGCGCGCGCACCGCCGTCCGCGTCGTCTGGGGCGTCGCTGCCGATATCGCCAACGGCTCGATCGGCCGCCACGCCGCCTCCCTCAGCTATACGACGCTGCTGTCGCTGGTGCCGATCCTGGCGTTGAGCTTTTCCGTGCTGAAGGGGCTCGGCGCCGAGAACACGCTGATGCCGATGCTGAAGGAGCTGCTGCGGCCGCTCGGCGACAGCGCCGATCCCATCTACGAGTTCATCTGGGGCTTCGTCGGCCGGGTCGAAGCCAGCGTGCTGGGCGCCGTCGGTCTCGCCGTCCTCGCCTACACCGCCATCTCGGTGATCCAGAAGATCGAGGACGCCTTCAACGAATTGTGGCAGGTCAGCGAGCCGCGCAGCTGGGGGCGGCGGTTCACCGACTATTTGAGCGTGCTGCTGGTGGGGCCGCTGCTGGCGGCGGGCGCCATCGGCGTCATCGCCCGCCTGCGCGACCGCGCGGCCGGCGACGAGCTGGCCAGCTACCCGCCGCTGCAGCACGCGGTGCAGGAGGCGTTCGCGCTGCTGCCGTTCGCCATGCTGATCGTCGCCTTCGCCGGCCTCTACGCCTTCCTGCCGAACACCCGGGTGAAGGCGCTGCCGGCGATCGGCGCCGCCGTCGCCGCCTCCCTCGCCTGGCTGGCGGCGGCGTGGGCGTTTTCGAGCTTTGTCGCCGCGTCCGCCTCCTACACGGCGATCTATTCCGCCTTCGCCGCCCTCGTGCTGTTCCTCATCTGGCTCAACGTCAACTGGGTGATCGTGCTGATCGGCGCCGATCTCGCCTACTACCTGCAGCATTGGCAGCGGCTGAAGCGCCCGCGCCCGCCGCTGCTGCCGCCGGCGGCGGTGGAACGGCTCGGCCTTTCCCTCCTCGCCGAGATCGTCCGCCGCCAGTACGCGGGCGCGCCGCCGCCGACCGCGGCGGACCTGGCGCGCGCGGTCAAACAGCCGGTGGCGGCGATCGAGCCCAGCCTCGCCGCGCTCATCGCCGCCGGCCTGCTTGCCCGCAGCGATCAGCAGCCGCCCCGCCATATCCTCGTCCGTCCGCCGGAAGCCACCAGCGTGGCGACGGCGCTGGTTGCGCTGCGCGGCGATGGGCAGGCGGGCGCCGCGGCGAGCGCGGCGGTCGACACGGCGGCGATGGCGGTCACCGGGGCGATCGCCGCCGGCACCGCCGCCTGGACGCTGAAGGCCCTCGCCGGCGCCGGCCAGCCACCGGCGGACGCCGGCGGCTGGATCGATGACGCCCTGCGCTGAAGGCACCGGGTATGGTGGAAATGCGGCGCAGAGCCGACGTGGCGGGAAGACACGAAGGGTGTGCGGCAAAACCCGATTGCGTTTAAGATTGTCGCTGTGACATTCACTGAAGTCGCGACGCTGCCTCGTGCGGTTGGAGAGATCCGATGAGCAATACCTACACGGCCATTTTTGAGCGTGACGAGAACTGGATCATCGCCTACTGCCCGGAGATCCCAGGCGCAAACGGTCAGGGACGAACGAAGGCCGAGGCCCGCGACAGCCTTGCCGCGGCAATTGCTCTGATCTTGCAGGATCGGCGCGAAGACGCATTGCGCGGATTGCCCGACGACGCCGAACGGGAGACGGTGACCGTGGCGTGAAGCGCGGGCACTTGCTTCGCCATCTGCGGCGCCACGGATGCTACCTGAAGCGCGAAGGTTCGGCGCATTCGCTTTGGTGCAACCCCGCAACCGGCGCCGTCGAAGCGGTGCCGCGCCATCCCGAGATCTCCAATCGACTGGCGTTCAACATCTGCCGCAGCCTGTCCGTCCCCGAGATCGGCGGCTGAACCCATTCGTCGGATTACGCCTGACGGCTCAAGACGCCATCTACCGTGCCAATCCGCCCGACGCGGGCTGACGATAAAACGCGTTCCGAGGGGAGGTCCCATGACTCCGGCAGCGGTGTCCTTGGTCATTGTGACGATTGTCTTCAGCGGATCCATTCTTGCGATGTATGCGGCGCGCGCGCTGCCCGACGAGCATCTCGGCGCGGACGCAAGAGACGTGATCAAGCTGGGGATGGCACTCATCGCCACCCTTGTCGCCCTGGTTCTCGGGCTGATGATTTCGACTGCCAAAGGAACTTACGATGCCCAGAGTGCCGCCGTGCGCCAACTAGCGGCCGATACGCTTCTCCTCGATCGAAGCTTGGCCGAGTACGGGCCGGAAGCCCAACATCCTCGCGAGTTACTGCGCGAGGCCGCCGGTTTGATCCTGCATCATCTGTGGCCGGAGGACGGTTCCGCACCGGTTTCCCTGGCGCCCGGGGAAACGCACGCGCCCATGACGCTGTTTCTGCGGGAGGTCACCCAGCTGTCACCGCAAAACGAAACACAGGAATTCCTCAAGGCGCAGGCACTGCGTATGATGTCCGACTTGGCTCAGGTGCGCCTTCAGATGTATGTGGAGGGCACTAGCCATTTACCGCTGCCATTTCTTATCATCGTTACTATTTGGCTGCTCATCTTGTTTGTCAGCTATGGCCTGATTGCCGCCCGCAATCCAACAATTATTTTATTCTTATTCGCTGCAACCTTATCGGTTTCGGGCGCTGTCTTCCTCATCCAGGAATTGGCAAACCCCTTCGGCGGGATGGTCAGGGTGTCAGGCGCGCCCCTGCAGCAAGTGATCGCCTACCTCGGCAAATAGCCCGCGTAGGTCGGGTCGAGTTGGAGCTACCGTCCTGGCAGTCAAGGGGCGATGTTGGGATTGAACGGCGTGTTGTGTTTGAGGACGCCGAAGGCGATGTGGACCAGCTTGCGCATGGCCGCAACAAGGGCGCCCATCTTCGATTTGCCGGCAGCGAGTAGGCGCTGATAGAGGGAGCGGACCACGGGATTCCAGCGGGTGGCAACCATCGCCGGCAGGAACAGCCTGGCCCGCCAGCGGGCATCGCCCGCCTTCGACAGCCTTGGCCGTTTGAGCGGGCGTAGCCGCGAAATCCGGGTTGTTGCGCCACCGAAGGACGTTCCCGCTTCGCTCCACGACGGACGTCGGAGCCACCACCGCGCCAAACGTCCCACCTGGGATTTCTCAGCCGGCGAGGCCGAGAAACACCAGGATGGCGCGGTTCAGGCGGACGGTGTCTTCGTCGCTGATGCGGCCGATCCGGGCGCCCAGCTTTGTCTTCGAGATCGTCGTTATCTTGTCGACCATCAGACGCGATGCCAGGGTGAGGCCGTTCTCGGCGCTCGGCTCCACCATGAGGCGAAACAGGGGGGCGTCGGTCGGATCGGAGGTGAAAGCGCAGATCGTCACCGAGGCGGTTGCGTCAAAGCGATCGTCCTGCACGATGACCGCCGGCCGCGGCTTTCCCCCATAGGGGCCGGCGCCAGCGATGGTCCAGACGTCACCGCGCTTCATTCGCTGGCGTCGGAGACGGCATCGACGAAAGCCTGGTCCTCCTCCGCCTGAACGCTCACCGCAACGGCCATCGACTGCTGGTGCGCTTCCGCCAGAAAAGTCGGGGAGCGGACATCGGGTACCCAGATCTGAATGGGGCGAAGGCCCTGCGCTCGCAGGCGCGCCCGATGGGCTCGGACCTTCTCGGCCGTCGGCCGGCGCCCCGCATTTGCTGGCATGGCGTGCTCCCTGTGCGCGCGAGCAGTTACATGTAACCTATTTCAGCTCCAAGGGGCATGCAACGGCGCGCGGTCGGGCGGGCGGGCCGATGGCGGCGATAGCGCTGCTGTCGAACCCGCAGCGGACGCAGATGCGGCGGGAGCGGATCGGCGTTCCCGGGATGGCATGGCGCGGTGCCGCGCGGTGGCGGCTCGGGGTTAAACGGAGGCAATCCCGGCTTCGGCTTGCCTCGGTTGCATCAGGGTCTAAGATCGGAGCATGACCGACTCCGATGCGAATGCGGCCGCACCGGCCGCCGAAGCCAGCAACGGGCACTCCCCGCCGCCGCGACGCCGTCGCCGCTGGCTGCGCCTCGCCGCCGTCGTCCTGCTGCTGTTGGGCGGCCTCGCCGCCTTCGTCGTCTACGGTCCGCAGGCGATCGCCCGCTACGTCGCCACGAGCGTCCTCACCGGCCTCGATATCGATGTGGAGGGTGTCAAGACCCTGCGCATCAATCTGCTGAAGGGCAGCATCGCGCTCGGCCCGGTGCGCTTTCGCCCCCTTGGCGAGAGCGAGCCGGCCGGCGCCGATGCCGCGGGTCAGCTCGGCGAACTGCTGGTGGACTTGAGCCTGCGCAACCTCTGGCAGCGCAACGCGCTGATCAAGTCCGCCGCCATCGGCGGCATCGACATCGTCATCTCCCGGGAAACCGATGGCCAGATCGCCATCAACGGCATCCCGCTCCGCCGCCTCCTCGCCGAGGAAGCCAAGGACCCGCCGCCCCCGGAAAAGGACAAGGCGGGCTGGGGCACCGGCGTTGACCTGCTCGTCGTTCGCGATTCCCGCCTCGTTTTCCGCGACGCCGCGCGCGGCACCCTGGAGATCGCCGTGTCCTGGCTGGAACTGGACGGCTTTCGCAGCTGGGAGCCGGACCAGCCGGGGACCTTCACCCTCATCGGCGATGCCAACGGCATCGGCGTCGTCGCCTGGGGCCAGGCGGAGCCGTTCGCCGACAACATCCGGCTGCGGGTGGAGGCGGGCATCGACGGGATCGAAGTGGCGAAGATCGAGGCCTACAGCGGACCGCTGCCGCTGACGGCGCGGGACGGCAGCGGCCGCGTCAATCTGCGCAGCCGCGCCACCCTGTTCGCCGACGGGCGGCTCGATGTCGCCAGCGTCGGTGCCGTCGACATCGCCGGCGCCAACCTGGCCGGCGACGGCTGGCGCTTTGCCGCCAGCAGCGGCCGGCTGGCGCTCGATGCCGCCTTCGCCGGCGCGACCTACGCCTCCGGCCGCATCACCGGCACCGTCGGTCTCGACCTCGCCGGCGTCAGCGCCGGCACCGGTGACGACCTCGCCATCGCCGTCGACGAGGTGGCGGCCAGGACACCGTCGCTGGCGCTCGAACTCGCCGATGACGGCGGCTTGACCGGTGCACTGCCGCTGACGACGGCGCTTAAGGGGATCACGGTACGCGGCGCAGGCGGTCTCGCCGCAACCGCTGGCGGCCTCGACCTCGCCGTCGAGCCGGCTTCGCTGGCGATGCGGACCGACGGCAGCGGCCGTATCGGCGGCGGCATCACCGCCGCGCTGGCCGACGTATCGGTGACGACGGGCGGCGGCGCCGACGCGCTGAAGCTGGCGTTCGCCAAGCTTGCCGCGCAACTGGCGGACACCAGCGTCGACCTTGCCGCCGGCGGCACCGCCAAGGTGACGGCGTCGCCGAAACTGACGCTCACCAACATCACCGTCAAGGGACCGGCCGAGGTCTCCGTTGCCAGCGCCGACCTCGCCCTGACGCCGTTCGCCGTCGATGCCGGCGAGACGATCAGTGTGCGCACGGCGGGCCGGCTCACCGCCCGCACCGGCGCCGTCGCCAGCGGCGATCTGAAGGCGTCCCTTGCCGACCTCGGCGTCGGCCTCGCCAACATTGCCGTCGAGCAGAAGGGCGGGGAGACCCGCATCACCGGCGAGGTGAAGACGACGATTGCCACACCGGGGCTCAGCGTTGCCGCGGCGCCCGCCGGACCGCGCGCCCGCGCCGAGGAGATCCGCGTCGATGCCCGCGCCCTCGGCCTCGACGCGACGCCGTTCGCGGTGACCCTCGCTGCGGCCGGCGTTGGCATCGAGGGCAAGGCCGGCGTCAGCCTCGACGATGCCCGCGTCAAACTGCCGGCCACCGCCGGCGGGCCGGCCGACATCACCGTAACCCGCCTCGCCGTCGCCGTCGACCGGGCGAAGGGACGGCTCGGGGACGCCATCAGCGAGCTCTCGGGCAGCCTGAACGTCGATGTGGCCGGCGGCGCCGCGCAGCTCGGCATGGTGCACCGGGACGCCCGTTCCGCCTTCGGTGCCTTCACCGTCGCCCTCGCCCCCGTCGACGTCCGCCAGCAGGGCGACGGCTGGCAGGTCAAGGGCAAGGGGCGGATCGGCCTCGACCGGGCGTCGGCGAAACTGCCGGAGAGCGACCTCGGCCCGGTCGACAGCGGGCTCGGTTCGCTCGCCATCACCATCGCCAGCGCCGAAGCGGCGGGGCGCGGCAACCGGCTCGACTGGCGCGTCGCCGCCGATGTCGGCTTACGCGAGATCGCGGCGAAGGTGGCCGGCGGGCGGCTCGCCGATGTGCAGGGCGACCGCCTGACCCTCACCGGCGTGACCGGCGACGACAGCCTCGCCTTTGCCGTCGATCGCATCAACCTCGGGGCGCTGCGGGCGTCGCTGACACGGCCCAAGGGCGCGCAGGCGCCGCGGCCGGTGCGGGTGGCGGCGGAGGCCGCGGCGGAGGTGCGCGAGGAGATCGTCCGCGCCGACGCGGACAAGGCGGGCGGGCCGACGGTGCGCATCAACCGCTTGCGCCTCGATGCCCCGTCGCAGCTGCGGCTGAGCGATCCCAACGTCGAGCCGCCGGCGCGGGCGGTGGTGCTCATCCGCCGCCTCGATATCGACAACGTCGACACCGGCAACGCCAAGACCAAGACCGACGTCGAGCTGTCGGCGACGATCAACGAGTTCGGCAGCGTCGTCGCCAGCGGCTGGCTGACGCCGTTTGCCGATCCCCCCGACTTCGACCTGCGCACGGAGGTGCGCGGGCTGCAACTGCCGCCGTTCTCCGGCCTCGCCGCCAGCGCGGTCGGCGTCAACATCGATGGCGGCCAGCTGCAAACCGAGGTTCGCGGCGCGGCGGCGGCGGGACAGTTGAAGGCGCAGGTCGACGTGATCGTGTCCGACCTCGCGTTCGGCTCGCTGTCGCCGGAACAGTCGGCGCGGGCGTCACAGGCGATCGGCGTGCCGATCGAAACGGCGGTGGGCCTGCTGAAAGACAATGACGGCAGGATCAAACTCTCCCTGCCCATCTCCGGCGATCTGAAGTCGCCGGCGTTCGACATCTCCGGCGTGATCGCCTCGGCGATGACCGGGGCGGTGACGGCGGCGCTGACGGCGCCGTTCAAACTGGCGCTGGCGCCGGTGTCGCTGATTGCCGGCGCCGTCACCGCCGGCAGCGCCCCGGGGTTGACGCCGATCCCGTTCGCCGCCGGTTCCGCCGTTGTCGACGCGACGGGCGAGGGCATCGTGCGCGGCCTCGCGCAAGTGCTGAAGGAACGGCAGGGCCTGCGGCTCAGGGTGTGCGGGCGGACCACGCCGGCGGATCTGGAGGTGCTGATCGCCCGGCTGCCGGACCGCGCCAAGCTGACCACGGACCAGTTGCTGGACCAGGGCCGGGCGGCGGCGCAGCGGCTGGCGGAGGAGCGGACGCTGGCGGCGCGGCGCGCTTTCGTCGAGGGCGGCGGCGTCGACGCCGGCCGGGTCGGCGAATGCCGGGCGGCGTTCGATGCGGGCGATCAGGGCCCGCCGCGGGCGGACATCACGCTGTAGGCGGGCGGCGCCCTCGCGGGCAGCCGACGCAGGGGGGCCGAACCGTGCGTCCGGCCCCCACCCCTTACACGGTGACGATGGATACGAGGGACAGGACGGCGCCGGCGATGAGGGTGCCCAACAACGGATACGCACCACTGCCGACGGAATGAATCGCACGCTTCGCCATGGTCATCTCCTCTGTTGAAAGGGCCTGCTTTGAAACAGGTCCCGGTTATACAGAGGCCTACGCACGCAGCCGGCGGACCGGATCACCCGAGAAGACGACTTTTTCGACGATCAGCAAAACGCCCGCAAAAAAAATCTCCCGCCGGCCTTCGCTGGCGGGAGATCGTCGGTAACGGTGGCGCCGGCCGCACGTCGGCCGGCGTCGCGCGGCG
>JALOTH010000237.1 GCA_025458035.1 Rhodospirillales bacterium
ATCGTCCTCAACGAGGAACTTGCGGAGTACCGGCTGATCGATCCGGACAAGCTCAAGGCCTGGGATTTCGGTACCGGCCCCGCGGTGCGCGACTGGCTGACGGCGCGCGCCGCCGCTGTCTAGCCGGCCGGGGCGCTCACTCGGGAAGGCGGCGGACGACGACGGTCTCGGTCTCGCGCACGGCCTCGCCCTCGATGACGTAACCACCGGCCGGCCGTCGCCCGTCCATCGCCTTGCGCGCTTCACGCGTTTTCCACCAGAGCCAGCCGCCGAGCGCCGCGCCGCCGGCGACAACCAGCGCGACCAGGACCAGCGAGAACATGAACGCGAGGATGGTGGCGGCGACCGCCGCGACGAAACCGGCAACGCGGCCGACCGGTCCGGGCGGCTGTCCGGCGAATCCGAAGTGGCGGTGTCGGGATCGCTGTTGCTGTTCGTTCATCGTGGCTGCTCCGCGGGTGTCGGGTTGGATGGCTGTGAGTCTAGCGAAGAACCGGCGGTCGCCGGTTGTCCAAATGTCATCTTTTTGTAACAGCAAGTCTTGCCAAGCGCGGGTGGCAGGCTCACCATAACGCAATCAGCAAGGCGGTCCGTTACGCCGCCGGTGCCGCAGGAACTATCGATCAAGGAGAACATGATGACCCACCCGCTCGCCGGCCAGCCGGCTCCCGCCAGCAGTCTCACCGACATCCCGGCACTGCTCGCCGCCTACCGCAACCCGCCCGACCCCGCCGACCCGGCGCAACGCGTCGCCTTCGGCACCAGCGGCCATCGCGGCAGCGCGTTTGCCGGCAGCTTCAACGAGGCGCACATCCTCGCCATCGCCCAGGCGGTGTCGGAATACCGCAGCCAGGCCGGCACCACCGGGCCGCTCTTCCTCGGCATGGACACCCATGCATTGTCGGCGCCGGCGCAGCGCACGACCCTCGAGGTGCTGGCCGCCAACGGCGTCGTCGTCCGCTTCCAGGCTGGCGGCGGCTTCGCGCCGACGCCGGTCATCTCGCATGCCATCCTCACCCACAATGCCGGGCGCACGGCCGACCTGGCCGACGGCATCGTCATCACCCCCTCGCACAACCCGCCGCCGGATGGCGGCATCAAGTACAACCCGCCGCACGGCGGCCCTGCCGACACCGACGTCACCGGCGCCATCGAACGCCGGGCCAACGCGCTGCTCGCCGACGGCAACCGCGACGTCCGGCGCGTGCCTTACGAGCAGGCGCTGGCGGCGCCGACCACCCGCGCGGTCGACCTGATGGGCGGCTACATTGCCGACCTCGGCAACGTCATCGACATGGAAGCGATCCGCCGCGCCGGCCTGCGCATCGGCGTCGATCCCATGGGCGGCGCCGCGGTCGCCTTCTGGCAGCCGATCGCCGAGCACTACGGCCTCGACCTGACCGTCGTCAATCCGGCGGTCGACCCGGCCTTCGCCTTCATGACGCTCGACCACGACGGCAAGATCCGCATGGACTGCTCCAGCCCCTATGCGATGGCCAGCCTGGTCGCGCTCAAGGACCGCTTCGACATCGCCTGGGGCAACGACGCCGACGTCGACCGCCATGGCATCGTCACCCCGTCGCTCGGGCTGATGAATCCCAACCACTACCTCGCCGTCGCCATCCATTACCTGCTCGCGCATCGTCCGCAATGGCCGGCGACCGCCGCCGTCGGCAAGACCCTGGTGTCGAGCGGCCTGATCGACCGCGTCGTCGCCGGGCTGGGCCGCCGCCTGCTCGAAGTGCCGGTCGGCTTCAAATGGTTCTCCGCCGGGCTGCTCGACGGCAGCATCTGCTTCGGCGGCGAGGAAAGCGCCGGCGCCAGCTTCCTGCGGCGCGACGGCAGCGTGTGGACCACCGACAAGGACGGCATCATCCTCGGCCTGCTCGCCGCCGAAATCACCGCCGTCACCGGCAAGGACCCCGGCCGTCACTATAAGGAACTGCCCGCCCGTTACGGCACGCCGTATTACGTGCGCATCGACGCCCCGGCCAGCCCGGCGGAAAAGGCCGCTTTCAAGCAGTTGACCGCGGAACGCGTCACCGCCGCCACCCTGGCCGGCGAACCCATCAAGATCTACGCCGAAAGCTTCACCAGCGCGGAACACCTGCAACGGGTCGTGGCCGAGGCCAAGGAGATCGTTTCGGCGGCGCTGGCGGGTTGAATTATTGTGAGACTTGGACGCGATTTCACGCGGCGAAAAATTTAGGCTATTGGCCCTTAATTTGAGCCTGACCCATTGATTCGATGCAATCGGTTGGTTACGCTGGTTGCCAAGTCACTTTGTCATATTCTGACCAACTGAACATTAGAGGCCCGCAACGTCAATTTCTCGAAGAGCGTCCATTCCTATTGAGCAACAACGGTACGCATGGGATCAATGGAACAGGGAGGCGCGCATCGACCGTCTTCCCGAGGCGTCGCAGCGACAGGCTGAAGTTGTGGAGGCAACCGTTGCGAAGTTGCAGCGAAACGATTTGTCCATCATTGACGTTGGCTGTGGTACTGGCTGGATGTGTGCGCGCCTCACTCGGTATGGT
>JALOTH010000238.1 GCA_025458035.1 Rhodospirillales bacterium
GCGGTCTGCGCGATCACGCGCCGCTCGGACGGCAGGAACTCGTCCAACTGCTCGCGCGACAGGCCGGTGACCAGCCGCACCGCGCTCATGTGCCAGCCCCGGTGCAGCGCCACGTCCATCACGTCGGGATCCTCTAGCTCCAGGTCTTTCATCCACGCCCGGATCTCGGCCACTGACACCTCGCGCACGGTGATCTCCTGGCCGCCGATGGTGATGGTCTTGGTCAGTCCTCGCATGTCAAACCCTCGTCGTGGCCCGCACCGGCACCAGCCATTCGCCGTGCAGCGTGGCGCCGCCAGAGGCGGTGATGTTCGCGTAGTAGGTTGTCCCGGCCGTCAGGGTCAGCGTGTACGGCAAGGTCGTCCGGTAGGTGCCGGTGACGGCCGACGGGTTCATGGCCAATGGCCAAGTCGAGCCGGTGGCAAGCCCCGACACGGCGGCGCCGGTCGCGGTCTGCAGCGTGACCGTCACGGTGGCCGAGCCGATCAGCGCCGAAGTCAGCGCGTTGGTGACGCCGGACAACTCGACCACCTGGTCGTTCTCAATGTACACAACGTCCACGCTGACTCTCCTCCGGGTAAAGTTCCGCGTCGCCACCGAGCGCCGGGATGAAGTCGTGGTCGGCCTCGAGTGCCGCGCCGAAGTCCGTGTCGGCGTCGATGGCGGCAAGGATAGCCCTGTCCGCGAGCAGCGCGGGACTGACCGTGGCGGCAGTTGTCGTCAGCGCCGGCAGCACCCGCGCGCAGCCCACCAGCCAGCCGAAGTCGGCGTCGTTGGCGACGAACCGGGCGGTGACGACAATGGCCGCCTGACCTGCCCCGGCGAACGTCCAGCCACTGGCGCCGAGCGCGGCCGCGATCAGCGCGGAGCCGGCCCCGGCGGCCGTCGCGGCGCCGTTGGCGCCCGCCGTGACCGCGATGGTTGCAGCGCCCGCGCCCTCGGCTGCGGCGATGCCGCTGGCAGCGGCAGTAACGGCAATGGTCGCCTGGCCGGCGCCTTGCGCGAGGGCGATGCCGGTCCCGGCGGCCGTGACGGCGATGGTCGCCGCACCGACACCGATGCCGGTCGCGGAGCTGCTGGCGGCAGCGGTGACGGCAGCGGTCGCGTTGGCTGTCGCGCTGACGGTCGCAGCGCCCGTTGCAGCGGCCATGACGGCACAGTCGGCCTGCCCGACAGCGACGACCGTGGACGCGCCCACAGCGGCGCCGATGACCTCACAGACTGCCTGACCGGTGGCGGCGTGGGTGGATTGGCCCGTGGCCGCTGCGGTGATGGCGATCGTCGCCGTGCCGATGCCGACCCCGGCCTCGGATATGCCGGCGGCACTGACCGCGATCGTTGCGTCCGCGATACCGGCGTGGGTGGCCGCGCCCGTGCCGGCGGCCGTAACGACGAGGTCCGCTACCGCCTGCGCGGCGCCGGTCGCGACCCCTGTCGCATGGGCGGTGACGGCAATGCTCGCTGCACCGTCGCTGGCCGCGATCCCGGCCCCAGTGGAGGCGGCCGTAACGACGATGTCCGCAGCCGCCGTGCTTGCCTGGGTGGCGGCGCCGACCGCGCTGGCCGTGACGGCAATGGCGGCATCGGCCGTCGAGCCGGTAAGCGCCAGGCCGACGGCATCGGCCGCGACGACGAGGTCGGCTGCGCCGGTCCCGGCTGCAATTGCAGCAGCCCCTGCGGCGGCCGTGACGGCGACGGTGGCGGCACCCTGGCTCGCCGCCGTGCTGGCCCCTGTCGCCGCCGCCGTGACCGCGACAGACGCGCTGGCGGTAGTGCTGGCAATGGCCTGCGTGGTGGCGGCAGCACTGACGGCGATGGCCGCAGCGCCAGCCCCGGCAGCAATGGCAGCGCCCGTCGAGGCCGCGGTAACGGCGATGTCCGCCGTACCCGTGCCGGCGGTGGTAGCCGCCCCGATGCCCGCCGTAGTAACTGCGATGTCAGCGGCGGCGACGGCGGTCCCGATCGCCAGGCCAGTGGCGGCGGCGGTGACGGCGATGTCGGCGCTGCCGGCGCCGGTCTGGTAAGTGACTGCGGTGCTGCCGACAGCCGAGGCCGCGACGGCGATGCTGGCGCTCGCGGCGGCACTCTGAATCGGCTGGAACGGAGCAGCAAGCTCGGCCCACGACACCCGCATGAGATGGGTGCCGAACCCGACGGCGCTTGCGGTAATCGCAATATCGGCCGTCGCTTCTGCGCTGGCCCCAGTGACACCGAGCGCGGCGGCGGTGACAGCGATCTCCGCTGCACCGGCACCAGCACCAATGGCGCGACCCTGCGCTGCCGCAGCGACGGCAATGTCGGCGGCGGCAACCGCCGACTGGATCGGCTGGAACGGGGCCGCGAGCTCGGCCCATGTGACCCGAATCAGATGCGAGCCGGATCCGGTCGCTGCAGCAGTAACAGCAACCGCCGCCGATGCGGTCGTGGCAGCGGTGGCGCTCGCGGCGCCAGTGGCGGTGATGGCAACCGCCGCCGATGCGGCGGCCTCGACTACGTTTGGGCCGCTGGCCGCGCCGCCGAGCAGTGGGGTGTAGCCGCCCCAGAACATTTAGGCGATCTTCCGCTGGCTCCAGTAGATGTCGCGCGCCGTGCCGGCGGTCTGCTTGATCTGCAGGGTCCAGCCGTGCATCAGCACCAGCGCCGGGCTGGCCCACACCGGTTCGTCCTGGGCGTTGCTGAACGTCGCCTCGAACACCAGCCGCGCGGTGCCACCAGACAGCACCTTCTCGAGCACTTGCACCTCCAGCGTGTCGCCGTTGGCCAGGTTGCTCACATCCAGGAAGAACTGGAACACGCCGTCCGTGGTGTCGGCGCCCGTGCC
>JALOTH010000132.1 GCA_025458035.1 Rhodospirillales bacterium
GGTGGCGCACGACGTCACCGCGGATGCGAACGGCAACCGCCTCCATGCCTACCGCTATTCCACCGTCAACGACGTCACCCGCCAGGCCGGCGGCGAGGACGCCCTCTACGGCGGCGCCGGCAGCGACTGGCTCTTCGGTCAGGGCGGCGACGACTATCTGGACGGCGGCGCGGACGCCGACGTGGCCTTCGGCGACGAGGGCGACGACACCATCACCGGAGGCGAAGGCGACGACTTCCTGACGGGGGACAACCTCGATGCCGCCGGCAACCCGGACAACCCCGGCCTGCCCGGCGCCCTGCACGGGCAGGACTACATCGAGGGCGGCGCCGGCGACGACCGCATCGCCGGCAACGGCGGCGACGACGTCCTCTACGGCGACGATGGCGACGACGAGATCAACGGCGACGACCCGGTGACCTCCGCCGAATACCACGGCGACGACTACCTCGACGGCGGTGTCGGCGGCGACAAGCTCGTCGGCGCGGGCGGCAGCGACGAGGTCCACGGCGGCGAGGGCGACGACACGATCGCCGGCGACGGCGAGAACATCGCCGCGGAGTATCAGGGCAACGACCTTCTGTACGGAGAGGCCGGCAACGACTACCTGCGCGGCAACGGCGGCGACGACACCCTGGACGGCGGCGCGGGCAACGACGAGCTGCACGGTGAGGCCGGCAACGACCTTATCGAGGGCGGCGAGGGCGACGATCTCGCCTTCGCAGATGCGGGCGACGACCGGCTCTACGGCGGCGCGGGCAACGACGGCCTCGGCGGCGGCGAGGGCGGCGACACGATCGAGGGCGGCGAGGGCAACGACATCCTCATGGGGGAGGCCGGCAACGATGTCCTGACGGGAGGCGCGGGCAACGACCAGTTGAGCGGCGGCGAAGGCAACGACTATCTCGCCGGCGGCGCCGGCATGGACGTGCTCGACGGCGGCCTGGGCGACGACACTTATGTCTTCGACGCGGCCGACCTGTTCGCCGCGCCCGGCAGCGTGATCAGCGGCATCCAGGACGCCGGCGGCGCGAACCGCCTGATCCTCGAAGGCATGGACCTCGGCGAGGTGACGGCGACGCAGGGCGAGGGCGAGAACGCCGGCGACCTGGTGCTCACCCTGGGCAACGGGAACACGATCACCATCGACGAGGGCTTGGCCGGCGCCATCCAGAGCTACGGCACGGGCGAGGAAGCCCTGATGACGCCGGTCGAATTTCTCGACGCCACCGCCGGCGGCAGCCTCGACCTGAACCTCAACCGCAACAATGCCATCGTGGCCGGCGGGCGCGGCGACGACCACCTCTACGTGGTCGGCTCGGGCAACACGATCGCCGGCGGCAGGGGCGACGACCTGATCGAGGTCGGCGGCGCGGACAATGTCGTCGACTACCGGATGGGCGACGGCACAGACACCCTGCGCAGCCTCGCCGCCACGGGCACCACCCTCCGCTTCGGTCCCGGCATCGCGCCCGCGGACCTCCGCCTGCGCCTTGACGGCGGCGACCTGGTGATCGGCATCGGGGAAGGGACGGGCAGTGCCGTGCGCCTGGCCGGCTTCGACCGGGAGCGCCCCTTGGATCATCCGCCCATCAGCGCGATCCGCTTCGCCGACGGCAGCAGCATGACATTCGCCGAAATGCTGGCCCTCGACCTGGAAGTCACCGGCACGGAGGGCGACGATGCCCTGCAGGGAACGGGCCTGAACGACCGGCTGCTGGGGCTGGCCGGTAACGATGTCCTGAGCGGCGCAGGCGGGGCAGATACGCTGATGGGCGCGGAAGGGGACGACGTGCTCAACGGCGGTGCCGGCAGCGATGTCCTGATGGGCGGTGAGGGTACGGACACCTATGAATTCAATGCCGGCTTGGGCACCGATACCCTGGTCGATGCCGGGGGAGGTCGCATCGCGCTGGGCATGGGCATTGCGCTCTCAAGCATCCGCGTGCAGCGCGACGGCGCGGATCTCGTCTTGCGCATGCCGGATGCGGCCGACGGGATCATCATCCGGAATTACTACGAAACGCCGCAGACCTGGCTGATTCATGACACGTCCGGGGAGAGCGCCACGGCGGAGGAATTGCTGTCCGGCACGTGGGCAGGTGGTAACGATTGGGTGCGGGGACTGATGAACCAGTTCGAGCAGTCCAGCAAGCTGGCGCTGGCGAACGAGCTCATCGGCCAGGGCTATTCGTATGTCAATGCGAGCGAGCTGAGACGGTATGAAGTCAACAACGCCTCGGCCAGTTTCATCAGCGGTCAGCAGACGCAGGTCAACACCTATGAGTGGTTCGACGGCCGCCGCGCAACCGACACCCGCGTCATTTCGCTGAACAACTGGCAGCCGTCGCAGAACGCCATGGTCGATGACCGCCATGTGCGGATCGACACGCGGTCCGAGTTGGTTACAGGCTCGGCATTCTATTACGACATGTGGAGTCGGGCCGGAACCAGTCAGTTTGAACAGAAATGGGTCGGCATGAGCTGGACGACAACCAGCCTCTCCGCTGTACAGACGAGCCATTGGTCGGGGACCTCATGGATTACGTCGGGCGGCACAACCGTCGGCACGGTCACATCCGACAATGACAGCTGGAATCAATCGGGCTATGCGCGCGGGAGCATCACATCCGTGCTGTCCGGCCCGCCTGCCATCGTGCCGGATGCAGGCCAGCTTTTTCCGAATGTCGGCAAGGCCAACTTTTACAGCAGCGATTCAACGTATTCCTTCCTGATCGTCGAAGGCGACGAAGGTGACAACGACATTACGGGGGGTGGCCTGGTCAAGGCCGGTGCGGGACAGGATTACGTTAGAACATCAGGAATGATCGACGGCGGCGACGGGGATGATTTCCTGAGCAATGGCGCGATCATGTTTGGCGGGCACGGGAATGACCAGCTATGGGGTCACGCATACGAGGGATCTGAAACGAACCGATATTGCTTCGCGGGTGTCGATCAGGGAACCGATCTGGTTGTCGATGATGGCTGGATTGGATTCTGGGAAGGATCGACGGAGTTTTATTACGAGGCTCTTGACCCATATTTCCTCGGCCAGGGCGCAGACCACTGGGCAGCACGGTATTTCCATGCCGGAGAATGGGTGGTCGTCAACGGCAATGAGTGGCGCAGTTTTTACCAGACTGAAGAGGATGCGCAGGCCGCAGCGGCTACTTGGGGCGGAACCGCGCTTTACGTGGAGGCGCTGCCGGAGGAGCTGCAGCTCCAGGCGGACGACCACGCCGGCTTGGCGCCCCTGGTCAGCGCGGGCCTGATTGACGAGGACACGGTCGAGTTCGGTCCCGGCATCGCACCGGAGAATCTGACCTTTGCGTGGGGCCGAGCCCAGCCGGAAGGGCTCGACAAGTTTCACGACACGCTCGACATCACCTACGGATCAGGCAGCGTCGCGCGCATTGTCATGCCCAATGCGGACGACTATCTGGGATGGGGGGTCGAGAGCTTCCGCTTTGCCGATGGACGTACGCTGTCGATGGCCGAACTGCTTGCCCTTGCTCCGCCCAGGCCGGAATACTACAACCTGATCCAGGGTACGGAAGGGAGCGATATTCTGATCGGCACGTATGCTGCGGACGCGATCACCGGTGGGGATGGCAACGACCAGCTCTACGGCCTCGACGGGGGTGATGTGCTTGGGGGTGGAACCGGCGACGACTACCTGGAAGGCGGCGCCGGCGACGACGTATTTCTTTTCAACCGCGGCGATGGCTTCGATTTGATCTACGACCTGGGGCTGGAAACCGATGAAGACACGCTGCGCTTCGGCGAAGGCATCGCGCCCGGCGACGTCGTCGTCTCGCGCGACGAGTGGAGCTTGTATCTGAATGTTCGCGGCACGCAGGATGTGGCCGTTCTGGATGGCTGGTACTTCGATCCCGCCGGCCGAATCGAGCGCGTGGAATTCGCCGATGGCACGGTATGGGACGGATCTTCTCTCGAAGGACGCGCGTACGACAGCCATATCGCCGGCACGGCGGACAACGACCGCCTCAACGGCAGTGCCGGGCGCGACCTCATCGAGGGCTTCGAGGGCGACGACGTGCTCAACGGCCGGGCGGGCGCGGATGCCATGATCGGCGGCGCGGGCAACGACACCTATTATGTGGACGAGGCCGGCGATGCCGTCACGGAGCTGGCCGACGAGGGAACCGACCGCGTGATCAGCGCGATCAGCTACACCCTGGGCGACCACTTCGAGAACCTGACCCTGTCGGGGACGGCGGCAATCGACGGCACCGGCAACGCCCTGGACAACGTCATCGTCGGCAACGCCGCTTCGAACACGCTCGACGGCCAGGCCGGCGACGACCGCCTGACCGGCGGCGCCAGCGACGACGTCCTGCTGGGCGGCGAGGGCAACGACGTGCTCAACGGCTCGGGCGGGGCGGATGCGATGACCGGCGGCGCGGGCAACGACGCCTACCATGTCGACGACGCCGGCGATGCCGTCACCGAACAGGCCGACGAGGGCACCGACCGCGTGATCTCCCATGTCAGCTACACGCTGGGCGACAACCTCGAGAACCTGACCTTGTCCGGCAGCGAGGCCATCAGCGGCACAGGCAATGCCCTCGACAACAGGATCGTCGGCAATGATGCATCGAATACGCTCGACGGCCAGGCCGGCGACGACCGTCTCACCGGCGGCGCGGCCGACGACATCCTGCTCGGCGGCGAAGGCAACGACGTGCTCAACGGCTCGGGCGGTGCCGATGCCATGGCGGGCGGCGCGGGCAACGACATCTACTACGTGGACGACGCCGGCGATGCCGTTGGCGAGCTGGCAGCCGATGGCACCGACCGCGTGATGGCGTCCATAACGTACCTGCTGGCTGACAACGTGGAGAATCTGACGCTGACCGGAACGGACAACATCGCCGGCGCCGGCAACGCCCTGGACAACACCCTGACTGGCAATGCCGGGATCAACCTGCTGGCCGGCGGCGAAGGCATTGACCGTCTGAACGGCGGTGCGGAACTGGACTTCCTCGAGGGCGGCGCGGGCAACGACGTGCTCGCGGACACTGTAGGGGCGGGCTATTTCAACGGCGGCAGCGGCAACGATTCCCTGCGCGGCGACGGCGCGGCCGATTTCTACCTTGGCGGGGCCGGCAACGACAGCATCAACACCGGCACCGGCGCCGACGTCATCGCCTTCAATTTGGGCGATGGCCAGGATACGATCGCCGCCAGCATCGGCTCGGACAATGTGCTGTCGCTCGGCGGCGGCATCGCCTACGCGGACATCAGCCTGCGCAAGAGCGGCAACCACCTGGTTATCGACATCGGGGCGTCGGACAGCATCACGCTCGCGAACTGGTATGCCTCTCCAGGCAATCGCAGCGTGCCGACGCTCCAGGTCATCGCCGAGGCGATGGCCGGTTTCGATGCCGGAGGGGCCGATCCCTTGCGCGACAACAGGGTCGAGAGCTTCGATTTCGCCGGCCTGGTCGATGCCTTCGATGCGGCACGAGCGGCGAATCCCGGCCTTACAAGCTGGGCCATCACCAACGCCCTGACGCAATTCCATCTCGCCGGCAGCGACACGGCGGCGCTGGGCGGCGACCTGGCCTACCAGTACGGCCGCAGCGGCACGCTGGCGGGCATGGGCGTGAATGCAGCGCAGGAGGTGCTCGGCGATGCGCAGTTCGGCGTGCTGGCACAGCAGTTGCGGCCATTGGCCGGGTTGCAGGAGGGGGCGGTGAGGCTGGGCTGATCATGAAACCTGGTTTTCTGGATCGTCTCGCGCCGGCGGATGCGGACCCGCGCGACTTTTCCCCGCCGCTGATCCGCCTGCAGGAATCGCCGCCTTCGCCGCTGGGGCGGCGTGTGCTGCTGGCCCTGTTCGGGCTGCTCGTCGCACTGCTGCTCTGGTCGGTTATCGGCCGGCTCGACATCGTCGCCGTGGCCGAGGGCAAGCTGGTGCCGCAGAGCTTCCTCAAGATCGTGCAGCCGGCCGAATCCGGCATCGTGCGCGAGATCCTGGTGCGGGAAGGCCAGGCGGTCGCCGAGGGCCAGGTGCTGATGCGCATGGACGCCCTCATTTCCGAGGCGGATCGCCGTACCCTGGAGGCTGACTTTTACCGCAAGACGCTGACGCTCGCCCGCATCGATGCCGAACTGGGGCAGGCCGAGTTCAGGGCCGGGGCGGCGGCGCCCGCCGGTCTGGTGCGCGAGGTCGAGGCGCAGTACCGCGCCAACCGCGCCGCGCTGGAGGCGGCGCTGGCTGAGGAGCGGGCGAAGATGGAGAAGGCGCGCCGCGAGATGGCGGTGGCGCAGCAGGTCAGGACCCGGCTTGCCGAGACGCTGCCGCATTACCGTGCCCAGGACGCTGCCTTCGAGAAGCTTTCGAAGGACGGCTTCGCCGGCCCGTTGATGGCCTCCGACAAGCGCCGCGAGCGCATCGAGAAGGAACAGGAACTGGCCACCCAGGAACACGTCATCGAATCGGCGCGCGCCTCCATCGCCCAGTCGGAGAAGCGCCTGGCGCAGATCGCCGCCGACCACCGCCGCCAGCTTTTTGCCGAGCGCAACGAGATCCAGGGGCAGGTCGACAAGCTGGTGCAGGAGCGCGCCAAGCAGGCGCACCGGCAGGGGCTGCTGGAGCTGAAGGCTTCGCAGGCCGGCGTCGTGAAGGACATCGCCACCCACACCGCCGGCACGGTGGTGCAGCCGGGTACGGTGCTGCTGACGCTGGTGCCGCAGGACGACGTCCTGCGCGCAGAGGTGTGGGTGTCGAACCAGGACATCGGCTTCGTGCGCCAGGGGCAGCCGGTGAAGCTGAAGCTCGCCGCCTTTCCCTTCCAGAAATACGGCATGGTCGAGGGCACGGTGGAGCATGTCAGCGCGGATGCGGCCGACGGCAACACGCAGGGGCAGCAGAACGGTGCCGTAGAGAAGAACGCCCGCGCCGCGCCGCTGGCCTATCGCGCGCTGGTAGCGCTGAAGGCCATGCGCATCGAGCAGGACGGCGAGCGCCTGCCGCTCACCGCCGGTATGCAGGCGACAGCGGAAATCCTCCTCGGTACCCGCAGCGTGCTCGAGTACCTGCTCTCGCCCGTGCAAAAAGCCTGGCACGAGGCCGGGCGGGAGCGGTGATAGGCTTGCAAATCGTTTCAATTATTG
>JALOTH010000133.1 GCA_025458035.1 Rhodospirillales bacterium
ATCCTGATGACCCTTCCAACGGCGTGCCAGCCGTTGCTCTTCCTCAACGTCGAGCATGGGGAAGGTTCGGATCTGCCGCAGGAACGCACTCAGGTTGTCGTCGGCGCGGAAAAACGGCAGGCTGCGAAGAGTTGTCCGGCTCATGGCCCTATTCCCTGTGAGCGTTTCCACCGCTTGTGTCTTCATGACCTGTTACGGCGCCGAAGCCACCTCGGATCAAGTCCGACCTGCAAGCTCTGGTAAATCGGCGGCCGAGCGCATAGCGTGCGTTCGTGATTACGACGCGGACGTCGGCAGATGGCCCTCGATGGCGCGCAGGACCCGCTCGGAGGTTGGCGGCGTCACCGTCGAAAACCAGTCGACGAGACGGCCTTCGGGATCGATCAGATATTTGTGAAAGTTCCAGCGAGGCTTGGCCATGACGCCGAGTTCGTTCGCCGCCCAGCGGTAGAACGGATGCGCACGCTCGCCAACGACATGCTCCTTGCGGCTGAGCGGGAAATCGATGTTGAAGTTGACTTCGCAGAACTCCTTGATCTTTTCGTTGCTGCCCGGTTCCTGACCACCAAAGTCGTCCGACGGCACGCCGAGAACGACGAGCCCGCGGTCCCGATAGCGCTGCCAGACGGTTTGCAACCCCTCATACTGTGGTGTAAAGCCGCATTGTGACGCGGTATTGACGATCAGAATGGCTTTCCCGCGGAACTGCGTCAGCGGCAATGGCTCACCGTCGATGGACACGAAGGAGAACTCGTGCGCATCCGCCGCCTTGACGGGGGTGCTGCTGCAAAACAATCCAAACACCATGGCGGTGATCCCTACCAGCAATCTTCTGCGTAATCCGCTCGTCATCGATCCTGGACCCGGCAGTGACGGTTAACGCCGGCGATACGCATCCGACCTCGCTCTAGATCAGACCCGACAGTCCGCCCCACCGACGCCGATCCGCAGCAGGGACCCACCGAAACCATGCCTCAGCCGTTGCCAGCGCTCGAAGGGCAGGCGCCTGCCGCGCCCGGTTCCGCTCTCAACATGATCGCCAGACGGCTCGCGTTTGCCAGCGCCGTGACGCTGACGATGTCCGCCGCCATCGCGGCCTTCATTCATGTGTTCCGTGCCGATGGACTGACCATCGCCGACATGGTGATGACGGTGTTGTTCGCGCTGACCCTGCCGTGGCCGGTGATCGGCTTCTGGAACGCGGCGATCGGCTTCCTGTTCATGCGGCGGGGGTCGGCAGCGCGGTCCGTTCTCCTCCCGATTGCCGGCCTTGAGGATGCGACCTCGCCGATCACCACGCGTACGGCGATCGCCATGACCCTCTACAACGAGGAGCCGGAGGACGGCTTCCGTCGCTTGAGGGAGACCATCGCCAGCCTCGACCGGACGGGGGCGAGCGACGCCTTCGCCGTTTTCGTGCTCAGCGATACCGTCGATCCGGCGATCGCGGCCCGTGAGGAGGCGCTGTTCGCCGCCTGGCAGGCCGAGGACGCGCGGCCGCAGCGCCTGCACTACCGCCGGCGGTCGCACAACGAGGGCTTCAAGGCCGGGAATATCCGCGACTTCTGCGACCGTTGGGGCGATCGCTTCGACTTCCTGATGGTGCTCGATATCGACAGCCTGATGACCGGACCGACGATCGTGCGTCTCGTCCGCATCATGCAGGCCAACGACCGCCTCGGCATCCTGCAGAGCCTGGTATCGGGGCTGCCGACGGTCAGCCCGTTTCCGCGCATCTTCCAGTTCGGCATGCGCCACGGCATGCGCACCTACACCACCGGCAGCGTGTGGTGGCAGGGCAACTCCGGCCCGTACTGGGGGCACAACGCCATCATTCGCATCGCGCCCTTTCATCGGCACTGCCGGCTGCCGGTGCTTGCCGGACGGGGGCCACTGTCCGGCGATATTCTCAGCCACGATCAGGTGGAAGCGGTGCTGATGCGGCGCGCCGGCTACGACGTGCGGGTCCTGCCGTTCGAGACCGGCAGTTTCGAGGAAAACCCGCCGACACTCCCGGATTTTCTGAAGCGCGATCTCCGCTGGTGCCAGGGTAATCTGCAATACGTTCGCCTGCTCGGCATGCCGGGCCTGAAACCGCTGGGCCGCGTCCAGCTGCTGCTAGCGATCCTGATGTACACCGGGGCGCCGTGCTGGCTGCTGCTGCTGGCGCTCGGCTTTGGCCAGGCGGCTGCGTTCGCCACCGGTTGGGTGACGCCAGCGACACCGCTGCCAGCACCGGACCCGTCGGTGGCGATCGTCGGCTGGTGCCTGTTTGCCGCGGTGATGGCCATCAGCCTTGGCCCGAAACTGTTTGGCTGGCTCGATACCCTGATCGACGCCGAGCAGCGGCGGGCGTTTGGCGGCGGCGGGCGCGTCATCGCCGGCGCCGGCCTTGAACTGTTGACCTCGGTGCTGCTGGCGCCGGTGATCGCACTGGCACAGACGCTGTTCATCGCCGGTCTCCCCTTCGGCCGGCGTATCGGCTGGCCGGCGCAGCGGCGGGCGGGGCGAGACCTGCCACTGTCCCAAGCGATCCGCGGCTCATGGCCGCAGGTGGTTGCCGGCGCGAGCGTCGTCGGCGTGCTGGCGGCGACGGTCCCCGGCCTGTTGCCGCTCGCCATGCCGGTTGCGGCTGGCCTGCTGCTGGCGCCGGTCGTCGCCACGCTCACCGCCGATCGGCGGATCGGCCGGGCGATGGCGCGGGCCGGGCTGTGCGCCGTGCCCGAAGATCGCTATCCTCCCGCCGAGGTGGCGGCGGTCGTCGACTTCCTGGCGAAAACGCGAGCCGCCACGGCGCGACCGGCGGCTGGCCGCCGGCAGCCCCGCGCCGACGTACCGGAAGGGATCGAGGCGTGACTTGGCACGCATGGGAAGAGCTGACGACCACCGACTTTGCCGGCTTCGATGCGCAGAGCACCGTGGTGGTTCTGCCCGTTGCCGCCATTGAACAGCACGGACCGCATCTGCCATTGGGCACCGACGCGTTGCTCGCCGATGCCATCTGCGAGGCGGCGCGTGACCGGTCGCCGGACGATCAGCCGGTGCTGCGGCTGCCGACGCAGCGCATCGGCCTCAGTGCGGAGCATGCCTCGTTCGCCGGTACATTGACCACGTCGGCGGAAACCCTGCTGGCCCTGTGGACCGACATCGGCCGTGCGGTGGCCGCAACCGGTCTGCGCAAGCTGGTGATCGTCAACACCCACGGCGGTCAGCCGGCGATAGTCGATCTCGTCGCCCAGCGCTTGCGCCGGGAGGCCGCCATGCTGGTGGTGCGCGCCAACAGCTTCCGCTTCGCCAGCTTACCCGACGACCTCACCGAGCGGGAGCGGCGCTACGGCTGGCACGGCGGGCTGATCGAAACGAGCCTGATGCTGCGTCTGGCGCCGCGGCTGGTGCGCCGGGCGGCGCTGCGTGCGTTCCCGTCGCGGGCCGAAGCCTTCGATGCGGCGAGTGCGGTGCTGCGCGTCGAGGGCCAGACGGGGATCGGCTGGCTCGCTGAGGATCTCAATGCGGAAGGTGTTGTCGGCGACGCATCGGCGGCAACGGCGGCGCAGGGGGAGCGACTGCTGACGGACCTCGGCGAGCGCCTTGCCGCCCTGATCGAGGACGTGCGCCGCCTGCCGCTGCCGCCGCCCGGCCGCGAAGGCATCGCCGCTCCTTGGCCCGTCGGCGGCGATTAGGCCGGCAGCGGTGAAGGCCACCGTCGATGCGGCCGTCGCCGCGGCAGATTGGGCGGCACTCCGCGCGCTGCTGGCGGCAGCACGAATTCTGCGCGATGGCGGGGCTGCCGATGCCGGCCGCCGGACGGCTTTCGACCGCGACGTGGCAGCCCTGGCGCGCACCGGCGGGCCGCTCGTCAGAGACGTGTTCCTGCCGCTGATCGTGGCCACGGCCGAAGGACCGCTGACCATCGCCCAGACCGGTCAGTCCCTCGATGGGCGGGTGGCCGCCGCCAACGGCAGCGCCAGCCTCATCAACAGCGACGGAGCCCTTGACCACCTGCATCGGCTGCGGGCGCTGGTGGACGCGGTCGTCGTCGGCGCATCGACGGTGGCCATCGACGATCCGCAATTGACGACGCGGCGGGTCGCCGGCGACAGCCCGGTTCGCGTCGTCATCGATCCGCAGCAGCGCCTTGCGCCCGCTCACCGCGTCTTCGGCACCGATGCGCCGACCGTGATCATTTGCCGCCGCTGCCCAGACACTGCGTTGCCGGCGCGTGCGGCGGGCGCGCTGGCCGTGACCGTTGCTGCCGCCGCCGGCCAGCCGTTGTCGCCCCGCCTGATCATCGCCGCGCTGCGCCGGCGCGGACTGAAATCGCTGCTGATCGAGGGCGGCCCCACCACTCTGTCGCTGTTCCTGGACGCCGGCCTCATTGATCGGCTGCACCTGCTGATCGCGCCGATGATCATCGGCGCGGGCCCGGCAAGCTTCTCCCGGTCCGCCGTTTCGTCCGTCGGCGCGGCGATCCGGCTCGACGGCGCCATCTACCGGCTGGGGGACGACATGCTGTTCGACGCGAGGCCGCGGCCACCGGCGTCCTGACCCGACCAGGCGGCGAAAACATCGATGTGGCCGACGGTCAGCCGGGCCGAGCCCACGTTGGCGAGTCGCGCCGCCCGCCACGCGTCGATGCGGGCGCCATCGGCGGGCGACTGCTCCATCGCCGCATCCGCCAGCATGGCGAGGAGCGCTGCATGCAATGAGGCATTCGCGGGGCCGATTCGCCAGTCGCTGGCGGCAACGGTGACGGCAGCGCCATGGGCGCGGGCCGCAGCCGCCAGCAGGCAGGAGGCAGCAGGGCCCATCGCCGCGCCGAAGCCCTTGTCGCGCGTCTGATGGCGGTTGACGAGGTCGGTGATCAGCGCATCATCGGGCAGCGCCGGCTGCCACACCATCCGTCCATCGTAGGTGAGGGCGGCGAGCAGCGCCCGGCCTGGCTTGGCGATGGCGGCGATCAGCGTCTCGCACCATCGCTGCGAGACGAGGTCGAACAGTGCGGACGCGGTGATCAGGTGGTGGCCGGCAGCCAGCGCTTGCGGATCGAGGCTTGCCAAATTGGCCTGCGCGATGTCGATGGCGCCGGACGGCGGTACAGCGCGGCGCACCGCGTCGGCGAGCAGTTGGCCATCCTGGTCGATGAGCCGCCATCGCTGCGGCCCGGGGAGGCGAGGCGCGAGAAAGCGCAGGTTGCTGCCGGTGCCGGCGCCGAGGTCGGCAACCGTCAGCGCGTCGCCGCCGCGCCGGCGAGCCCAGGCAACAGCCTGTTCGGTGGCGGCATTGGCGCGCGCCAGCGCATCGAGAGGTTCGCGCAGGGCGAGCCATCCGGCATCGAAGGTGTCCGTCATCGGCCCGCACTCAGGCGGGCAACGACGCCGGCGAATTCGGCTTGCGCTTCACCCCAGCGCCGGCAATGGGGGGCCGCCGCCAAGGCCCGCTGCCGCAGGCCGGCGAGGCGGTTGCGGTCACTGCCGACCAGCTTGATCAACGCGTTGGTCAGGGCGGGGAGGTGCCCCGGCGCAACGAAGACGCCGGTGCCGGCGGGCACCGCCTCGGTAATCGCCCCCGCCGACGTGGTCAGCACCGGCACGCCGTGGGCCAGCGCCTCCAGCAGCGCAATGCCGAAGCCTTCGTGGTGGGAGGGAAGAACGAACAGGTCGGCCGCCGCGAACAGGGCCGTCAGCCGCCCTGATGGCACCTCGCCGGTGATGGTGATGCGCTCGCCCAGTTTCAGGCGCTGGACCAAGCCCCGCAACCGGCGAGCATAGGCGGCGTCGCGCGCCGGCCCGACTAGGGACAGGCGCCAGCGCCGCCGATCCAACCGTTTCAACGCCGTGACCAGCAGATCCTGCCCCTTGCGGGGGATCAGATTGGCGACGGTCAGCAGCGTCAACGGCTCGCAACGGCCCGGCAGCGGGTATCGCCGCCCGCCGCGCGGAGGCGGGCAAACGCCGGGGCGGACCACGGAAACGCGATCTGGCTCGACGCCGAAATCGGCAAGGCGCCGGCGCGTCGTCTCGCTGGAAACGATGACGTGGCGGGCAATGCCGAGGGCGGCGCGCTCGGCTTCAAACCACGCCCGTCTTGCCCCGTCGGAAAGGCCCGTCTCATCGCACAGCGGATGATGGATGAGGGCGACCGGTTGCAGATCGCCGCGCGCCGCGATGATGGCGGCGAGGGCGGTAAAGGCGAGGCCATCGACGATGAGGCAGGTGCCGGCGGGCAGATCGGTGATGGCGTATTCGGCCAATCGCAACGCTTCGGCGTCCCCGTGCGGAAAACGGTCGGGCAGGCAGATCAGCGCATCGAGGTGCGATGTCCGGGACAGCGCCATGATCATCTGCTTGGTGTAGAGGAAGCCGCCCGTCGCCGTCTCGAGATCACCGGCCACCAGGACGGCGACGGGATGGCGCGGCCTGCCGGCCGCCTCGCTCAAAGCGGCCCCTCGATGCCGGCCCAGGCGACATGGGATTCCTGCAAGGTGACCTTGAGGCCGGCGAGGCCGCCGGCGTTGGCGCCCAGCTCGCCGCGGCCGATCGACGCCTTCAGCCGGTCGAAAATGATGCCGGCCAACACCTCCGTTGTCGTGTTGACGCCGGCCAGATCGGGGAGGTCGTCGAGGTTGCGGTAGTCGAAGTCGGCGAGGATCGACCGCAGCGCCGTGGTGGCGCGGCCGATGTCGACGACGATGCCGTCACTGTCCAGCGCCGCGCGCCGGAACTCCACCTCGACGATGTAGGTGGCGCCATGCAGACGCTGCGCCGGGCCGAAGACCTCACCCTTGAGACTATGCGCGATCATCACGTGATCACGTACGCCGACCGTGAACATCCCATCCTCTCCCTTCCGTCAGGTCCTGTAGCAAACGCGGTGGCACAGCACCGGTTCGGCGCTGTCGAAGACACTTGGCAACGTTTCCGGTAGCGCCGCAAACGGGCTTTCCTGCGAGATCAGCGCATCGAGCGCGGGGTCGGCAAGCAGTTCGAGCGCCTTTTCGAGGCGCCGCCGGTGGCTCCAGCGCGGTCGCTGCCGTGGCGCCACGCCACCCACCTGCGACGACCGCAGCGTCAGCCGCTTGGCGTGAAAGGCGCCGCCGAGGGCCAGCGGCACCGTCTGTTCGCCAAACCAGCTGAGTTC
>JALOTH010000032.1 GCA_025458035.1 Rhodospirillales bacterium
CTTTGCCGCCGAACGAAGCTGCAACGGCTCCAATGGTGCTGCGCATCAGCTACGCCGATGGCCGTGAGCCCTTTGATGTTGAGGTGCAGGGACTGCAAGGCCAAACCTACGTGGACATCTGGGACGAGGAGCGGAGCTATCGCGGGACGCTCGGTCTGAGGCTGGCGGCTGGCTCATTAGCCGTACTGATCGAAGGTGGGACGGTAACGTTGCCGCGCACTGGACCGCTGCCGCAAATGGCCGCGACGCGGGTTGTTGAGCCACCGGCGTTTGGCCGGACGGTGGCGCGCGGTATGCAACACGCTGGTGGACGCATGCCGGCCGCTGGCGTCGGGTCGTCGGCCCGCGTGGGCGAACCCGCATCGGCGGCGGGTCGGCACGAAGCGGAGGAACCCTTGCGCGAGCCATTCGCTTCGCCACCGACCGGGGGCGGTCCTTTCGATCCCGCGCTGCTGGCGGGCGGCGCAGCAGCGGAGCCGACGCCCGGCAACGAGGAACCGACGGTCGCACCCGAGTGGGTGACGGCAGACGGAGGTGCGCGGCCGCTCGAACTGGAAAACGCGTTGACGTTGTCCAGCTACGTGTTGGGACGAGAAAGCGTGCAGCTTGAGGTCAATGCCGAACTGCGGGTGTTTGGCCGAACACGACCTGGCAGCGAGCTGAAGCTGTTCGGCCGCCGGGTCGCGGTGCGTCCGGATGGTACCTTTTCCATCACCCGACCGCTGCCGAACGGTGCGCTGGTGCTGACGGCGTTGCTCACCGGCGCCGATGACGACCGGCCACAGGGTTAGACGACCATGGCGCAAGGTTACTTCTGCCTCGTTCTGCACGCACACCTGCCGTACGTCCGCCACCCTGAGCATCCCAGTTTCTTCGAAGAGAGTTGGCTGTTCGAGGCGATCACCGACACCTACATCCCGCTGCTGCGGCTTCTCGAAGGGCTGTTGTCGGACGAGGTGCCCGTACGGCTGACGATCTCGCTGTCGCCGCCACTGATCGAGATGCTCAACGATCGGTTGCTGCGAGAGCGCTATCTCGCGCACCTCAACAAGCTGTGCCAGCTCGGCGACAAGGAAATCATCCGCAAACACGGTACGCCGCACCTCACCGAGGTGGCACGGATGTACCGCAGGCTGCTTTACGAAACGCAGACGTGGTACGCGGACACCTACGCTTGCGACCTCGTCGCGGCGTTCCGCCGTCTGCAGGAGGCGGGTGTCATCGAACTCGCCACCGCGGGGGCGACGCACGGGTTCCTGCCGATCCTGAAAACACAGCCGGCTTCCGTGCACGCCCAGTTGCAGGTCGCCGCCCGTACCTACCGCCGCGCCTTCGGTCGAGAGGCGCCCGGCTTCTGGCTGCCGGAATGCGGCTACTATCCCGGGCTTGAGGCGGAGGTTGACGCAGCCGGCGGGCGCTACTTTTTCGTCGAGACGCACGGTATCCTCAACGCCAGCGCCCGCTCCCCTTATGGCTACCTGGCACCGCTCGCCTGTCCGAACGGCGTCGCCGCGTTCGGCCGCGATCCGGCTTCGTCGCGGCAGGTCTGGAGCCAGCACGAAGGCTATCCTGGCGATCCCTGGTATCGGGATTTCTACCGAGACATCGGCTTCGATGCCGATCTCGAGTATATCCGGCCCTACATCCTCGACGGCCACACGCGAATATTCACCGGCTTCAAGTACCACCGGATCACCGGCGTCACTGACGACAAGGCGGTCTACGAGCCGGAACGGGCGCGGGAGCGCGCCGACGCCCACGCGGCGGATTTCTTGAGCCGTCAAGTGGACGCGGTGCGCCGTTACGCGGCGGCGATGGACCGACCACCGCTCATCGTCGCCCTCTACGACGCCGAGCTGTTCGGTCACTGGTGGTTCGAGGGACCGCAGTTTCTCAATTATTTCATTCGCAAGCTGGCCTTCGATCAGGACGTCGTCGAGATGATCACGCCATCCGACTACCTTGCCCGCCATCCGGAGGTTCCGTGCGCGGAGCCTTCGGCGTCGAGTTGGGGCGACCAGGGCTATTCCAGCTTCTGGATCAACCCGGGCAATGACTGGATCTACCGCCATCTGCACGACGCCGGTGGCCGCATGCATCGGCTCGCCTGCCGCTACCGGGAGGTGGACCGATCGTCGCCGAGCGAGCGCGCCTTGAACCAAGCGGCGCGTTCGCTGCTGCTGGCGCAATCGTCGGACTGGCCTTTCATCATGAAAACGGGCACGGCAGTCGATTATGCCCATGGCCGCGTGCGCGATCATCTCGCCCGCTTTCATTCCCTCTGCGACGATGTCGAGGCCGATCGCATCGACTTGAGGCGGCTTTGCGCCCTCGAAACCATGGA
Source organism: Rhodospirillales bacterium (assembly GCA_025458035.1). Lineage (GTDB taxonomy): Bacteria > Pseudomonadota > Alphaproteobacteria > Rhodospirillales > Defluviicoccaceae > Defluviicoccus. Next base: position 2,345 of record JALOTH010000032.1, read on the forward strand.
TGCCATTTTTGCAGACATCGATTTCCGGCTGTTTGCCGGAGCGTAAGCCGATGCTTAGGGTGCGGTCGCGACGCTGAATTTGCCGCAGGATCGGTTTTACGGTATGTTGCAGCGTAACAGCACCATTCGCCAAGATTGCGTAGGGGTGCGGTTACAAATGCCGAAAAATGACCGCGGGACTGGCCATGCAGCACACCAACACACAGCGGCATTTTGCCGCTGGCGAGATCTTGTGCCGGCAGGGCGAGATTGGCGAATGTGCTTTTTTTCTGGAGACGGGTAAGGTCGAAATTTTCGTTGAACAGGCAGACGGCTCCACCGTCTGCTATGGCACCCGTGGCGCCGGCAGCACGATCGGTGAGCTCGCAATCATCGGCAACGGTCTGAGATTGGCGACGGTGAGGGCGATCGAGGACTGCAATGTCCTGGTCATCACCCGACACGAGTGGGAACGGCGGCTCGCCAACAGCGATCCCGTCGTGCGGATGTTCACTGAAATTATCGTCGCTCGCTTCCGGGAGGTGATGCGACGGGAATCGTTGCTGCCGATGCCGGCCACTATGCTGTCCGGCGAGGATCTTGAGCTTTGTATCGCCGGAGCCTCCGGTGGCGCCGACAGGCTGCGGATGGCGAGTGAACTCAAGTTGGCAATTCAGAAGGACGAACTGTCGCTGCGCTATCAGCCGATGATCGCCGTCGATAGTGGCCGCGTCGCCGGCTTTGAAGCCTTGCTTCGCTGGCACCACCCGGTGCGGGGACCCGTCGCACCTGACGAGTTCATCCCGGTCGCCGAGGAAGCTGGGCAAATCATCGAAATCACCCGATGGGCGCTCACCGAGGCTTGCCGAGCGTTGAAACGGATCGAACGAGCGCAGGATCTGCCGGGCCTGTTGTACATGAGCGTAAATTTCTCCAGCGAAGACTTGGCATCGCCCGACTTTGTCGAACGCGTGCGGGATACCCTTGACCAGGAGCAGATTTCGCCACGCCAGATGCGGCTGGAGATTACCGAGCGGGTGATGATGAACCGCTCGGCAAGCACCCGTGACAATCTCGCCCGCTGCCGTGCTGATGGCTGCGGCATCGCCATCGACGACTTCGGTACCGGCTACTCCTCGCTCAGCTATCTCAATGCCTACCCCATCGACACGTTGAAAATCGATCGCAGCTTCATCGTCGGCATGCACAATGATGCGGATGCGTTCGGGCTCGTCCAATCCATCATCGGGTTGGCGAGAACGCTGCGGATGTCCGTCGTCGCCGAAGGCGTCGAGACGGCCGCAGACTTGCGAACCTTGCGGGCCCTGGGTTGCGATCACGCGCAAGGCTACTATTTCTCAAAGCCACTGGCAGAGATGCAGTTGCTCGCGTTTCTCGCCGCTTGGCAGCCAGGAAACGTCGCATTGTAACGTCCCGGCGCCGGTTGCAGCTGCGCTGCACGGCATCCGGCGGCAGCCTCAACCGGATAAACGCAGTCCGCCCGATCGTGTGGAGCCTCTTTCGAAAACGCCCGCGGCCGATCGCGCTGTCAGCTCTGTCGGCACTGCTTGTCGCTTGCTCAGACCCGCCGACGCCGCCCGCACCGCCCCCGCCAGCGGTGACGGTGGCGCCTGTCGTCGAGACCATGATCAACCCGAGCATTGAGGTGGTTGGCCAAACCGAAGCAGTTGACAAGGTGGACTTGCGCGCGCGCGTTGAAGGGTTTCTCGTCGAGCGCGCCTTTACCGAAGGCGACGACGTCATCGCCGGTCAGCGGCTGTTTCTGATCGAGCGCGCGCCCTATCAGGCCGCTGTCGATGCGGCAGCCGCTCAGGTCGCTGAGGCTAAAGCACAGCAGACGCGCACTGCGAAGGATCTGGAACGGGCTCGGCAGTTGCTAGCACGAGGCAACGTGGCGCAGAAGGCCGTGGACGATGCGCTGAGCGAGGACCTCCAGGCTATGGCCGCAATGCGGGCTGCGGAAGCGCGACTGCGGCAGGCCGAACTCGACCTCGGCTACACGGAAATCATTGCGCCGTTCGCTGGACGGATGGGCCGCTCGGTTTTCAGTGTCGGCAACCTCGTTGGGCCGTCGAGCGGCGTGCTGGCAACTTTGATCAGACTCGATCCGATCTACGCGGCCATCAACGTCAGCGAGCAAGGGTATCTCGACTACCGGCAGCGCGCCGAAGCGGCCGCGCGCGCCGGCCAACCGGTACCGCAAACGGTGCCGCGCATCACGCTTCCCAATGGCGAGGTGTTCCCCCACGCCGGCCGTTTCGAATTTGTCGACAATCAGGTCGACCCGACAACGGGGACGATCCGCGTCCGCGCCGTCTTCCCCAACCCTGAGCGGCTGCTGCTGCCCGGCCTGTTCGTGACCGTGCGCATCGAGCAGGAAACGGCGGTGCCGGCGCTGATCATTCCGCAAGCCGCGGTGCAGGAGGACCAGGAGGGACGGTTCGTTCTTGTGATCGCACCGGAAACCAACCTCGTCGAGCAGCGGCGCGTGGAGATGGGTCGTCGACTCGGTATCAACTGGCAGGTGACAGCTGGCCTGGCAAAGGGCGAGCAGGTGATCTACGAGGGCACGCAGAAGGTTCGGCCGGGAACGCCGGTGATGCCGGTCGTCCGCTTGCCGACGCCGCCAACGGGCTGAAGGCACGACCGCCGGTGACGCCGACGCTGTTCATCGATCGCCCGAAGCTGGCGTTCGTGATCTCGATCCTGATTACTCTGGCCGGCCTGATCTCCGCCTTAACCCTGCCGATCGACCAGTTCCCCGACATCACGCCGCCGGTGGTGCAAGTGGGCGCCAGTTATCCGGGCGCCAGTTCAGAGGTGGTGGAGACGACCATTGCGCAGCCGATCGAGGAGCGCGTGAACGGCGTCGAGGGTATGCTCTACCTCGCATCGCAAAGTGGCAACGACGGCACCTATAACCTCCAGATCACCTTCGAGGTCGGCACCGACCCCGATATCGCGCAAGTCAATGTGCAGAACCGCGTCGCGCTGGCGACGCCGCGGCTGCCGGAGGAAGTGGTGCGCCAAGGGGTGACCGTCCGCAAACAGTCGACCAACCTGCTGCTGGTGGTCAACGTGACGTCGCCGGACGGCAGTCGCGACAGCCTGTTCTTGAGCAACTTCGCCGGCATCAATCTGGTTGACCGGCTGGCACGGCTGCCCGGTGTCGGCCAGGTGACGGTGTTCGGCGAGCGCGCCTACAGCATGCGGATGTGGCTCGACGCCACACGGATGGCGAGCCTCGGGATCACCACCGGCGATATCATCGCCGCCATCCGCGAACAGAACGTCCAGGTCGCGGCCGGACAGGTGGGCGCGCCGCCGACGGGCGATGACGACGCGCCGTTTCAATATACGGTGCGCACGCAGGGTCGTCTCGGCGACGTTGAACAGTTTCGCGACATCATCGTTCGCGCCAACCCCGCCGGCTCGTCCGTTCGCCTGCGCGACGTCGCCCGCGTCGAACTGGGCGCGCAAAGCTATGCCTCGTTTGGAGCCCTCGATGGCAAGCCCAGCGCCAACATCGGCATTTTTCAACTGCCAGCGTCCAACGCCTTGGCTGTCGCGCTCGCTGTGCAGGCGGAAATCGACCGCTTGTCGCCGGGCTTTCCGTCGGGTGTGAGGGCGTCCATCCTGTATGACACGACTCGCTTCATTACCGAGTCCGTGCACGAGGTGGCGAAGACGCTGTTGCAGGCGCTAGCCCTTGTCATTTTCGTCGTCTACGTGTTTCTGCAAAACTGGCGGATGACGCTGATCCCGGCGCTGGCGATCCCGGTCTCTCTCATCGGCACATTTGCGGCGCTCAACGCCCTCGGCTTCAGCATCAACACCGTGACCCTCTTTGGTCTCGTGCTCGCCATCGGCATCGTCGTCGACGATGCGATCGTGGTTGTCGAGAACGTGCAGCGCAAGCTGAGTGCCGGGATGGAACCGCGGGCGGCAACGGTTGCCGCCATGCGCGAAGTGACCGGGCCGATCATCGCCACCTCCTTGGTGCTGGTCGCCGTGTTCGTTCCCGTTGGCTTCATCCCCGGCATTACCGGTCGACTGTACGAGCAGTTCGCATTGACCATCGCTGTCGCCGTCTTGATCTCGACGCTGAACGCCCTGACCTTGAGCCCGGCGTTGTGCGCGACGGTGTTGCGGGGGCATGCTCGGCCGCCTGGGCTACTGCTGCGCGGGTTCAATCGCGTATTTGACCGCCTGCTTTCCGGCTATGCGGCCGTGGTACGCGTGGTGGTTCGCCGCCTGACCATTGCCATGGCGGTCTTCGCGGTACTGCTGGCGCTGACCGTGTTCGGTTTCTTGCGACTGCCCTCGGCATTCTTGCCGGAAGAGGATCAGGGTTACTTCTTCGTCAACATCCAATTGCCACCGGCGGCCTCGTTGTCCCGTACGGCGGAGGTGCTGGAGAAGGTGGTTGAAACGTTGCGGGCGACGTCCGGCATTGGCCATGTCGTCGGCATCGGCGGGTTCAACTTCCTGACCGGCACCGCCGCCCCCAACGCCGCCGTCACCTTCGCGATCCTTGACCCGTGGTCGGAACGGACGGCGCCCGGACGGGACGCCAAGTCGATCGTCAACCGCTTGCGCGGGGAATTGGCTGCCATTCCGGAAGCCAATATCGTCGCCTTCAATCCCCCCTCGATCCGCGGCCTTGGGACCGTTGGTGGCTTCGAGTTTCAACTGCAGGACAGGCAAGGTGGTTCGCCCCAGGATCTCGCCGCAGCGCTGGGCGCGTTGGTGTTGGAGGCGAATCAGCAGCCGGAGCTTCGCAATGTCTTCTCCACCTTTCAGGCGAATTCACCGCAGGTCTGGGTCGACATCGACCGCGAGAAAGTGAAAACGCTGGGCGTGTCGTTGTCCGACGTGTTCACCACTCTGCAAGCCCAACTGGGGTCATTTTACGTCAATGATTTCAATAAGTTCGGTCGCGTTTATCGGGTCGTCGTACAGGCCGAGCCACAATATCGATCGCGGCCGGAGGACATCCTTCGTCATTACGTCCGTAATGCCGACGGCGAAATGGTGCCGCTGCGGACGGTGGTAAAGCTGTCCTCGACGTTGGCGCCGGAAACGATCCGCCGTTTCAATCTCGCCCGTGCCGCCCAGGTGAACGGCGAGGCGGCGCCGGGTGTGAGTTCGAGCGCCGCGATCGCCGTCATGGAGCGGACCGCCGCTGCCGTGCTGCCGCGCAGCATGGGGTTCGAGTGGTCGGGTGCATCACTTCAGGAGTTGCGGGCGGGGCAGAAGGCACCGATCCTGTTCGTCCTGTCCTTGCTGTTTGCGTATCTGTTTTTGGTTGCCCAGTACGAAAGCTGGTCGCTGCCGCTCGCCGTCATTCTGTGCGTGCCGCTGGCCGCCCTCGGCGCCGTTGGCGGGCTGATGATCGCTGGCATTGCCGGTGATCTGTTTGCACAGATCGGCATGGTGCTGCTGATCGGTCTCGCCGCCAAGAACGCCATCCTCATCGTCGAGTTTGCGAGTGTCAGGGAGCGGGAGGGCGTACCGCCGCCAGCGGCGGCGGTGGCCGCCGGCACCCTGCGGTTCCGCGCCATCCTGATGACGGCGCTGACCTTCATCCTCGGCGTCCTGCCTCTGCTGATCGCCCAGGGCGCCGGCGCCGCGAGCCGCCAGTCACTAGGGACAACCGTTTTTTCCGGCATGCTCGCGGCGACGGCGATCGGCACCCTGCTGGTGCCGGCGTTCTACGTCGCCGTTCGCCGCCTGACGGCGCGCCGCCGCGTCACCGCCAACAGTCCGCTGCGGTAGCAACGCACATCCGCTCGCATCGCGGGCAACGCGACCTTCCCCGAGCCGAAAGAAATATCCCAAATGGGTTAAAATAACCCGTCATGGGAGAATTTTTCGCAAAAGACGCCGATTACCGCCGCAATCCGCTTGACGTGATACCCGTATTAATAGAAATTAACGGGCATATGCAACTTTAATTCACATCAATGCCGATGCTGAGCAACCGCACGAGCAGATGTCCCGGCAAGGCCCTTTGAGCTTGAGGCTTTCGGCGGTCTGAAAAGCCGCCCCGGGTTGCACGACTTCCTTTGATGTGAGCGCAAGGCAGCGACGGGAAACTGAGCATGGCCATCATCACCGGCACTTCCGGCAAGGACGAAATCGCAACCTGGACGTCAACGGGCACAGACCCCAAGGGCGTACCGACGAAAGCGACCGACAGTGCGGACAGCATCTCCGGGCTCGACGGTGACGACGGCATCTACGGCGGTGGCGGCAATGACACGATCAACGGCGGTGCCGGCAGAGACTTCCTGCGTGGCAACGACGGCAATGACACCTTCATCGTTCAAGATGACGAAGCCGTGTTTGACACCATGGAAGGCGGCGCGGGCAACGACACTATCAGCAACGCCCGGGCCGGGGTCGACGTCCAGCTTGGCAGCTTCAGCGCCGCGGACAGCAGTATCGAGAATTGGGCTGGGAACAACGCCGGCATCGTTGCCGCCGCCGCCACTGCGGTGAAGTGGGATTTTACCGCCATCACCTTCTCCGGACTGCTGGCGAGTGCGAAAACGACCACCACTGGCGGCGTCACCACCACCAAGGGCGGCATCCGCGGCGGCGACCTCGACGACGTCATTAAGGCTTCCGATTTCACCGCCGGCATCGGCTACTACGGCGGTGGCGGCAGCGATACGCTGTTCGGCGGCGCGAAAAACGACTCGCTGTTCGGCGAGGCGGGAGCCGATTCGCTCGACGGCAACGCCGGTAACGACACGCTGAACGGCGGCGACGGCAACGACACTGTGCTGGGCGGCGCTGGCAACGACAGCCTCGTTGGTGGGAGCGATGATGATCGCCTCGAGGGCGGCGGCGGTAACGACACATTGAACGGCGGCGTTGGAAAGGACACCCTGGTTGGCGGCAGCGGTGCCGATACCTTTCAGGTCGCCCGCGACGAGGCGGCGTTCGACACATTTTTCGCTGGCACCGAGACGGGTGCCGACGACAGCACCGGTGATTGCATCGCCAACACCGTCGCCGGCGTTGATGTCGCCCTGGCGCAGTTTGCGGCCACCAACGGCATCGATAAATGGAACGGCAACAACGCCGGCATCGTCGCGGCCAAGGACGAGATGGACCAGCACGTGGCGGTGGACTGGGACTTTTCCGCCATCACCTTCTCTGGACTGCTGGCGAAAGCGACAACGACCACCACTGGCGGTGTCACCACCACCAAGGGCGGCATCCGCGGCGGCAACCTCGACGACGTCATCAGGGCGTCGGAGTTCACCGCCGGCATCGGCTACTACGGCGGTGCCGGCAGCGATACGCTGTTCGGCGGCGCGAAAAACGACTCGCTATTCGGCGACGACGGCGATGATCTTCTCGACGGCGGTGCCGGCAACGACATTCTGCATGGGGGCGCTGGCATCGATGCGCTGAACGGCGGCGCGGGGAACGACACGCTGAACGGCGGTGCCGGCAACGACGCCCTCGATGGCGGTGCCGGCGCCGACAAGGTCAACGGCGATGCCGGAAACGATACTTTGATGGTGCGGGCCGCCGAGGCGCGCGGCGACGTCTATGATGGGGGCGGCGATACCGATACGCTTCTTCTCGTCGTCAAGGCCGAAGACTTTGAAAACGCGAAGTTGGTCAGCGAGATCCGAGGGTTTCAAACCTTCCTTGGCAGTCCCGCCAATGCTGGCAAGACGTTCACTTTCAGTTCCCTGAATCTGCAGGCGAAGAGTTTCGAGGCGTTCGAGGTTGTCGTTGCCGAGACCGGCGACGCACTGCCGGCAACCGCACTGGTCGGCGGCATCGACCAAGCCTGGATTGGCACTCCCGGCGCCGACACCATCCTCGGCAAAGGAGGCAACGATCTCATCGTCGGCGGTGACGATAACGACTCGCTGATTGGTGGCAGCGGTCGCGACGTCCTCGCTGGCGGCGACGGCGATGATACCCTGGTCGGCAGCGACGGCACCGACTACCTCATCGGCGGCGATGGCGAGGACGTGTTCCGCTACAACGATACCACCGATTCCCCATCGGCCGCCGCTGATACAATCGTCGGCTTCGAAGGCGCGGGCGAAATGGGCGGCGACATCATCGATGTTACCGGCATCGACGCGAACACGAAGCTAGCTGGCAATCAGACCTTTGTCTTCATCGGCTCTGGTGCGTTCACCAACGCCGGGCAGATCCGCGTCATTCAGGACCCGAACAACGCCGCCCATGCGCTGGTGCAGGGCGATACCAATGGCGACGGCATCCCCGATTTCCAGGCCGCAATCCTCAATACGAAAGCAAGCGCGTTCACCGCCGACGACTTCATGGGTGTCAGTGGCACCTTCAACGCCGGCACGCCTGGTTCTGACGTGTTGTTCGGGTCCGACAGCGCCGATACCCTGCACGGCCTTGCAGGCGACGACACGCTATACGGAAGCTTCGGTAACGACAGCCTCGATGGCGGCGACGGTGACGACGTTCTCGACGGCGGCGATGGCGACGACACGTTGCTGGGCGGCGGCGACGCCGATGAGTTGACCGGCAGCGACGGCAGCGACGTGTTCGTCTACACCGGTCTCGATGAATCGACTCCGCTGGTGCCGGATACCATCACCGACTTCACACACGGCGAGGATGTCATTGATCTCAGCGCCATGGGCAGCTTCGCCTTTATCGGCGTCACAGCCTTCTCCGGCACGGCGGGCGAACTCCGCGTCGAGCAGTCGGGCGATAACGTCCGTGTCGAGATCGACGCCGATGGCGACGGCATCGCCGACTGGCAGATCGAGATCCTCGATGCGGACGCCGGGGCCTTTACCGCTGACGACTTCGTCGGCGTTTCCGGCACCGTCCTGACCGGAACGAGTGGCGACGATGAACGGATCGGCAGCGCTCTCGCCGATACGATTTCAGGCGGTGATGGCAATGACACCATCTGGGGTCTCGACGGCGATGACCAGTTGTCGGGTGATGATGGAGACGACGAGCTTGATGGCGGCGATGGCAACGACACGCTGATCGGCGGTCTCGGCGATGACACCCTCACTGGCGGCGATGGCAACGACGTCTTTGTCTACGAGGCCGTTAGCGAGTCGCCCGCTTCCGACGTGATCACCGACTTCAGCCATGGCGAGGATGTGATCGATCTCAACGCCATCGGCAGCTTCACCTTTATCGGGACGTCTGCGTTCAACAGTCAGGCGGGCGAACTCCGCGTCGCGCAGTCGGGCGATGACGTGCTCGTCCATATCGACGTTGAAGGTAATGGCCTCGCCGACCTCACGGTGTTGGTCGAAAACGCCACCGCCGCCGCGTTCACGGCCGATGACTTCGTCGGCATTTCCGGCACCGTACTGACCGGCACCAGCGGCAACGATGCCCTGATCGGCAGCACTGTGACCGACACGATCTCGGGCGACGATGGCGACGACGTGATCTCCGGCCTTGCTGGCAATGACCTGCTGTCCGGCGATGAAGGCAACGACACGATCGATGGCGGCGACGGCGATGACACCCTCGATGGCGGTCCTGGCATCGACCAACTCACCGGCGGCGACGGCGATGACACCTATGCTGTCGACCACGAAAATGACGAGGTCGTCGAAGAGGCCGATGGCGGCAACGACACCGTGACCTCGACCGCGATCCACTACGTGCTGCCGGACCACGTCGAATCGCTTATTCTTGGCGCTGGTGCGGTGAGTGGCACTGGCAACGCCCTCGACAACACGATCGCCGGCAACGATGACGCCAACACGATCGACGGCGCCGACGGCGCCGACGCGATGATCGGTGGCAAGGGTGACGATACCTACGTCGTCGATGATGCGGGCGATGTCGTCATCGAGGCGGCGGACGAGGGTCTCGATACCATTGAGACGTCTCTCGATGGCTACGTCCTCGGCGACAACGTGGAAACCCTCACCTTGCTCGATGGCGCCGTCAGCGGCACCGGCAACTCCCTTGATAACGTCGTTACTGGTAACGCTGCCGACAACAGCCTCGATGGCGCGGCAGGTGCCGACACGATGGAGGGCGGCGCGGGCAACGATACCTACGTCGTTGACGACGCCGGTGATGTCATAATCGAGTTGCCGAACGACGGCGCCGACACCGTCATCGCCCAGGTCAGCCATACGCTGTCCGGTAACGTCGAGAACCTGCTGCTCACCGGCGAGGCGGACATCAACGGCACCGGCAATGTTCTCGCAAACACCATCGTCGGCAACCATGGCGCCAACAGTCTCAATGGCGCGAGCGGCGACGATGCGATCGATGCCGGTGCCGGCAACGATACGCTGATCGGTGGCGTCGGCGCCGATAGCCTGACAGGCGGCGCCGGCAACGACGTGTTTGCCTATGCATCAGCGGCGGACTCGACGCCCGACGCCAGCGACGCGATCACGGATTTCGAAGGTGCTGGTGCGGGCGCGGGCGACCTGATCGATCTCAGTGCCATCGGTGCCTTGACCTGGATCGGGTCCGATGCCTTCAGCGGTGCGAGTCAGTTGCGGGTTGAACAGGCCGGCGACGACGTGTTGGCGCAGATCGACGAGGATGGCGACGGCGTCGCCGACTGGCAAGTCATCCTGAACGGCCAGACGGCAGCCGATTTCACCGTCGATGATTTCAACGGCATCGTTGACGTCCGCCGGAACGGTACGGCTGGCGACGACACGCTGCTCGGCACCGCGTTGTCCGATACGCTCGATGGCCTCGCCGGCGACGACCAACTGAATGGCTTCGACGGAGACGACAGCCTCGATGGCGGCGACGGCAGCGATACCCTCGACGGCGGCGCCGGCAATGACACGCTGCGCGGTGGCCAGGGTGCCGACCTGCTCGACGGCGCCACTGGCGATGATGTGTTCATCTACGCCGCCGCCGCAGACTCGACGGTGGCTGACAGCGATACGATCGCCGGCTTCGAAGGCGCGGGCGTGCCCGGCGGCGATGTTATCGACCTCTCGGCGGTGGACGGCAATGCTGTCGAAACTGGCGTACAGTCGTTCAAATTCGTCGAAGGTGGCGCTGCGTTCACCGCTGCCGGGCAGCTGCGTTTGGTGCAATCGGGTACGGACGCGATCGTCGAGGGCAACACGGACAGCAATTTCAATACGGCGGAGTTCCGGGTCGTCATCCAGAATGCAACGGCATCCGCGTTCATTGTCGAAGATTTCGTCGGGCTCAGCGCGCCGGTGTTCAATGGCACCGCCGGCAAGGACTCCTTCGTCGGCACCAACGCCAACGACGTGGCGTTCGGGTTCGGTGGCAATGACACGCTGATCGGCAACGGAGGTAACGATAGTCTCGACGGCGGCGAAGGTGACGACTCGCTCGAAGGCAATGACGGCGAAGACACGCTGATCGGCGGCGCCGGCAAAGACACCCTCAAAGGCGGCGCCGGCGAGGACTGGCTGGCTGGCGGTGACGGTAACGACTCTCTAACGGGGAACCAGGGTAACGACACGCTCGACGGCGGTGCGGGCACCGACACCATGGTCGGCGGTATGGGCGACGACCTGTTCTACGCCGACAACATTGGCGACAGCGTCGTCGAGGGCGCCGGTCAAGGCAAGGACCGGGTGATCGCCTCGGTGTCGTTCACCCTGCCAGCCAACGTCGAGAACCTGACGCTGACCGGCAGCAACACGATCGATGGCGCCGGCAACGAGTTGAACAACGAGATCATCGGCAACGATGGGAGCAATGTGTTAAGCGGCGGCGCGGGCAACGATACACTGGAGGGTGGCCTCGGTGCCGACACGCTGAACGGGGGCGCAGGTAACGACACGTTCATCGTCGACAACGCTGCCGATGTTGTCCAGGAGGCGGTCGACGAAGGCATCGACACGCTGACCAGCGCCGTCACCTTTACCCTCGCCGCAAACGTCGAAAATCTGATCCTCGTTGGCAGCGATGACATCGACGGCACTGGCAACGCGCTTGCCAATGTCATCGCCGGCAACGCCGGCAACAATTCGCTGAGCGGCGGCGATGGCGAAGACACCTTAACTGGCGGTGCCGGTGTTGACACGTTGACCGGCGGCAACGGCAACGACGTGTTCGGTTACACCGCCCTTGACGAGTCGGCACCGCCGATGGCGGACAGGATCACCGATTTCGCGCAGGGTACGGACATGATCGATGTCAGCGCGATCGGCTCGTTTGTGTTTGTTGGCACGGCTGCCTTCACTGCCGCCAATCAGTTGCGCGTCGAGCAATCGGGCGACGACACACTGGCGCAGATTGACAGCGATGGCGACGGCGAGGCCGACTGGGAAGTAGTGATCCAGAACACGACGGCGACGGACTTTACCTTCGAGGACTTCGTTGGCGCGGGCCCGCCACCGATAACTGGCGGCGAGGCCGCAGACAATCTGCCCGGCACTGGGGGTGTCGACACCATCCTCGGCCTCGGCGGCAACGATACCATCGACGGCAAGGCGGGTAACGACTCCCTAAATGGCGGCGGCGGTAATGATGAGATCACTGGCGGCCTGGGCCGGGACACGCTGACCGGTGGTACCGGCGCCGATATGTTCATCTATGCGAATGCTGACGAGAGCCCGGTGGATGGCATGGACACCATTACCGACTTCACCCCAGGATTGGACGTGATCGACATCTCGGCGATCACAGGAGGCGATCTCGATTACCTCGGCCTGAACAAGGCGTGGGACCCGGAAGGCGGGATCAATCAGGCTCGCGCGGTCACCATCAACGCCACCACGACACGGCTGGAATTCGACCTCGGCAGAGACGGTGCCATCGACTTCCAGATCCTCCTGGCCAACCTTCAGCCAGCGTCGTTCGATCCCTTTGATCTCCTCTACTGAGTGGAGATGAGCCGCGGCGGGGAAAGCCTAAAGCGGGATGAGGCGTGCGTAATCGATAGCGAGACAGCGGTCCTGCATGGCGATGAGGCCGGTGCGGGCCGCGCGCATCATCGCCTCATCGTCGCGCACGCCAAGTTGCAGCCAGATGCAGCGCAGCGACAGCCTTTTGGCTTCGGCGATCGCTTCGTCGACGGCAGCGCCGGCAACGTCGCTGTTGCGGAAGACGTCGGCAATATCGACCGGCCCCGGCAGTTCGGCGAGACGGCCGGCGACCGCCTCGCCAAGGATGTGCATGCCGACAGCTTTGGGATTGATCGGAAAGCAGCGAAGCCCTCGGCTCTGAAGAAACGCCATCACCTCATGCGACGGGCGAGAGGGGTTTGGCGAGGCGCCAATAACGGCAACCCTGCGCGCGGCAGCGAGCAGCGCGCCCAACGCCGCATCGCTCGGCAGGCCCGTCAACGGCCCGTCCATTCAGGCAACGGCCGCTTGGCGATGAACGCGTCAATGCCGGCAGCGGCATCTTCGGTCATCATGTTGCAGACCATGGTTTCGCTGGCGAGGGCATAGGCGGCCTCGAGACCGGCCTCCAGTTGACGATAAAACAGCTGCTTGCCGAAGGCGATGGCGGCCGGCGACTTTGCCGCTATCGACGATGCCAGTTCGCCGACCGCGCGGTCGAGGTCAGCCGCGGGGACGACGCGGTTGACGAGCCCATAATGCAACGCCGTCTGGGCATCGATTGTGCTGCCGGTGAGCAGCATTTCCATCGCCTGTTTGCGGGGCAGGTTGCGGCTCAAGGCCACCATCGGCGTTGAGCAGAACAAGCCAAGGTTGACGCCGGAAACGGCAAAACGGGCAGTGTCCTGGGCAACGGCGAGATCACAGGCGGCGACCAGTTGACAGCCGGCCGCTGTGGCGATGCCATGCACGCGCGCGATCACCGGCTTTGGCGACCGCGTCATCGCCAGCATGACTCGCGAACATTGTTTGAACAGCGCATCAATCGCCTGGCGGCCCGGCGTCGCCCGCATCTCTTTCAGGTCGTGGCCGGCACAGAACGCCTTGCCGTTGCCGGCGATGACGACGCAGCGGACCGCAGGATCGGCCGCCGCCGCCGCCAGCGCATCCTCAAGCGCAGTCAACAGCCCCACCGACAGCGCATTAAAGGCATCGGGCCGATTCAGGGTTACCGTCAGAATGCCGTCTTCGGGGCCGTTAACGAGAAGCACCGGCAGGAGCGGCGTCTCTGCTAAATCATTGGTCGCCTTTTTCATCTTGCGCCCACCTCTTGGAGTTGGTCACGGTGTCCAACGCGGTTTTGGCGTCGGACGTCCACCCGCACCGTCGACGTTAGCATCGCGCAACCCGTGCGGAAATGCCGGGCTTTGACCAGCAACCCGCACCACTCCAGGAACCATCAACGCGGCGGCAACTCAGTACCCGCCGATACGAAAGGCAGACAGTCGATGCCGGGAATCACCGTAGAGGATTTTGACGCCATCATTCGCGAGGATCTGCCGTGGGCACACGCGCTCGGCATGCACACAGACCGCATCGGCGACGGCACAGCGCGGCTTCGCCTGCCCTTCAGTCCCTCGACCCTGCGGCCGGGCGGCGTGATCTCCGGACCGACGATCATGGCCCTCGCCGACGCCTGCATGTTCGCGGTCGCGCTATCACGCCTCGGTCCGCTGAAACTGGCGGTGACCACCAGTTTTCAGATCAATTTTCTGCACCGCGCCCATCCGGTCGATCTGTTGGCGGAAGGCGAGGCCCTTAAGTTCGGAAAGCGACTGGTGGTTATGGAAGTGATTATTCATTGCGATGGGTATGAAGACGCGGTGGCACACGCCACCGGCACCTACTCGATACCACCGCGTTGACCCAATTCGCCACGCGGTGGTGCAGCCCTGGCGATTTACGACGTGAAACCGACTTACGACGTGAGACCGGCGGCTTCGGGCGGCCGAACGCTCGCCCGTTCAATGAAGCCTTGTTCGACCGCGCGGACTGCCTCGTTCGCCTGACTCATGAATGGCTGGTAAAGCTTGTCCCGGCCCATGATGTGTGACGTCAGCCAGTTGCGCAGAAACGCGAGCACTTCTCTCGCGTGGATGGACTCAGGATTTCGGACATACCGATCGCGAATGTCGGCCACCTGCGCACGCAGTGTCGCATGTGTTCGCTTGTGCGACTCGAGATCCGGGTAGCCCGCCGTTTCCATAAGCTGCTCTTCTCGGTTGAAATGGTAATCCGTGTAGTCGAGAAGGGCATCGAGCACCCGGCGAACGGCCTCCGTCGACTCGTTGCCGTGGATCGCATCACTGAGCTGGTTGAGCAGACTGATTAACACCTTGTGGTCTGTATCGATGGATTCGACGCCGACGCTATAGTCAGGCATCCAGAGGATGATGGCCAATTGTGCCTCCTTCAGGCAGGCTCCCGGGGTCCGATGCCGACGTCCAATCCCCTGCCCTGGACAGACCGGCACCGATACCCCTGATAAAATGACCGCAAGCGCCTGCAAAGACAACCGCTAGCGGATCCGGACTGCGGTTTTTTTCCGCAGTCGCAGGGGAATTCAGCCTGCTGGCCTCGCCGTAGAGTTGACCTAACGAAAACTTAATGAACTTAAGGGGGTTTTGGATTGACACGACGATTGCGGGGATTAAACTATAGCGAGAGTAATGGTGTCGGCGCCGTCACGGGCCGGCAGGTTGGTTTGGTCAACCGCAACATGGCGACTTATTGCTTCAAACGGAGGATAGGTCTGATGAGACTTCGCAATTCAGCGCAGACGGTCTCGCGCGGTCACGTGGGCGCTACGCCTTAAGACCGCAGCAGGGACGTTCGCTCTCACGAGCGTCGAGCGTGGTTCGGCCGCGGACAGTTTGCTTGTCCGTGAATCGTGTCAGTAAATGTTAAAGGAAGGCAATGCGTAAATTAAGCGTACCGGCTGTTGACGGTGATCGCGGTCTTGCGCGGTACTATCGGGAGATCTGGACCTATCCGATCCTCACCCCGGAGGAAGAGTTCATGCTGGCGACTCGCTGGCGGGAAGAGGGCGATGTCGAGTCGGCGCACCGCTTGGTCACCAGCCATTTGCGCCTCGTCGCCAAGATCGCCGCAGGTTACCGCGGCTACGGCCTGCCGATGCCCGATCTGATCTCCGAGGGCAACATTGGGTTGATGAAGGCCGTGAAGAAGTTCGAGCCCGAGCGCGGTTTTCGTCTGGCAACCTACGCCATGTGGTGGATCCGCGCAGCGATCACCGAATACATTCTTCGGTCGTGGTCGATGGTTAAGCTCGGCACGCTGGCGGCGCAAAAAAAGCTATTTTTCAGCCTCAGCCGCATCAAGCGGCAGCTCAACATCATGAACGACGGCGGCCTGAACGACGAACAGGCGGCCGACGTCGCCGAAAAGCTGCACGTCTCCTCTGCTGACGTCATCGACATGGACCGGCGGCTGTCGTCCCCCGACGTGTCGCTAAACGCGCCGCGCAGTCGGGACGAAAACGATGGCGCGGAATTCATGGATTCGCTGGTTGATGAGCAACCCGGGCCCGAAGCGCTGTTGGCGCAGAATGAGGAGGCGGCGCACCGTCGTGGCCTTTTGCATCAGGCGCTGGAAACCCTCCCGGAGCGTGAACGGCACATCATCACCGAACGCCAGTTGTCGGAAAACCCGATGACCCTGGAGCAACTGGGTACGGTTTACGGCATCAGCCGGGAGCGCGTGCGCCAACTGGAAGCCCGCGCCATGAGCCGGCTGAAGAAAACGATCGTCACGCTGTCGGGGGTCAACGCCGCCCCGGCCGCCAATGCTGCCTAGAGAGCGATCCGCTTCGCCGGGGCTGCCGTAGCTTCATCACGGCAACTCCGGCGCCGTCGTTGGCCCACCGCTTCCGCCCCGTCAGTTGAGGCGGAATTCGCCGTCCGCGAAGCGGAATTCTGCAGGCTTGACGAGATTTGCTGCTGCCACTTTGACGGAGTGGAGCCGACCGTCGAGATTGCGGTGCCAATAATCCAGGAACCGTCGCAATGCCGGGAAATGCGGCACGGCGTCGAGTTCCTGCCAGATGAAATTCTGCAGGATACCCGGGTGGTCGGGAAGGTGATAAGTGATTTCGGCCGTCGTCAGACGGTACGAGAACACGCGATGCCGAAGCAGAACCATTTCATGCGCCTCCATATCGTGCCGCCATGTTAAGCGGCTTGTCCGTGATGCGAGGCCGGAGCGCTGCGGACCCGATGCCGCCGTCGCTTGACCTCATGCCACCCCTGGCTGTCGGCCCCAACCAAAATCGACAACCTTGAGATAGTAAAGCAAGGCGCATGCCAAAGCCACATCGTCGATCATCTGCCGTCCGTTCACCAAGCCCGATGATCATTCTGTTCACCGATTATGGGGTGCGCGGCCCGTACATGGGCCAGCTCAGGCGCGTTCTTGCGCAACGCGCGCCGGGCGTGCCGGTTATCGATCTGCTCGCCGATGCGCCGCGACAGGATCCGCAGGCAAGCGCCTATCTGCTCGCCGCCTACGCCGCCGAGTTTCCGGCGCGCAGCGTTTTCGTCGCCGTGGTCGATCCCGGCGTCGGCACGGAGCGCGCTGCGGCGGCGGTTCTCGCCGACGCCCGCTGGTTCGTCGGCCCTGAGAACGGACTCTTTGAAATCGTCGTACGCCAAGCCGCGGTGCCGGCCCGCTGGTGGCATCTGCACTGTCGGCCCGACCGCTTATCGGACACGTTCCACGGTCGCGATCTGTTTGCCCCAGTAGCCGCAAGCATCGCCAAAGGCATCGCCCCACCCGGAGAGGAACGGCCGATTGCGGAACTGCGGCGCCCTGACTGGCCTGACGAGCTTTCACAGATCATCTATATTGATGACTTTGGCAATGCGATGTCTGGACTTCGCCCGCCGTCACAGCCGCAATCGTGGGCGCTAAAAGCCGGCGGTTATATCCTGGCGTACGCGCGAACTTTCGCCGAGGCTGCGCCCGGCGCCGCCTTCTGGTATGGAAATGCCAACGGCTTGGTTGAGATCGCCGTAAACGGCGGCAGCGCGGCGGCCAGCCTTGCCCTGCGCGTTGGGAGCCCTGTGCTGCTCGCACCAGTTGGAAGCCCAGTTTGTTGATAACCGTAGCGCTTGCGTCATGATCGGCAACGCCTCATCTTTAGGCAATCTGGGGGCTTGAGGAGCGGTCCGGTGGGTTTAAGCGTTCGTTTCTGGGGTGTTCGCGGCAGCATTGCCTGCGGCTCGGAAGCCTATGTGAAATACGGCGGGAACACATCGTGCGTGGAGGTTGCGGCTGGCAATCATCGCTTCGTGCTTGATGCGGGAACCGGGATCCGGGGACTGAGCAAGACGTTCGTCGCCGAAGATGTCCGCCGCATTCACCTGCTGCTCAGCCATACCCACTGGGATCACATCAACGGCTTGCCATTCTTTCGGGCCGCTTACGATCCTTGCCGGACCGTACACATCCTCGCCGGCCACTTGAAAAATCATGGTGGCATCCACCGGGTGCTTTCGCTCCAGATGAATGAGCCGGTGTTTCCGGTCCCGCTGGCGGCGATGAAGGCGATTGTCGAATGCGAAGACTTCGACGCCGGAGACAGCTTTTCGCTGTATCCGGATGTTCGCATCCGCACGACCGCACTTAACCACCCCAACGGCGCCACCGCGTATCGCATTGAGTACGGCGGAAAATCGGCCTGTTACGTCACCGATACCGAGCATGTGCCAGGCAACCCCGACGAGAAGATCTTGGGCTTGATCGAGGGGGCCGACCTCGTGATTTACGATTGCACCTACACCGAAGATGAATTTCCCGATCGCTTGGGCTGGGGACATTCCACCTGGGTCGAGGGGATGAAGCTGTGCCAGACGGCGGGGGCGCGCCAACTCGCTATTTTCCATCACGATCCGGACCACGATGACGTGTTCATGGAGACACTCGAGGCCGAGGCGAAGGCGGCGTGGGCCGGTAATATCATTACCCGCGAGGGTATGGTCATCGATCTGGATTGACGGCAACACCCCTCGCTGGCCGTGCTTGCGCCCTGGTCAGCGCTCTCTCAACGCCTCGTGTCGAGCTTCCCACACGGGTTTCAGCAGGTATTCCATCACCGATCGGCGGCCAGTGTGAATATCGACCATCGCCTGCATGCCGGTCGAGATTGGCAGCGGCTTGTGAGCGTCGCCGAGATGAGACCGCGCCGTCTCCACGATCACCTCGAAGTAAGGACGGCCCTGGCTGTCGATGGTGCTGTCCGGTGCCACCTGCAGAACCCGGCCGTCCAACCCGCCATAGCGCACGAAATCATACGTCGTGATTTTGACCAGTGCCGGCTGACCAGGGTGAACGTAGCCGCGGTCGGTGGGATCAAGGCGTGCGAGGATGACCAACGTATCGGAGGTGGGAACGATCTCCATGATCGGCTCGCCCGGTGCGACGACACCACCGATCGTGTGATAGCGAAGCTTCTTGACGATGCCGTCAATCGGACTGCGGATCTCGGCGCGGCGGCCCTGCTCGACGGCTTGCGCCAACTGCTCCTTCAATCTCGCAATCGACTGCTCCACCTGGCCCAGCTGGTCTTGAGCTTCCCGGCGAAAGCGCTCGGTTCCCTCCTTCAAACGTTGCTCGCCTTCGGCGATGGCGGCGCGTGCACGCGGCACCGCGGGCGCGAGGCTCTGCGCCTCGCCTTCCAGCTTCTCCACCTCCGCCTTCAGCTGCAGATGCTCCATTTTCGCCATGAGCCCTTCGGCCAACAGGGACTCCGACATTTTCAGGCGCTGGCGGGCTAGCGTCAGGTTGGCCACCGTCGCGCGGCGGCGGGCCTCCAGTTCTTGCACTTCGAGTTCTCGCTGGCGAAGCTGCTCCTGCAGGACACCGAGAGTGGACGCGAGTTCCCGCTTGCGCGCATCGAAGGCACGCCGCTGCGCCTCGGCAACGTCCGGATGCCGGGCTGCCGCCTCCGCTAGCAATTCCAGCGGCGTGCCGCGGGTTTCGGCGAGCAGCCGGGCGCGACGCAGCAGCTCGCCGTCGAGCAAGGCCATCAACTCGTTGCGGTTGACGCCGGAGGTCGCGAGGTCGAGACGAACCAGCGGGTCGCCCGCTCGCACCTCGGCGCCCTCGCTGACGAAGATGGTTTCGATGATCCCGCCTTCGAGGTGCTGAACGACCTTGACCTTGCTTTCCGGCACGACTTCACCGGGCGCCACCGCCACCTCCTGCAACTCGGCAAAGTGGGCCCAGATCATCAAAATGACCATCAGCAGGACGATGGGCCAAGCGACCACGCGCCATGTTGGCAGTGGATTGTGGTCGAGCAACCGGTCGAGCGGGCTCACCTCGTCGATTCCTAAGATGCCAGCGGTTTGCGGGCGACCGCCGCCAACGGTGCCGGCGCTGCCGCCCGCTCCCCGCCAAACAGTTGCGGCAACACCTGCTCGGCCGGCCCGGACAGGGCAATGCGCCCGCCGTCAATGACCGCGATGGTGCGAGCGGCCGACAGCAAGACCGGGCTATGACTGACGATGATCACCGTACGCTCTTTCGCCAGTTGCACCAGGGTCGTCCGCAATTCGGCTTCGGCTTGACGATCTAGGGCCGCCGACGGCTCATCCAGCAGGAGCACCGGCGGATCGCCGACGAGGGCGCGTGCGATGCTGATCCGCTGCCGTTGACCGGCGGACAGATGCTGGCCTGCCTCGCCGACCTCCGTGCGATAGCCGTCAGGAAGATCGATGGCAAAGCCATGGACGCCGGCTTGTGCCGCTGCCCGCAGGACCGCGGCGTCATCCGCCTGCGGCGTCCGCGAGGCGATGGCATCGCGCAGCGTGCCCGATAGCAGCACGACATCCTGCGGCACGAAGCCAATCGCTGCGACAATGTTCCGTCGCGAGAATTGGGCGATATCGGCACCGTCGAGCAGCACACGCCCCTTCGACGGAAGGTACAATCCTTGTAGCAACTTCAGGAGCGTTGTCTTGCCGCTGCC
>JALOTH010000134.1 GCA_025458035.1 Rhodospirillales bacterium
CGCGGCGGTACGCGAGGAGGACGGCGCCGCCGCTCGCGCCCGCTGGCGCGCGGCTTAACGATCCTCGCCGCCGTCACGTCGGTACGGCGACTGCGTGGCGAGGGCGGCGATATCGGCCTCCACCGCCGGCCGTTCGGCGGCGAGGAACCGGACCACCGCCTGGCGGAAGCCTTCATCAGCGATCCAGTGGGCGCTGTGCGTGGCCGTCGGCAGGTAGCCGCGCTGGATCTTGTGCTCACCCTGCGCTCCGGCCTCGACGCGGGCAAGCCGGCAATCGATCGCGTATTCGATGGCCCGGTAGTAGCACGCTTCGAAGTGCAAGAACCGATAGTCGGCGTCGCATCCCCAGTAACGGCCGTAGAGCGCGTCTTCGCCGGCGAGGTTCAAGGCGCCGGCAACGACGTTGCCGGTCGTGGTCTCGGCGACGACGAGGACGGTGCGCTCACCGAGCCGATCGCCGAGCCCGTGGAAAAAGTCGCGCGTCAGGTAGGCGTGCGCCCATTTCCGCTCCGTCGTGTCCTGATAGAAGCGGTGGAAGGCTGCCCAGTGCCGTTCACCGATTTCCGCCCCGGTCAGCGTCCGGATGGTCAGACCCTGCGCCGCCACCTCGGCCCGCTCCCTGCGGATCGCCTTGCGCTTGCGCGAGGCCAGCGCGTTCAAGAACTCGTCGAAACTGCCATAGCCGCGGTTGTGCCAATGGTACTGGTGGCCGATACGGGCCGCGAAACCGAGGTTGACCAGGGCACTGACCTCGGCTTCGCCGGCAAAGGTTACGTGCACCGATGACAGCTGCCGGCGCTTGGCAAGGGCAAGCAGCGCCGCCGCGAGAGCGCCGCGGGCTGTTGTTGCCGGCGCGCCGGGACGGACGAGCAGGCGCGGCCCAGGAACCGGCGTGAACGGCACCGCCACCTGCAGCTTCGGGTAATAGCGGCCGCCGGCCCGCTGATAGGCTTCCGCCCAGCTCCAATCGAAGACGTACTCGCCATAGGAATGGCTCTTCAGGTAGGCGGGGCAGCAGGCAACGATGTGTCCCGTGTCATCGCTGACGACGATGTGCTGCGGTGCCCAGCCGACCTGCGGCTGCGCCGATTGCGACGTTTCCAGGACGTCGAGGAAGGCATGGCTGACGAACGGGTTGGCGCCGCCGGCGCAGGCATCCCAGTCATGCGCCGGAATGTCCCGAATGTGGCCGACGACGCGCGCCGTCAGTGGAGGATCGCCGTCCGGCATCGGCCGTTTCCTTCTTTGCCATTGAGTGCTGGCTTCGATGTTGGGCGTCGGTGCCGGCTATGCCACGCCCTTGGCGATCCGCGCCCGCCCATCACATGATGCAAGCAACGCCAACCGTGAAGGGGACGGCGGCGGTGCCCGCCCCCGCTGGCGCGAACAGCGAGGAGAGCGGTTCGGGTTGCACGCGGATGGGGACGCCGTGATCGGACAGGAACGCCTTCAGCCGATCGGCGGATACCGCGTAGCCGACGCGGGCATTTGCAGTACTGCGGGCCACCAGCATGCCGACCACGCGGCCGGCGCTATCGACGACGGGGCTGCCGCTGTTACCGCCAAGGATGACCGCGTCCGCCATCAGGCTGACCGTATCGGGCAACTGGCGAAAGCCGGCGACGGCGTGGCCCTCGTTGAGGCGCAGCGAATCCGGCCCGCCGCAGGTCCGCAAGCCAACGGCCGTCACCGGCGCCCAGAACATGTCCAGCGCATCCGCCGGAAACACGGCCGAATCCGGCGTTCCGCCCTCGAAACGAAACAGGGCAATGTCGAACCCTTCGGCAACGGCGATGCGCCGGCCGAAGCGCACGCCTTGCGCGGTGATCGCCACCGCGTGGGCGCACTTGCCGAGGACGTGCGCGGCACTGATCAAGTCGCCCTCGTTGCTGACGAAGAAGCCGGTGGCGCTGTTGCAGGCGATGGCATCGACGAGGGGCGTCGCCGCCATGGCCGGCGAGGGTAGGGCCAGTTGGACCGCCGCCAGTTCGAGCCAACGCAGCAGCCCAAGCAGGACAAACGCGGCGGCCTTGGCGAAAAAGCACGACATCACGCTCGCATTGTGCCCGCCTGGCCGGCGGCTGGAAAGCCGCAACCAGGGTCGTTGCCTAGCGCCGGCGTGGTGCCGCCGTCACCCCGGGTCAGCGATCAGCGCCCATGCAGCCGGCTCGCGGCGCCCTCGGCCAGCGACCATGGTGGCGCCGGCACCTCGTTGAAGACGCGGCGCAGGCCTTCCGCCCAGGCCCGGCGCAATTGCGTGAAATAGGGATCGTCGTCGCTGATCCGGCGACGGCAGCCCACACGGAAGCTGTCGGCCTCGTAGATCATCAGGTCGATCGGCGGCGCCACCGAGATGTTGGCTTTGATCGTCGAGTCGAAGGAGACGAGGGCGCATTTCGCCACCTCCAGCAATCCGACCTGCGGCGTCAATACGCGTTCAAGGATTGGCTTGCCGTATTTCGTTTCGCCCAGCTGGAAGTACGGGGTTTCCGTCCCCGCCTCGATGAAGTTGCCGGCGGGATAGATGAGGAACAATCGTGGCGCCTCGCCGACGATCTGCCCGCCAACGATGAGGGAGGCATTAAACTCGGTGCCATGCGCCTTGAAGTAGGTGCCGTCGCGATCGAAGACGCTGCGCAGCACGCTGCCGACGATGCGCGCTGCATAAAACATGGAATCAACGTGCATCAGGCTGCGCTCGGCATCATCGCTGCCGAGGCCGCGTTCCAGGATGCTGACAACTTCCTGGGTGACCGCGAGGTTGCCAGCGGTGAGCACGGTGATCACCCGCTCCCCGGGTTCATCGAACACCCACATCTTCTGGAATGTGGCAACGCTGTCGACGCCGGCGTTGGTGCGGGTATCGCTGGCGAAAACGAGACCAGCATCCACCCGCACGCCGAGGCAATAGGTCATCGGCAGTGTCTCCTTGCGTGGCGGCGGCCGCCGCCAGGGGTCAATCCAACGGCGCCGTTATTGCTGGTGATTGGGGGCGACGGCGACGCGGACCGTCATTTCCTCGGTCCCGCCGCCCTTGCGTACGCCGCGGATGGGGCAGGCGCCGGCATAATCGAACGCCACCGCCAGACGCACATAGGCATCGGTCGCACACTGGTTGTTGGTGGGATCGAACGACACCCAGCCGAGATCTTCGACGTAGGTTTCCGCCCACGCGTGGCTCGCCAGCGTGCCACTCTCGCCGTTGCGCGAGAGCAGGTAGCCGCTGACGTAACGGGCGGGCAGGCCGAGGACCCGGCAGCAGGCGATGAACAGATGCGCGTGATCCTGGCAAACGCCGAAACCGTGTTCGAGCGCCTCGGCCGCGGTGCTGTCGACGTCGGTGAAGCCGGGCTTGTAGGCCACTTGTGTATGCAGTGACCACATCAGCGCGTGCAACGTCGCGATCGGTCCTTCATCGCGCATCCGCTCGATGAATGGTGTCGCGAACGCTTCGATCGCCTCATTGACCTTGGTGTAGGTGGTTGGGCGCAGAAACATCAGCGGCGGCAGGCCATCCTCGGCGGGAAGCACGCCGAACGTATCGAGGGTCTCGACCTCGCCACGGACGATTACCGGCAACTCGTCGTGCATGCCGTTCTGCACGCTGACGTGGGCGGTGTTGCCGAAGCCGTCAGTCCAGCGCTTGCACTTGCCCGGTGTCGAGACATGCCAGCCGATCAGCGACTGGCACGGATCGGGCCGCGGCGTCAGGCGCAGGTACTGGACGCTGTGATGGGCCGGTTCGCCGAAGCGATAGTGGGTCTCGTGTTCGATCGTAAGCCTCATAGCACCAGCATGAACTCCTGGCCGATCATCCCGTGCAACTCGTTGTTGCGGACGACAAAGCCGTTGAGGAAACGGGGCAGGCCCGAGCGCAGGATCCCGTCGATGCGGTTGCGCTGCAGCCGCTCGTGAATCTGCTCGGCGACGCGGGTGCAGGCGGCCTCGGACCGCAGGTTGCGAAGAATATCCACCGTTTCGGCGGAGCAGGCGAAGAGCGAGCGGGGCATGTCGCGCCGCAGAACCAGCAGCTCGGCGACCCGGCGTGGCTCGATGATGCCGGAATAGACCTCGCGATAGGCTTTGAACGCACTGAAGGCGCGGAGCAAGGCCCCCCAGCGGTAGTAGTCTTCGGCGGCGAGCGGCCGTCCCGAAGGTGCCAGCAGCTCCCACTTCAGCGCGAGGAAACGGGCGGTGTTATCGGCCCGCTCGATGAAGGTGCCAAGGCGGGAGAAGGTGAACGCGTGGCCGCGGCGCATGGTGCCGTAGACCGCGCCGCGGAACAGGTGGGAACGCTCCTTGACCCAGTCGAAAAATTCGCGGAACCCCTGGTCGACCATTTTCGAGTAGGACATGGACTCCATCTCGAGGTAGGTCTGATTGATCCCTTCCCACACTTCCGTCGTCAGCTCGGGGCGCGTCGCCCGCGCGTTCTCGCGCGCCAGCCGCAGGCAGCTGCGGATACTCGAACTGTTTTCCGGGTCGAGAGCCATGTAGGCGAGAACGGTGCCCGGCGTGATCTCGGAATAGCGTTTCAGGAAATCGGCGCGATCGCCGGCCAGCGACAGCGGCGCTTCCCACTGCGAGGTGTCACTGCTGCCGGCTGCGGGCAGTAGCGACATGTGATAGGTGCTGGCCAGCAGGCGGGCGAGGTTTTCCGCCCGCTCCACATAGCGCGCCATCCAATAGACGTTATTGGCGGTGCGGCCGAGCATTGCCGTCAGCATTCGAGCACCCAGGTGTCCTTGGTGCCACCCCCCTGCGAGGAGTTGACGACCAGCGATCCTTCGCGCAAGGCAACCCGCGTCAACCCGCCTGGTACGACCTGCGTCGTCTCGCCAGTAAGCACGTAGGGCCGCAGGTCGACATGCCGGGGTGCGATCTTGCCGTCAACGAGGGTCGGGCACGTCGACAGGTTGAGCGTTGGCTGGGCGATGAAATTGTCCGGCTCGGCGTCGATCTTCTGGCGGAAGGTGTAGCGATCCTCCGCCGTGCTCATCGGCCCGACCAGCATGCCGTAGCCGCCGGAGCCGCCGACCTCCTTGACCACCAGTTCCTCCAGGTGATCGAGCACGTAGGCGCGATCGTCGTCGATGGAACAGCGGTACGTCGGCACGTTGTTCAGGATCGGTTTTTCACCGAGGTAGAAGTCGATCATGTCCGGCACGAAGCAATAGATCGCCTTGTCGTCGGCGATGCCGGTGCCGATGGCATTGGCGAGAGCGACACGGCCGTTGCGCACCACCGAGAGCAGCCCCGGCACGCCCAGCAGGGAGCCGGCATCGAACGCCAGCGGATCGATGAAGTCGTCGTCGATGCGCCGGTAGATGACGTCGACGCGGCGAGGCCCCTCCGTCGTGCGCATGAAGACGGTGTCGTCTTCGACGAACAGGTCCTGGCCTTCCACCAGCTCGACGCCCATCTGCATCGCCAGGAAGGCGTGTTCGAAATAGGCGCTGTTGAAGTGGCCCGGGGTGAGGACGACGACGGTGGGATCGCTGACCCCGGGAGGCGTTGTCGAACGCAGCGTGCGCAGCAGCAACTCGGGATAGTGGTTGACCGGCGCCACCGATTGCAGGGCGAACAGCTCGGGGAAAATCCTCATCATCGTTTCGCGGTTCTCGAGCATGTACGAGACGCCAGAGGGAACGCGCACATTGTCCTCCAGGACATAGAACTCGTTTGCCGATACCCGCACCACATCGACGCCGGCAACCTGAACGTAGGTGCGGCGCGGCAGGTCCAGTCCGAGCACCTCCGGCCGGAAGGACGGATTGTTGAGAACCAGCGGCGCCGGGATCCGGCCAGCCTTCAAAATGTGCTGTTCGTGGTAAATGTCATCGAGGAAGGCATTGATGGCGCGCACCCGCTGACAGACGCCGGAGCCGACGATCCGCCACTCCTCCGGGTCAAGGATGCGCGGGATAATATCGAACGGAATCAGCCGCTCGACCCCTTCCTCGCTGCCATATACGGAGAAGGTGATGCCAAGGCGTCGAAAGATCAGATCGGCCTGCTGATGCCGTTCGATCAGCAATTCGATTGGCGTTCCCCGTAACCACTCTTCGTAGGCTCTGTAGGCACCGCGAATGCCGTCGCGGTTTCCGTTCATTTCGTCGAACGCACTGCCAAGTTTCATTCCGGTTCTTCTTTTGGCCTAAATTGCGCGACCCGCAGCGCACATCATTAAGCAATCCTTATGCCAAGGCTGTCGACGAGCCGGACGTTGGTCCACGGCATGAAAAGCAGATCGTAATGGTAGCAAAGTGGCCTATGCAATATGCGAAAGGGGCGAACCCCCGGCTTGCGGGGCGCTTATATCATCATCCCCGCGAAATCCGCTGACTAAAATTTAATCAGATGCCGAGCCTGGCCGCCCCTTCGGCGCCCGCCCGCCACCTCCTGCCGGTGCTGTGTCGTCCCAGCGGGATGACGGCGGCAAACCGCTCGCAGTCCCAGCACAAACCAAATGAAAAATGTAAACAAATGATTATTTTGACTGCCGCCTGCATAATATGGAATATAGTCGTTAAGTATGGGTTCATTTTTGAGCTAATCCGGGTCCTGATCGCTGCATGCCTGCTGCGTTATTTTCCGAAATTGGAAGATGGGACAACAATGGTTGCCGTGGATAGCGAGACGTATGCTACGCACTTGGTCAGCAGGGAAAAATCCGAGATTGTCGCCCGTGACGACACGATGCGAGTGGTCGTCTTTTCCTCGCAGAAGGGCGGTTCGGGCAAGACGACCCTATGCGGTCATCTCGCCGTGCAGGCTGAGCGCAGCGGCGCGGGGCCGGTGGCGGTCATCGACACCGATCCCCAGGGTAGCCTGGCGGCGTGGTGGAATGCTCGCGAGGCCGGTACGCCCCGCTTCGCCCAGGCCAACCTCGATTATCTGCACGGCGACCTCGAGCAGATGCGGCGCGCCGGCATTCGTCTCGTTTTCATCGACACCCCTCCGGCGGTGACCGATACGATCGCCCGCATCGTCGCCTACGCCGATCTCGTGGTCGTGCCGACACGGCCGTCGCCGCAT
>JALOTH010000033.1 GCA_025458035.1 Rhodospirillales bacterium
TGGGCACAGGCCGCCGGTGACGCGGCATCCGCCGGTCCAGGCGCCTTGGAAGCCTTGCTTCCGATCATCCTGATCTTCGTCGTCTTCTACTTCCTGCTGTTCCGCCCCCAACAGAAAAAAATGAAGCAGCATCGCGAGATGCTGGCTGCACTCAGGCGCGGCGATCGCATCGTCACCGGCGGCGGCATCATCGGGCAGATCACCAAGGTCGTCGACGACAACGAGGTGCAGGTGGAGATCGCCGAGGGCGTGCGCGTGCGCGTGCAACGGACGATGATCGCGACCGTGCTCGCGAAGACCGAACCGGCGCCGGCGGAAACGTCGCGGCGCGAGACTGACAAGCCCGACGAAGCGGCGGACGGCGGCGAAACCACGGCAGCCCCGAAGACAGTGAAGAATCGGGCTTCGGTATTGAAACGGGCGCTCGGCGGCAAGAACGAATGACCGGAGCCGGGCCGCTGCCGCGATGATCCACTTCGCCAAGTGGAAGGCGATTGCCGTTCTCGTCATCGTTCTTGCCGGGATCATATTCGCCTCGCCCAACCTTGTTTCGCGCGATGATGCCGACATGCTGCCGGCTTGGTTGCCGCACCGGCAGATCAACCTTGGCCTTGACCTGCGCGGCGGCTCGCACCTGCTGTTTCAGGTCGACACCGAGGCGGTGGCGCGCGAGCGTCTGGACTCCGTCGTCGATGCGGTCCGCGATGCCCTGCGCAACGAGAAGATTCGCTATCAGGACCTCGGCATCGACGACAAGACGGTGACCGTCACCATCCTCGACCGGGAGCAGGAGAAGGAGGCGGTCCGGCTGCTCGGACAGGTGGACCGGGATCTGTCCCTGGCCGACGAAGGTGGCGGACGTCTGCGCCTGACGCTGTCGGCGCAGGCGCTGCGCGAGCGGCAGCAGTCGGCGATTGAACAGTCGCTGGAAATCATCCGGCGCCGCATCGATGAAACGGGCACCCGCGAGCCGACCATCCAGCGGCAAGGAGCCGACCGCATTCTGGTGCAGTTGCCCGGCATCGATGATCCGGAACGGGTCAAGGCGCTCATCGGCAAGACGGCGAAGATGACGTTTCACATCGTCGATGACGGCGCCAATGCCGCCGAGGCTCTTGCCGGCCGGCCGCCGCCGGGAACGGTGGTGCTGCCGCTGGTCGAACAGCGCTCAGGGCGGGCGCAGCCGGAAAACATCGTCGTCCGCCGTCGCATCATCGTGAGCGGCGAGAACCTCATCGATGCCCAGCCGACGTTCCAGCAGGGCGATCCGGTGGTGTCGTTCCGCTTCGATTCGATCGGAGCGAAGCGTTTTGGCGATGCCACGTCGCAGAATACCGGCAAGGCGCTGGCTATCGTCCTCGACGGACAGGTGATCAGCGCCCCACGCATTCGAGAACCGATCCTCGGCGGCTCGGGGATCATTTCCGGAAGCTTCACGCCGCAGGAGGCGCATGATCTGGCGCTGCTGCTGCGCGCCGGGGCGCTGCCGGCGCCCCTCGAGGTGCTGGAGGAACGCACCGTCGGCCCGGGCCTCGGCAGCGACTCCATTGCCGCCGGCGAGCGCGCCGGCATCGTTGGCGCGATTCTCGTGGTCGTCTTTACCTTGGTCGCCTACGGCACCTTTGGCGCCATCGCTTGCCTTGCCCTGATCGTGAACGGGATCTTGCTGATCGCGGCGATGTCGCTGCTGCAGGCGACGCTGACGCTGCCCGGAATCGCCGGCATTGTGCTGACCGTCGGCATGGCGGTCGACGGCAACGTCCTGATCTTTGAGCACATCCGCGAGGAGTTGCGCAGTGGCCGGACGCCGGTGTCCGCCATCGATTCCGGCTTCACACGGGCATTGACGACGATCGTCGATTCCAATTTAACGACGCTGTTCGCGGCGATCCTTCTTTTCATCTTCGGTTCCGGCCCGGTGCGCGGCTTCGCCGTGACTCTCGGTATCGGCATCGTCACCTCCATGTTCACCGCCATCACCTTTACGCGCTTGATCGTGCTCATGTGGTTCAAGCGGACGCGTCCGCGCGAGATGGCGATCTAAGGAGCCTTGCCGTTGCGCGGCCTGCAATTCGTTCCACCCGATACCAAGATCCCCTTCATGAGGTGGCACAGGCTGTTCCTGGGCCTATCCTTCGCTCTGGTCGTCGTATCCCTCCTCTCCATTGCGTCCCGCGGCTTCAACCTCGGCATCGATTTCGCGGGCGGCCTGCTGCTGGACATCAAGACCGAAGGCCCCGCCGATCTGGTCCGCTTGCGCGGCACGCTCGGCGGCCTCGGTCTCGGCGACGTCTCCCTCCAGGAGTTCGGGTCCCCAGACAATGTGTTGATCCGTGTGCCGAAACAACCGGGCGGCGATGCCGCGCAGCAAGCGGCGATCGCACAGGTGCGCGACGCCCTCGGCATGGGCGTGGAGATCCGCCGTGTCGAGGTGGTTGGCCCGCAGGTCAGCGCCGAACTCATCCGCAACGCCATCTACGCCACGATCTCGGCGCTGCTGGCGATCATGGCGTACCTGTGGTTCCGTTTTGAGTGGCAGTTCGGCGTTGCCGGTGTCATCTCGCTGATTCACGACGTCATCTATATTCTCGGTGTGTTTTCCCTGTTTGGCCTCGATTTCGATCTGACGATTGTCGCCGCCGTCATGACCATTGCGGGCTATTCCATTAACGACAGCGTTGTCGTTTTCGATCGCGTGCGAGAAAACATGCGCAAGTACAAAACGATGCCGCTGGATGCGCTGATCGATCTTTCGATAAATCAGACGCTGTCGCGCACCTTTATCACCGGGGTGACGACAATTCTCGTGCTATTGGCTCTTTACGTCCTGGGCGGACCGGTTCTTCGCGGGTTCAGCTTCGCTATGCTGTTTGGCGTCATTATTGGCACTTATTCCTCGGTGTTCGTGGCCGTGCCGCTGCTGCGCTACCTCAATCTGCGGCGGATCGGTGAACGCAGTAACACGGCGCTTGCCGAGACGCCGTAAGTGGCCGTTGACATCACCCCGCGGCTGCCTGCCGGCCGGCAGTTGATCGAGAGCTATGGCGCCGGCGGGTTCAAGGTCTCCGGCAGCCGCTATGCGGGTTCGATCCTGGTGGTTCCGGATCGGGTCATCCTCTGGGATGCGCCCGTGGCCGAGGCGATCACCGCGCCGATGGTGACGGAGGCGCTGGCGGCGGTGACAAGCGAGGCCGCTGCTGTGAGCATTCTGGTGGTTGGTTGCGGCCCGGCATTCATTCCGGCGCCACTTCCGCTGATCCCGTCGCTGCGCGCCGCCGGTATTGCTGTCGAGTGGATGGCAACCGGTGCGGCCTGCCGCACCTACAACGTGTTGATGCTTGAGGGCCGCAGCGTGGCGGCGGCGCTGATCGCCATCGATTAACGCCGCCGGGGCGGCCCGGTCCGGCGGGCCTACCGCTTCGACGCGGCGAGATTGGCTGCGACGAAATCCCAGTTCACCAGATGGTCCAGGAAAGTCTGGACGTAGTCCGGCCGGCGGTTCTGATAGTCGAGGTAGTAGGCGTGTTCCCAGACGTCGCAGGTTAGCAGCGCCGTCTGACCGTGCGCCATCGGCAGATCGGCATTTCCGGTCTTGGTCACTTTCAGCTTGCCACCTTCGGCGACAAGCCAGCCCCAGCCGCTGCCGAACTGGGTCACGCAAGCCGCCTTGAACTCATCCTTGAACTTCTCGAAGCTGCCAAAGGCGCCATCGATCGCCGCCGCGACGTCACCTTGCGGCACGCCGCCGCCCCCTGGCTTCATGGCATTCCAATAAAAGGTATGGTTCCAAACCTGGGCGGCGTTGTTGAAGATGCCGGCCTTCGATGCATCACCGGCGCTTGCCTTGATCACATCCTCCAGCGACAGCGATGCGAGCGCTGTATCTTTCGTCAAGTTGTTGAGATTGGTCACGTAAGCTTGATGGTGCTTGCCGTGGTGGAAGTCCAGCGTGTTGGCGGAAATGTGCGGCGCCAGGGCGGTCTTTTCGTATGGCAAAGCCGGCAGTTCAAACGGCATGATCCCTCATCCCCTCGTGTCAGTTTTCAGTGCCGCTCAGACATATGGCGGCGCCAGCGCGTTTGAAAGACCGCCCGGCAAAAACGCGGTGGCGGAGGCTTCGGGCGGGCGCCCCGTCTGCCAGACGGTACGGTGCGACGGCACGGTGCCCCGCGTTATTGAACGGCAGTCCCTTCAGCGGGATCGGACACCAGCAATTGGGAGCGGGGTGGCGGCATCGACGGATCGAAGGGATTGGGCACGCCCGCCGGCCACGCCATCGTGGCGGGCGCGGTCACCGCCGCCGCTTTCACCGGCGCATCGATGGCGGCGGCGGTCTTGGGAACCATGGCGCCGTGACGCACGGTTCCTTTCGCTGCAGCCGGTTCCTTTGCCGCTTCGACTGCCGCCGGTGCCGCAGCTGGGGTTGGCGTCCGGTGGGTCTGGCGGGCGGCGGCAATGACCTGGGCGATTCGGTAGTAGCCCTTGTCGACGGCCAGGTCGATCGGCTTGACGCCCCAGCGGTCCGCCGCATCGGGGTGGGCTCCGGCGGAGAGGCTCGCCTGTACCGCAGCCATATCGTTGGCGCGAATCGCATCGAACAGCCGTTGCGTCAGGCGCTGCGCGGTCACGTCATCGGCGGCCTGCGCGACCGGGGCCAACGCCAAGCCTACGACAAACGACGCTGCGAGCACCGCAAAACGAAACGATATCATCATTTTACCCCGCGAGAGGATGGTAAAGCTATTGGCTATCAAGCGCGCCGAGAACGCGCATATCCGACGGTCTCCCTACTACTCGGAGTCTGCGCATTCCGTCGCAATGGCGCAACGCCTGCCGTACCGTTGCCGAGTATTGCACCGGCCTATGTTGCGATATGGCAACGGTGTGTCTGCTGGGATGGAGAATTGTCAGTTCCCTTGCCAGAGCTCTGCCTCGCCGCTAGACGTTGAACCGGGATCGGGTTGCGGGGGCCGGTGTCACCGGGATCGTCGCCGGCTACGGCTGTTGCGGTGTTCACTTGTGGCGTTCAGGCCGCCGCCGCTGGCGCGGTTCTCGGGCGCGCAACGTTGGTGATCGAGGAGGACATGGGATTGCGCAGATCGACTGGAGTGCGGGCCGGGCTTGTCGTCGCCTTGACCCTCGCCGCAGCGCTGTTGGGGTCATCGCCAGCCTTGGCGGCGACCGCGAACCCCAAGCCGTCGCGATGCGCGACGCCGGCGGAGCTGAATGCCATCGCCAGCCGCATCCTTGAGACCGAGTTGCTCGTCGGCGCCCTATCGTGCGCGCAAACGACGCAATACAACGCGTTCATGGAGAAATTTCGCAAGACCCAGAATGAGCAGGCACGCACGCTGCAAGCGATGTTCAAGCGGATGTATGGAAAAGCCAGCCAGCGCGAACTCGATGCCTTCATCACCCGCCTCGGCAACGCCTCCGCGCTCCGTTCGCTGGAGTTGCAGTTAACCTACTGTCAGGGGACGTATGACCTCTTCGAGGAGGCGGCCAGCCTTTCCGAAACCGATTATCACCGGCTGACCGCGAAGCCGTCGCTGGCCGGTCGTCATCCCTATCCCGCCTGTGCCGCCGGTCAGGATGCGGTCAAACCGGCAAAGACGAAGGGCTAGCTAGCCGCGGCCGCCGGCTGCGTCGCGGCCGGGCCGCTGGGCGCTGTCGCCATCCACTGGGCAAGGTCGGCAAGGGCCCGCCGGCAGTAGGCGGCTTTACGCTCGGCGCTGCCTTTGCCGCCGAGATCGTGCGCGGCGAGGGTTGGGAACAAACCAAAGTTGACGTTCATCGGCTGGAAGTCGCCGCCCCGGCCACCGTCCGTCAGGTGGCGGAGCAGGCTGCCGATGGCCGTCGTCGGCGGCGGCGGGGTTATGGGATCGCCCATCAGTTCGGCAGCCGCGAAGCGGCCGGCGAGGAGGCCGATCGCCGCACTTTCCACGTAGCCTTCGCAGCCGGTGATCTGGCCGGCGAAGCGCACCGACGGTCGCGCCTTTAGGCGCAGCGTGCCGTCGAGGAGCTTCGGGCTGTTGATGAAAGTGTTGCGGTGCAAGCCGCCGAGCCTCGCGAACTCCGCCTGCTCAAGGCCGGGGATGGTGCGAAAAATGCGGACCTGTTCAGCGTGTTTCAGCTTCGTCTGGAACCCGACCATGTTGTACAGCGTGCCGAGAGCATTATCCTGGCGCAGTTGCACGACGGCGTAGGGACGCCGGCCGCCTTGATGCGGGTCGGCGAGGCCGATCGCTTTCATGGGTCCGAAAGCAAGCGTTCGTGGTCCGCGCTCGGCCATGACCTCAATGGGCAGGCACCCCTCGAAATAGGGCGTGCTCTGCTCCCAATCACGGAAGGACACCCGCTCTCCGGCGAGCAGTGCGGCGACGAACGCCTCGTATTGCTCCCGATTCAGCGGACAATTGATGTAATCGCGGCCGCCGCCCTTGTCGTAGCGGGATTGGAACCAGGCTTTGCCGAAATCGATCGACTCGCGGTAGACGATGGGCGCGATGGCGTCGAAGAAGGCGAGGCTGTCCTCGCCGATGACCGATGTCAGCGCCGCTGCCAGCGTGTCGGATGTCAGCGGTCCGGTGGCGATGATGACGCTCCGCCAGCCCGCTGCGAAGGGGTCGACCACCTCCTGCCGCTGCACGGTGATGCGTGGTTCGGACGCCAGCCGCCGGCTGACCTCGGCGCTGAAGCCATCGCGGTCGACAGCGAGCGCGCTGCCCGCCGGCACCCGGCACGCATCGGCGGCGCCGAGGATCACCGAGCCGAGCCGCCGCATCTCCTCGTGCAACAGGCCGATGGCGCTGCGTTCGCCGTCATCGGAGCGGAACGAATTGGAACACACCAACTCGGCGAGATGGCCGGTTCGGTGCGCCGGCGTCTGCCGCGTCGGGCGCATCTCGTGCACCACCACAGGAACACCGGCGCGGGCGAGTTGCCACGCCGCCTCGCAGCCGGCGAGCCCACCACCGACAATGTGCACGCCGTTGCCGTCCGATCGATCCATGCCGGCCCTTGATCGCGAGTGTCACTCCCAACATAGGGCGCGCCGCCGACAAAAGGCAGCGCCTTGAATGACGCGACTGCCCGCAAAAATCTGGCCTGTTTGGGGCAAAATGCCTATGATCGCGGGCCATGCACAGGGCAGGCAGCCATGGCTGACGTGGGGAGCCAAGCGGGCTCACCCCCCCTCGCGCCCGGCTTTCGCACAACCGGCGGCGTCAGCCTCGCACTGGCGGGTTTCCACCGTGGGCTCATGCGGTGCGCGCTCGCCGAGCGCGACCGCTGGGGATTGTGGGTTCCGGTCCTGCTGGCGATCGGCATCGTCGGCTATTTTTCCCTTCATCGCGAGCCGCCTCTGTGGATTGGCGCCGTTGGCGTCACCGCTGCCGCCACAGCGCTGATCGCCCTGCGGACGCTGCGGCAGTCAGTTGGCAGCGCGGCTCCCTTTGTCGCCGTTATCTTCGGGCTCCTCGCTCTTGGTTTTGCCGCCGCGCAAGTGCAGACGGCGCTTGTGACCACCAAGACGCTCGAGGAGCAGGTGGGTCCGGTCGCGCTGATCGGCGTTGTCCGCCGCATCGAACCGCTGCCCAATGGCGCGCGCGTGGTGTTGACTGACGTACGCAGCCGCGATGAGCGTCGCGAGATCCCCGGGACCGTGCGCGTCCGGCTTCGCGGCGACCTGCCGCCCATGGCGCCCGGCGATCGCGTCCGCTTGGCCGCCGTGCTGTCGCCGCCGCCGGCGCCCGTCATCCCCGGCGGATATGACTTCCAGCGCGAAGCCTACTTCGTCGGGCTGGGGGCGATCGGCTTCGCCGTCGGCCCGGTATCGGTGGTTTCGGCGGTAACGGCGGGCGGCACCGCGGTGGAGACGTGGTTTGCCCGGCTTCGCCATGCCGTTTCGCAGGAGGTGCGGCGGGTCGTTGCGCCGCCGACCAGCGCCGTTGTCATCGCCCTGCTGGTGGGCGAGCAGCGGGCGATCCCCGAGCCACAGATGGCGGCGATTCGCGACAGCGGCCTTGCCCACCTGCTGTCCATATCGGGCTTGCACATCGGGCTTGTGGCCATGCTTGTCATGCTGGCGCTGCGCTCGGCGCTCGCGCTGATCCCGCCCCTTGCCCTGCGCTATCCCATCAAGAAGTGGGCGGCGTGCGGCTCCGTCGTCGCCGCCGGGTTCTACACTCTGCTGGCAGGGGCGCCAGTGCCGAGCCAGCGCGCGTTCCTGATGGTCCTGTTGGTGCTGCTGGCCGTGCTCGTCGATCGGCGGACGACGCCGATGCGCCTCGTTGCCATCGCCGCGGTGGTCCTGTGCCTGACACAACCGCACACCATCCTCGGTCCCAGTTTTCAGATGTCGTTTTTTGCGGTCATGGCGCTGATCGCGATGTACGAATGGACGCGCTCGCAGCCAAGCTGGTTTTCACCGCGCGCCGAGCAATGGCGGCCCCTCATCTATCTCGTAGGGCTCACCCTCAGCTCGCTGGTCGCCACCCTCGCCACGGCACCGTTCGTCACCTTTCATTTCAACCGCCTCGCCGTCTTCGGGCTGTTCGCCAATCTCGTCGCGGTACCGCTGACATCCGTCTGGATCATGCCTTGGGCGATCGTCGCGCTGCTGCTGATGCCGTTCGGCCTATCCGCGCTCGCGCTTTATCCGATGGCGTGGGGCGTTGACATCGTCATTTGGGTCGCCGAAGTCGTGGCCGGCTGGCCGGGCGCCGTCGCCCAGCTGCCGCCGATGCCGCCTTGGGCGCTGGCAGCCTTGGCCTTCGGTCTTCTCTGGCTGTGCCTTTGGCGCCAGCGCTGGCGGCTGATGGGGCTGGTGCCGGTCGCCGCGGGCGTCGTCGCCACTCTGGTCAGTGCACCCCCCGATCTGCTGATTGACGGCACCGGCAAACTCGTCGCCGTGCGTGCCGCCGATGGCGGCCTCATGCTGTCCTCGATCCGCGCCTCATCGATGGCACGGGAGACGTGGCTCCGCGCCGGTGAGCGGGCCGACAGTGTCGCCGCCTTCCCGGTCACCGGCAGCAGTGCCGACGGCCGGCTGACCTGCGACGGCGCCGGCTGCATCTGGCGGCATGCCGGCCACCTCATTGCCATCGCGCGCTCCGGAGAGGCTCTTGCGGAGGATTGCCGGCGCGCCGACGCCATCGTCAGCGTCGTACCGGTCCGTCGCCGCTGCCCGGCGCCAAGCGTCGTCATCGACCGCTTCGACCTTTGGCGCGAGGGTGCGCACGCCCTGTGGGTGCGCCCGGACGGCATGCGCATGGCGAGCGTCAACGCGCTGCGTGGCGAGCGGCCGTGGGTGCCCAGCCGGCAGCCGCGATCGGGTGCTCGCCGCAATGCTGCCGATCCACCGGGTGAAGACAGTGGCGAGGACGTTACCAGCGAGTAAGCGGGGGCGCCTTAACTTCGGGGTAGCGCCTTGGTGCTGGCGATGACGCCGCGGCGGTCGCGGACGACGGCGAGTGAAACGCCCAGCCGTTCAACGGTATGGATGATTCGCCCTTTCAGTCGCTGCGGCGTCCAGTCGGCCGGACGGTCGCAGTTGAGGTGGGTCGGCGCGATGTAAAAGTCCGCCTCATCGGGATTGCGCGTCCAAATCAAGAAGGGCGGCGCTACCGCCTCGAAAGTCTCGCGTTCCGAGCAGACCCACACCTTGTAGGGGTAAAGGAACGCCGTGGCCGGCCGCTCCAGACGCAGTTGGGCGACAAGCGCGCGAGTGGCTTCCGGCACTGTGTTGGCCCAGTAGTCCATCACGTACTTGCGCTGAGCGCCCGCCAACCCGCCGACCAGGGCGTTATAATCGACGTATTCGTAAGGGTGCAGGCGAGCGAGAACGTGCGCCTGCAGGACGATGACGAGGAAGGCGGCGGTGGCACCGGCCACCGCCAAGCGCAGCGATGCCATGGCCAGCATGTCGAGCCCGCGCGCCAAGCCGAACGCTGCCAACACGGCGAGCGGCGGCACAACGAACAGAAAATGGCGAATCCCGTCGTAAGCCGGCAGATCTTCGATGATGAACCAGGCGATCGGGAAAGCGCCCGCGAGCATGCACGTCATGAGCCCGATCCGCTGCTCCGGACTCGAAGCGCGGAGTTGCGCCGGCAGCCAGCGGCGGACGCCCGCGTATACTGTCGCCATGAGCAGTCCCACCAGCATCAACAGTGGGAGCTTGATGACGAGATAGATCGGCAGGTAGGTGGCGGGCACTTCGGTAATCCACATCACCTGACCGGCGAGGATGGTGCGGATGGGAAACTCGAGCTGCGAGAAGTGATCGAGCGCCCGCCAAGGGTTCAGCGGGTCGAGGACCGCCCAGGGCCAGCTGATCGCCATCACCACGTAAGCAAGGGCGGCAGCGGGGAGCAGCCGTGCGCCGATGGCCACCAATTGGTTGGCGCGATCCTTCAGCGTACCGCCGGCGCAGCCAATCGCCCACATCGTCAGCCCG
Source organism: Rhodospirillales bacterium (assembly GCA_025458035.1). GTDB lineage: Bacteria > Pseudomonadota > Alphaproteobacteria > Rhodospirillales > Defluviicoccaceae > Defluviicoccus. Next base: position 10,460 of record JALOTH010000033.1, read on the forward strand.
GCGGCGAACGGGACGACGATCACGGCGGCGCCGACGCGGATGCCGAGGGCGCAGCCGAGGGCGAGGCCAAAGCCGATCACCGTTCGCGGCGACGGCCGCGGCAATTCGGCGAGCACACGGCAGAGGAAGTACAGCGACCATGCCATCGCCGTCGCGAACGGGATGTCCTTGGTGTGGTTGAACATGCCGCCGTACCAGGCGCCGGTCAGGGCGAGCAGCAAGGCGGCGATGAAGCCGACGCGGGGGCCCGCCAGCAGCCGGCCGAGGCGCCAGACGGCGGCGATGCCAAGCACGCCGATAAGCGCCGACAGCAGATGGCGGGTGTCCCAGATTTCCAGCGGCAACAGGCGGTCGAGCAGGATCGCCGCCATGTCGAACAGCCCGCCGTAATAGTAAAGATCCTTGAAATGAAACGCGGAGTCGTCGGCAAATCCGCTACTATAAAAATCCAGCAACATTTCGCCATAGCGATGCTGCACTTCTTCGTCGTTGGAAATCCCATAATGGTGGAAAGTTAAGATGACGAGAACCATCAGGGCGCATAGCAGCAGCCACGCTCCCCGATCCCACCAAGTGCGTCCTTCGCCGCGGACAATTTCGTAAAGTCGTTCCATGCCTGAACGGAATTCGTTATTCGACCCGTCTTGTCACTTCTGGTGCCGTACTGTAACCGAAGCGCTCGCGAACAACGTACAGAGGACGCCGTTTAGTCTCCTCGAAGACGCGGCCCAGATAATCGCCGATGATCCCGAGACACACCAGCTGCACACCACCCATGAACAGGACGGCGGCGAGCAGCGACTCATAGCCGGGAACGTCGATGCCGTAAACGGTAACGCGGATCAGTCGTATGACAATGTAGAAAAACGCCAGAACCGAAACGATCAGTCCCGCGACACCGAATACCCGCAACGGCAGGTTCGAAAACGCCGTCAACGCATCGAAGGCGAACCGCAACTGACCCAAACGGTTCCATTTGCTCTTTCCGCCCGCCCGCTCGGCGCAGTCATAGCCAACGGCGGCGGTGCGAAAGCCAAGCCACGCATAGAGCCCCTTCATGAACCGGTTCCGCTCGGGCAGCCGGTTCAAGGCGTCCACCACTTTGCGGTCGAACAGGCGAAAGTCGCCGGCATCGCGCGGCAGCCGGACTGCCGACAGGCGGTCGAACAGCCAGTAGAAGGCGCGAACGTAGAGGCGAGAAAGAGCGTCCTGATCGCTGCGGCTCAACCGCTGCGCGAAGACCATCTCATAGCCCGCTTGCCAGCGGTCGATCAGATGCGGGATCGTCTCCGGCGGATGCTGCAGGTCGCCGTCCATGGTGATCACGGCGCTGCCGCCGGCCTCCGCGAGCCCGCAGGTCAGGGCCGCCTCCTTGCCGAAATTTCGCGACAGATCGATGACCCGTATCGCCGGCCACTCGGCGGCGAGCGCCCGCAGCCGATCGAGGGTGTCGTCGGTGGAGCCGTCGTTGACGAACAGAACCTCCGACGTGTAGGGCAAGCCCGCTAACACGGGATGCAAGCGTGCACATAAAGGGGCTACGGTCGCTCCCTCATTGTAAACGGGAATGACGATGGACACGTCCACGGTTAGGCTGGCCCGGACCTTTGTCGCGCGGTTCCGCCGCGCTGGCGATCTGGACCATACAGGTTCCGGCATGCTGATGCCAGAGCCCCGCCACAATTCTGACGGGTGCCGTGACGGCGATGCCTGAGCTGCCGCCAGCGCGCAGCGCCGATGTGGATAGCGACGTGCAGACGCGGCCGTTGACCGTCTGCGCCGATGATTTCGGCCTCGCACTCGGCATCGACGAGGCGATCCTCGATCTCGTAGACCGCGGCCGACTGGCTGCCGTCAGCTGCATGGTGCTCGGCCGCTCATGGTCGCGCTCGGCGTCCTCGCTGCGGGCGATCCGGGGCAACGTTGAGGTGGGTCTGCATTTCACGTTGACGCACTTGGCGCCGGCCGGCCCGCTGCCGCGGCTGGCGCCGCATGGACAGCTGCCGGCGTTGGCCGCGCTGGTGCGTAGCGCCCTGCTGCGGCGCCTCGATGCGGGTGAGATCGCCACGGAAATGCAGCGCCAGATCGACCGGTTCGAGGCGGCGATGGGTGCGCCGCCGGATTTCATCGACGGCCATCAGCATGTCCATCAGTTGCCGGGTGTGCGCGATGCCGTCCTCGCGGTGGTGCGGCACCGCCTCGCGGATCGCGGCGCGTGGCTGCGCTATCCGTCGATGCCGCCGGGCGACGCCTTCATTCATGGCGTTGCCATCGCGCGCAGTTGGGCCGTTTCGGCCCTCGGTCTCGGTTTCCGCGACGCGGGCGCGAGGCTTGGCATCGCTGGCAACGGCACCTTTCGTGGGATCCGCGCCGGTGTCGGCGGGCCGCGCTTCGCCGAACTGTTCCGGCGATTCGTCCGCCGCCTGGGGGCTCGCCCGCTGTTGATGTGCCATCCGGGGCTGGAGGGCGATCCCTTCGTCGCCGATCAGGACGGCGCGACGGCCGCCCGCCGGGATGAGCATGCATTCCTGGCGTCCGACGAATTCCTCGCCTGTCTTGCTGAACGGCGACTACGGATCACCGGCTTGCGCCGCCGTCGGGACCCACCAATGAGCAGCGATGTGTGATGATCACCGACAAAACCCTTGCATCGGCGGGGGGCTTTGTTATATGAAGACCGTAGACGCAATCGCACGTGCACTTTTCTGCTGCGGCGGAATAGCAACGACGTAACGCGTCCTTTTTGGTCGAGCCGGTCGTTCGTGGGCCGGTGCCTTAAGGGAAGTGGCTATGATCGCAGTGCTGCACGGTGCGAGTCACCGCATCACTCAGCCCTAAACCGCTGCTTTCGGCCTGAGGCCGAGAGCCTGCTTGGCTCGTAACCGTGGTTTCGGGGGCCGCCTGCCATGTTGGCCGGCGCCTCTTGCAAACCACGGCGATCCAGCAGTCAGCCTCCGTTGACAGTCGTCTCTCTGGGCGAGTGAGCGCACTCCCATGTCCACGATGCTGCTTCGGCGCGCCGTCGCACCGGCCCGCCGCGAAATCCCGGCTCCGCTCCCGCCGCTGCCTTCGGTGGACAGCGTCGTCCTGTCGGCGCGCCCGTCCGAGCCGCTGCACTGCCTGCGCCCTGCCGCCTTGCAGCAGGCGGCGACAGATTTCCTGCGCGGCTTTCCGGGACGCGTTCTCTACGCGGTCAAGTGCAACCCCGATCCGCGCGTGCTGCGCGCGCTGTGGGAGGGCGGGGTGCGCCACTTTGACTGCGCCTCGCCCAACGAGGTCGCGCTCGTGCGGCAAATGTTCGAGGACGCCTCCATCCACTATATGCATCCCGTGAAGTCGCGGACCGCGATCGGCGAGGCCGTTGCGCGCCATGGTGTCACTGACTTCGCGTTCGACAGCGGCGATGAGTTGGACAAGATCATCGCGGAAGCGGCGCCGGTGCGCGGCCGCCTCGGGTTGCTGCTGCGTCTTGCCGTCAGCAATGCGGGCTCGTCCTTCGACCTGTCGGGGAAGTTCGGTGCGGCCGCCGATGATGCGGTGGCACTGCTGCGACGCGCCCGGCCGTCGGCGCAGCGCCTTGGCGTCACCTTTCATGTCGGCTCGCAGGCGCTGGATCCGGCCGCTTATCGCCGTGCCATGGTTCTGGCGATGGAGACGATTGCGCGCGCCGGGGTGAGCGTTGACATTCTCGACGTCGGCGGCGGTTTCCCGGTTGCCTACGCCGATGTCACGCCGCCGCCGCTGGCCGATTATTTCAGCGAGATCGCCGCGGCGTACCGCCTGTCGGGGTGGCATCCCGGCATGCAACTGTGGGGGGAGCCGGGCCGCGCCCTCGTCGCCGGCGGCGGATCCGTTGTCGTCCAGGTGCAACTGCGCCGCGGCCGCGACCTCTACATCAACGATGGTGTCTACGGGAGCCTGTTTGACGCCGGGCCGACGTCGCGGCTGCGTTTCCCGGTCCGCCTGGTCCGCGACGCCGCCGTGCCGGCCGCGGCAGAGCGGCTGCCGTTCCGTTTCTTCGGCCCCACCTGCGACAGTCACGACCGCATGGACGGACCGTTCCTGTTGCCGGCGGACGTGCGCGAGGGCGACTGGATCGAAATCGGCCAGCTCGGCGCCTACGGGGCCTGCCTGCGGACGGCCTTCAATGGCTTTGACCGTGCGCATCTCGTCGAGGTCGCCGACGGTCCGCTGCTTTGACCGTGGCGCCGCCGTCACCATGCCGCTTCGGGGACGCCGTCCCCCACACCAACGAAGAGACCGAAAAGGAGACCCCGCAATGAAACACGCAGAGTTTACCGGCCGCTTGGTGATCGTCGGCTTCGGCAGCATCGGTCAGGGCGTGCTGCCGCTGATCCTGCGCCACATCGCCATCGAGCCGTCGCAGATCACCGTCATCACCGCCGAGGCGCGCGGTCACGACGTTGCCGCAGCTTACGGCGTCCGCTTCATCGAACAGCCGATCACGCGCGAGAACTACCGCGCGGTACTGGAGCCCCATCTCGGCGCGGGCGACTTTCTGCTCAACCTGTCCGTCGATGTCTCATCGGTGGCGCTGGTGGAGTTCGCCGGCGAACGGGGCGCCCTTTATCTCGACACCTGCATCGAGCCGTGGGCCGGCGGCTACACCGACCCGTCGCTGACGCCGTCGCAGCGCTCGAACTATGCCTTTCGCGAAAGCGCGCTGAAACTGAAGGCCGCGCGTCCCGGCGGACCGACGGCGGTGCTGACGCACGGCGCCAATCCGGGCCTCGTCTCGCACTTCGTGAAGGAGGCGCTGCTGCAGATTGCTGAGGCGACGGGCCTGCGGACGGCGATGCCAAAGGGCCGCGCCGAGTGGGCGGCGCTCGCCCGCGACCTCGGCGTGCGGGTCATTCACGTCGCCGAGCGCGACACCCAGGTTGCCGACCGGCCAAAGCTGCCGGGCGAGTTCGTCAACACCTGGTCGATCGAAGGCTTCGTCAGCGAAGGCTCGCAGCCGGCCGAACTGGGCTGGGGTACGCACGAGCGCCACTTCCCTGCTGACGGCCGCCGCCACGAAAACGGGTGTGGTGCCGCCATCTACCTCGAACGGCCGGGGGCCGGCACCCGCGTGCGCACGTGGACGCCGTTGGAGGGCCCATTCCACGGTTTCCTGGTGACCCACAACGAAGCGATTTCCATCGCCGATTATTACACGGTGGAGAATGGCCACGGCATCGAGTACCGGCCGACCGTCCATTACGCCTACCATCCCTGTGACGACGCGGTGCTGTCGCTGCACGAACTGGCCGGCAAGAACTGGCATCTGCAGGAGCGACGCCGGCTGATGATGGACGAAATCACCACCGGCATGGATGAACTCGGCGTGCTGCTGATGGGCCACGCCCGTGGCGCCTACTGGTACGGCTCGCGCCTCACCGTCGAGGAGGCGCGCCGCCTCGTTCCCTACAACAATGCCACCAGCCTGCAGGTGACCGTCGCGGTCCTCGCGGGGATGGTGTGGGCGATCGAGAACCCGCGCGCCGGCATCGTTGAAGCGGACGAAATGGACCACGTGCGGATCATGGCGATCTGCCGGCCTTATCTCGGCGAGGTCACCGGGGTGTTTTCCGACTGGACGCCGCTGGTCGGCCGCGGCGTGCTGTTCCCGGAGAGTGTCGATGTGGACTGCCCCTGGCAGTTCAAGAACTTCCGCGTGTTGTAGCGGCATTGCAGCGAAGAAGGACGAGCCGAACGATGACGCAGAAGATCGCCCGTTTCCTTGCCGACGAAGCGCCCGCCACGCCGTGCCTCGTCGTTGATCTCGACCTGGTCGCCGCCAACTTCCGCAAGCTGCGGACGGCGTTGCCCGAAGCCGCCATCTACTATGCGGTCAAGGCGAATCCGGCGCCGGCGATCCTCGAGCGCTTGGTGGAACTTGGCTCGGCCTTCGACACCGCGTCGGTGAACGAGATCGACATGGTGCTGGCGGCCGGCGGTCGCGCCGATCAGATTTCCTTCGGCAACACCATCAAGAAGATGTCGTGCATTCGTGCCGCCTACGAGCGCGGCGTGCGGCTGTTTGCTTTCGACAGCGAGCAGGAGTTGGAAAAGATTGCCGTCGCCGCCCCCGGCTCGCGCGTCTTCTGCCGCATTCTCACCTCGGGCAAAGGTGCGGACTGGCCGCTGTCGCGCAAGTTCGGCTGTGCGCCGGCGATGGCGGAGGCGCTTTTGCGGCGGTGCCGGGACCTGGGCCTCGAGGCCTTCGGCATCTCCTTTCATGTCGGCTCGCAACAGCGCGAACCCAAGCAGTGGGACGAGGCGATCCGCACCGCCGCCGCCATGTTCCGCGCGCTCGACGCCGACGGCATCGAGCTGAAAATGCTCAACCTCGGGGGCGGCTTTCCGACCCGCTACCGCCGCAACGTGCCGAAGCTGTGCGCCATCGGTGCGGCGATCCGCCGTTCGCTGCGCAAGCATTTCGGCAACCGCATCCCCGATCTGATCGCCGAACCCGGACGGCAGATGGTCGGCAACGCCGGCGTCATCCACACCGAGGTGGTGCTGATCTCGCAGAAGTCGGCGGACGATCCCCGCCGTTGGGTCTACCTCGATATCGGCAAGTTCGGCGGCCTCGCGGAAACGGAAGGCGAGGCGATTCAATACCCGATCCGCAGCCACCGCCGTGGCAAGACGGGGCGCGTCGTCCTCGCCGGTCCCACCTGCGATTCCGCCGACGTGCTGTACGAGAAGGCCAATTATCGCTTACCAGTGGACCTTTCCATCGGTGACAGGCTGGAGATCCGCGCCGCTGGTGCGTATACGTCCACCTACGCATCGGTGGCGTTCAATGGTTTCGAGCCGATGCGCTGCTACTGCATCTGAAGGCCGAGGCGAGGATGATCACCATCGAAAACGAGCCGCCCGGGGTTGCCGCGCGCATCGAATACCTGCTCGACAAGGCATTTGGACCGGGCCGCCATCGCAAGACGGTGCAGAAGTTGCGTGACGGACGGCTGCCGGCGTTCGCCTTCATCGCCCGCGACGCCGGTACGCTCGTCGGCACCATCCGCTTGTGGAACATCCGCGTCGGCGGCAAGTGGAATGCGCTGCTGTTGGGACCCATCGCCGTCGATGCCGCCTGGCGCGACCGCGGCGTCGGCGACCAGTTGATCCGCCACAGCCTGCGGGCGGCGTACGCGGCTCGTCACCCCGCCGTTCTGCTCGTCGGCGACGAGCCTTACTACCGGCGGTTCGGCTTCCGCGCCGCTGGTCTGGATAATGTGACGCTGCCGGGACCCGTCGACCGGCGCCGTTTTCTGGCCCTCGAACTGCTGCCCGGAGGCCTTGCCGGCGTACGTGGACCGGTGGAGGCCACCGGCCGGCGGGTGCGGCTGGGCCGGCCGGGAGACTGCCTTCGCGCCGCCTGAGCCCGAAACCTGATCGCCACCGTTGACAGCGTCATGGATATCCGTAAGTTGTGTAAATGCAATTATTGCGGGATTCTGATGTGTCAGGCCGCTGCCAGCCAGGGCATCATAGAGGGTGGGGGCAACCGGTCGGCGTCGGCACGGCGCTGATCGCGGCGGCGGTGTGGGCGGCGGGCGCGGCGCTCGCCGAGTACGTCGGACCCTTTCCCACGGCAACGGCGGTCGTGCGGGTCGTCCAGCAACCGGTGAACGACCAGCTGGTCGTTGTCCGCGGCCTGCTGGTCAGACGCCTCGGGCTCGAACTCTACCAGTTGCGCGACGACACCGGCGAGATCGCCGTCGAGATCGATCCGGAGCTGTTTCCGCGCGCGCAGGTCAAGGCGGAAACACCGGTGGAGGTGCGGGGCCGCGTCGAGACCGGTTGGCGGGGTGGTCCGCGCATTGAGGCTCATGATCTCGTCGTGCTGCCGGCACCGCGCGAGAAGGCGGCGAAGGAAGCGACCGCTGCCGACGCGCCGGCGGCAACCACCGATCCCCGCTAGACCCGCTTCGCCCCGCTGATCTCCTGTGCAGTCCTTCGCGCACCTTGGCGGACGCCGGCGCGAGTGAGTCGCATGTGCAACAAGTGTGGCATGTCGATGACACTGGCGTGACGTCCGTACGTCACTGGCGCGCGTAAGGCGATTAACCCTTGCCGAAAAGTGGCCTTCGATATACACCATCTTCACATTTTTGTCGCAAAACCAACGGGTTGCAAGCAACCATGGAGATTGTCCGGGTTGTGCGCAGGTGAAGACGGAGGACAGGATGACACGTAAAACCGCAACACTTTCGCTTCTGCTGGCGACCACGCTGATCGCCGGAAGCGCGATCCCGGCCGCCGCGCATGAAGCCGGCCAGATCCTCGTCCGCCTGCGCGGCATCGCTGTCGTTCCCGACGAGAGCGGCAGCACGCGCCCTCTGAACCTGAATCTTCAGGTCAACAATTCGTTCGCGCCGGAAGTCGACGTCTCCTATTTCCTGACCAAGAACATTGCGTTCGAGTTGATCGCGGCAACGACAAAGCATACGGTCCAGGTCTCCGGCAAAGGTATCCACGAGGATATCGGCAGCACTTGGGTGCTCCCGCCGACGCTGACGGCGCAATATCACTTCTTTGCGGATGAGCCTATCAGCCCTTACCTTGGCGCCGGTGTAAATTATACGATATTCTATGGCGAGGACTCGAAGGGGCCGTTCTCGAAATTTGACGTCAATAACGCCTGGGGCGGCGCGCTGCAGGCCGGCTTCGACTTCCAGGTTCCGGAGTCCAACTTCGTTCTCAATCTCGACTTCAAGTATATTTTCATGTCCCCTCGCGCCAATGTTCACCTGGGCAATACTCGTATTCGCTCCAACAACTTCGATCTCAATCCAATGATCTTCGGTGCCGGCATCGGCTACAAGTTCTGAGCCCTGCCGGTCGTCGGAGCGGTGCGCCCGCAACGGCGCGGTCGCGGCACCGGGTGAACTGGCGTAAGCTGTTGCCCGGTGACCGCGAAAGGGCTGACGATGGCGTTCCGTTTCGACGACTCCCGGATCCTGGTTTTCGATCCCGATGCTGGCGCCGCCGAGGGTGAGCCGCCGCCGCTGATCCTGTTCCTGCATGGCATCGGCGAACGCGGCAACGGTGGCGGCGAGTTGCCGCTGGTGGCGAAATGGGGGCTGCCGAAGTGGCGCCAAGCCGGCCGCGCGCTGCTGCCCGCGCCGTTTCCGTTTCGCGTCGTCGCGCCGCAGTGCCCGCCCGAGCGAACGTGGTGGGATGACGCCGGCATCCTCGCCGGCCTGATCGAACTGCTCGACCGTCTCATCGCGGGCGGGTCGGCGGATCCGTCGCGCGTGGTCCTGACCGGCTTCAGCATGGGCGGCATCGGTACCTTCGCCCTCGCGCTGAAGGAACCGCGCCGCTTCGCTGCCATCGCCCCGGTTTGCGGCCGCTGCCCCGAGCCCGAACGCCTGCCCGAGCTTGCCCACATCCCGGCCTGGATCGCCTGGGGTGAAAACGATGCCCACCGGCATTTGGCAGAGGGCTCGGCTCTGGCGGCCGAGCGCCTGGCGCCATTCGGCAAGGTGACGGTGCGCCGCTATGCACCCGAACCGACGGCCGAGGCGTCGCCACACGCGCTGGCCGGCGATCTCGCCTACGCCGAGCCGGACCTTTACGCCTGGATGCTGACCCAGCGCGCGCGGTGAGGCGCACCGCTCATCCCGGCCGGGCGGCGGTACCGGCGGTCAAGCCGCCGTCGACGCAAAAATCGGCGCCGGTGATGTAGGTCGCCTCGTCGGAGGCGAGCAGCACGCACACCGCCGCTACCTCCTCCGGTCGGCCGAAACGGCGCAGCGGTGTCTCGGCTTCATAGGCAGCCATGCGCGTCTCTCGTTCCCGTCCGTCCCCGAGCAACGGGTCCCACATCGGCGTCAGCACGGCACCGGGGTGAACGGCGTTACACCGCACCTTCAGCCCCTGCTCAGCGCAGTACAGGGCAACGGTCTTCGTGTGGTTGCGGACCGCCGCCTTCGATGCGGCATAGGCGGCGGCGCCCGGCACGCCGACCAGACCCGAGCGGGAGGCGATGTTGACAATGGCGCCCTCGCCGGTGCGCCGCATCGCCTGGATCGCCGCCCGACAGCCGAGAAAAACGCCGTCGAGATTGGTGGCGTGCACGGCCCGCCAGTCGGCGAGGGTAGCGTTTTCGGGATCATGCACGGCAGGGCCGGTCTCAAAGCCGGTGATGCCGGCGTTATTGATGAGAATATCGAGCCGCCCCTCGCCGACGAGCACGCCACCGACGACCCGCTCCCAGTCAGCTTCTTCCCGCACGTCGAGGCGCGCGAAGCGGGCATGGCTGACGCCGAGACGGCCGGCAACGGCGTGCCCACCCGGTTCGTCGATATCGGTGACGATGACGAAGGCGCCTTCGGCGGCGAACTCGCCGGCGATCGCCGCGCCGATCCCCCGCGCGGCGCCCGTCACCAGGGCGATCTTGCCGTGCAGCCGGCCCGCCGGATGACGACGGCGACCGGGCTCGACCGTCATCAGCGGGCGGGCGGCGGACGCAGCAGGGCGCGCGTTGCCGCCTCCACGTCCGGCTGTGCCATCAGCCCCTCGCCGACAAGAAAACAGCGCACGCCGACGGTGGCCAGACGCCGCACATCGCCATGGTCGCGGATGCCGCTTTCGCCGATGACGAGGCGGTCCTTCGGCACCAGCGGCGCCAGCCGCTCGGTGGTGACGAGATCGACAGTGAGCGTTTTCAGGTTGCGGTTGTTGATGCCGATCAGCGACGTCGGCAATGCCATCGCGCGCTCCAGCTCCGCCTCATCATGCACCTCGGCGAGCACGTCGAGGCCGTGGGTGATGGCGGCGGCGACCAGCTCGGCAGCGAGACCGTCGTCGACGGCGGCCAGAATGATCAGCACGCAGTCGGCGCCGAGGGCGCGCGCCTCGATGACCTGATAGGGATCGACGACGAAATCCTTGCGCAGCACCGGCAGATCGACGGCGGCGCGGGCGCAAGCGAGATCGTCATCGCTGCCGCGAAAGTGGCGGGGTTCGGTGAGCACGGACAGGCACGCCGCGCCGGCGCGGGCGTAGGCGCGGGCGACCGCAGCGGGGTCGGCATCGGCGCGGATCACGCCTTTCGAAGGCGAGGCTCGCTTGAACTCGGCGATCAGCGCAAAATCGCCGGCGAGCACGCGCTGATGCAGGCTGGCGCCAAAGCCGCGTGGCGGCTCGTTGGCACGGGCCATCCGCTCCACCTCGGCCAGCGATCGTTGCCGTTGGCGCATCGCCACGTCGCGGCGGCGATCGGCGCAAATCTGCGCCAGCGTATCGCTCATCACGGCGCCGAAGCCTCGGCGGCGAGGTGGGTGATCTCGACGACGCGGGCGAGGACGGCGCGGGCGCGACCGCTGTCGACCGCGTCCGCCGCCATCGCGACACCATCTTTCAGCGTCGGCGCCGTGTCGGCAACCACCAGCGCTGCCGCCGCGTTGTACAGCACGGCGTCGCGGAACGGGCCATGCTCGCCGCCCAGCATCGCCCGCAGCGCTGCCGCGTTGGTCGCCGCGTCGCCGCCTTTCAGGTCCGCCGGGCGCGCGGTGGCGATGCCGCCGTCGCCGGGCGAGACGGTGAACGTGGTCACCGCGCCGTCCTTCAGTTCGGCGACGTACGATGGCCCCGTCGTCGTCAGCTCATCGAGGCCATCGACGCCGTGGACGACCCACGCCCGTTCGCAGCCGAGCCGCTGCAGCACGCGTGCCATCGGTTCGATCCATTCCTTGGCAAAGGTGCCGGTGAACTGGCGTCGCACGCCCGCCGGGTTGGATAGCGGGCCGAGCAGGTTGAAGATGGTGCGAAACCCCAGTTCGCCGCGCGGCCCGGCGACGTGGCGCATGGCGCTGTGATGGCGGGGCGCCATCAGAAAGCCAAACCCCGCCTCCCAGATCGCCCGTTCGATCAGCGCAAAGTCGGCGTCGAGGTTGACGCCGAGGGCGAGCAGCACGTCCGCCGCGCCGCACTTCGAGGACAGGGCGCGGTTGCCATGCTTGGCGACGGGCACGCCGCACCCGGCGACGACCAGCGCCGCCGCCGTCGAGATGTTCAAGGTCCCTGACGCATCGCCGCCAGTGCCGACGATGTCGATGGCACCGTCCGGTGCGCTGACGGTCAGCGCCCGTGCCCGCATGACCCGCACCGCGCCGGTGATTTCAGCGACGGTCTCGCCCCGCTGGCGCAGGCCCATGAGGAAGGCGCCGATCTGCGCCGGCGTCGCGTTGCCGGACATGATGATGGCGAACGCCGCCTC
>JALOTH010000135.1 GCA_025458035.1 Rhodospirillales bacterium
TGGCCCGCACATCCCGCAGGAACAGGAAGATGACGAGAACGACGAGACCGCAGGCAATGGCGAGTTCGGTTTGCACATCGCGAACGGACGCGCGGATGGTCGTCGTCCGGTCGGTCAACACGTCGACATCGACGCCAGCCGGCAACCCTTCGCGCAGTTGCGGCAGCACCGCCTTGACCCCGTCGGCAACGGCGATGACGTTGGCACCGGGCTGCCGCTGCACGCTGATGATGATCGCCGGCTCCCGGTTCCACCAGGCGGCAAGCTTGCTGTTCTCCGGCCCATACACGACGTCCGCAACGTCCGACAAACGCACCGGCGCGCCGTCCCGGTAGGCGACGATCAGGTCGAGGAACTGCTGCCGCTCGGTCAGCTGGTCATTCGCCTTGATCGTGTAGGCCCGCGTCGGCCCGTCAAAACTGCCCTTCGGCAGATTGCTGTTGGCGTTGGCGATGGTGGTGCGCAGATCATCGATATGCAGCCGGTATGCAGCCAGCTTGCGCGGATCAAACCGGACGCGCATGGCGGGCCGCTGTCCGCCATTGACCGAAACGAGGCCAACGCCGGGGAGCTGGGCGATCTTCTGGGCGAGGCGGGTATCGACGAGGTCGTGGACCTCGATCAGTGGCAAGGTGCGGGAGGTCGCGGCGAGGGTGAGGATCGGCGCATCCGCGGGATTGATTTTGGCATAAACGGGCGGCGCCGGCAGATCCGTCGGCAACAGGCTGTTGGCGCCATTGATCGCCGCCTGCACCTCCTGTTCAGCGACGTCGAGCGCGACATCGAGCCGGAATTGCAGTGTGATCACCGACGCGCCCGCCGAGCTTCGCGACATCATGTGCTCGAGGCCGGGCATTCTGCCGAGCTGCTGTTCCAAGGGCGCGGTCACTGCCGACGCCATGACGTCGGCGCTGGCGCCCGGATAGAACGAGCGAACCTCGATCGTCGGGTAATCCACCGTCGGCAGTGCCGACAACGGCAGGAAGCGGTAGCCGATCAGCCCCGCCAGAAAGATCGCCAGCATGAGCAGCGTCGTCGCCACCGGCCGGAGGATGAACAGTTGCGACGGGTTCATGCCGCGCCGGCGCCCTTCAGCGCAGTCGGCCTGAGTGGCCTGCCGGTGATGGCGGCACGTTCGGCATACCGGCGACGGTCACGGCCCTGCCGTCCCGCAGCCGGTCGAGACCGTCGGTGACCACCCGTTCCCCCGGCTGAAGTCCGGCGATGACGTGGATGCGCTCATCGGCGGCCCGCCCCAAGGTGACGCCCCGGACGGCAACCGTTCCATCGGCCGTTATGACGTAGACGAACGGGCCATCCGGTCCACGCTGGACCGCCGCCCGCGGCACCAGCGTTGCCGCCGCAAGCGTGTCGACGAGCAGGCGCACGGTGACGAACTGATTGGGGAAGAGCTGTTCATCGGCGTTGTCGAAGCCGGCGCGAAGCCGGACCGTTCCCGTCGTCGTGTCGATCCGGTTATCGATGGTATCGAGCACGCCGGCAGCAAGCCGGGTGGTTCCGATCCGATCGAACGCCTCCACCGGCAGCCGGGCACCGGCGCGCACGCGCGCGGTGACAGCCGGCAAGTCATCCTCGGGGAGCGTGAAGACGACGCTGATCGGCCGGATCTGGGTGACGACGACGATGCCGCCCTCATCGCCCGGTTGCACGAAGTTTCCCGCATCGACGAGGCGCAAGCCGACGCGGCCATCGATCGGCGAAACGATGCGGCAAAAACCAAGGTCGAGCTTGGCCGTCTCCACCAACGCCTTGTTGATCTTCACCGTTGCCCGGTACTGGCGGACCATTGACTCCTGCGTATCGAGTTGCTGGCGGGCGATTGCGTCTTCGGCGACAAGACGGCGGTAGCGGGCAAGATCGACCTCCGCATTGCGCAGCAGCGCCTCATCCCGGGCAAGCTGGCCTTCCGCCTGGTCCAGCGCCGCGGCGTACGGACGTGGATCGATTTCGGCGAGGAAGTCGCCCTTACGTACTGTCGCGCCCTCGGTGAAGCCGATGCGGGTGACATGCCCGGCGATGCGGGTTCGCACCGTCACCGTCGCCAGCGGCGTCACCGTGCCCAAGGCATTGAGTGAGATCGGCAGGTCCGCCGCTTCGACCACTGCCGCCATCACCGTGATGGGACGCTGTGCCGACGTCTCCTCGGCCGGCGGCGACGGTTGCGGCCGGTGCCAGAGGAACCAGCCGACGACGGCGGCGATAAGGGCGATCACGACAAACGCAACAGCGCGCCGGCGCAATCTTGGCCCTTTGACCATGCGGGCACGGTCCTCGGCGCCGCCGGCGCCTTCGGCAAGCCGGTCGGTGAACGCGTGCTCAGCGTCCATCCAACATCCCGCTATCGCGGGGTTGGGCGATGCCGCGATCCTCGCCAAGACGATGATTTTGGGCGTTAGCGGAAAGCCCGAGCAGCGGTGGCGTTCTGAAATCCTCCGAAAAAGGGCTCGCGGATCGCTTCGATCCGGCGATGGTCGGCGGCCGCTGGTTTGACGGCGGGCGGGCAACCCGACCCCGGCAACGCCGACCAGCACCTACAGCGATGCGGGAAAATAGCGCAGCCGCCGGCCCGCGGCAAATTACACCGCATTCATCGCCCGCAACCGGAAATCGGCAACGGGTCATCGCTTCCCGCAGGGCCCCCCCGCCACTATCATCGCTTCCGTTCCCCTGTCGCCCCATATCGAGAAGGGCACCGCCACCCCTCCGTCAACGATCGCCCCCGCTTTCCGATGAAGTGTCTCCTGGTCTCCGATCTCCATTACGCGCTGCCGCAGTTCGACTGGACGGCGGAGATGGCGCCCCGCTTCGATGTCGTGGTCATCGCCGGCGACCATATCGACATCTCCGGTCACGTCGACGGACGCACGCAGACCCTTGTCATTCTCAAGTATCTGCGACGGCTGGCGACGCAGGTGCGGCTGATCGTCTCGTCCGGCAACCACGATCTCGACGCCCGCGACGCCGACGGCGAGAAGATCACCCGCTGGATCCACAAGCTGCGCCCAGCGGGAGTCACCGTCGACGGCGATTCGCTTGCGGTTGGCGATGCGCTGTTCACCGTCTGCCCATGGTGGGATGGCGAAAACGCCCGCCGCGTCATCGGCGAGCAACTGTCCCGTGATGCCGACAAAGGCCAGCGGCCCTGGATTTGGGTCTATCACGCGCCGCCGGCGGATTCGCCGACCTCTTGGACCGGCGAACGCCATGCTGGCGATGCGGACCTCGTGCACTGGATCGGACGCTATCGTCCGGATATCGTGCTCACCGGCCACATCCACGAAAGCCCCTTCGCACGCGGCGGCTCGTGGGTTGACCGGATCGGCTCCACCTGGGTGTTCAACAGCGGCCGGCAAATTGGCCCGATGCCGGCACATGTGATTTTCGACACCGACCGGCGCGCCGCGTTATGGATATCGCTGGCGGGCGCCGAGATGCTGTGCCTCGATGAACCGCTGACCCGCCCCGTCGCGGAACTGACGGCCTTGCCCGACTGGCTCAGATTTTAGGATCGGGATAGCGAACCGATCCCGGTTCAAAGGTCTCGTCCTGCTGGTGAAGCAGCGTTTCCAACACTTCGTCAACCATGCCAAGGTGATCCCGGCGGTCTTCGAACTGCGCCTTCAGGTCGGCAAGATAGGTGGTGACGCTGAACAGCCGCTGTGCCAGCAGCTTGGCGAGCAGGAACGTCAAGTCTGGCCGCTGACGAAGAAAGGCGCCTGCCTCCCTGACGACGTAAAGGCGGCAGGGCGTCATCGTCTTGACCGTCGCCGTGTGAGGAATATCGAGAAGCGCCGAGATTTCGCCGAAAACGGCGCCGGGTTCGGTAGCGACGTGAACCTGAATCGGTCCTTTCAGGATCTCAACGGCGCCATCGATGAGGATGTAGATGATGCCGGTCTGCTCGCCTTCCGTCAGCAGGACATGGCCAGCACCCGTTTCAGCGGCCGTCAGGGTTTGGCAAAGGGAGAGGATGGATTGCATCGCAGGAGATCCGGCATAGCCTCAGGATCAGCGGGAGACCAAACGCAGTTGGTATCCGTCGGGGCAAACCGCATCGCCGTTGTCCCGCCACTGCACCGGTTGGATGTCGGCGAAGGTGCCGAGCGGTCCGCGCGGCTTCGCACACTCGCACGTTCGGAGCTGGCAGGCACCGGCCAAAGACCCCCCTTCGGTCGACACCCCCAACGCGCAACCGGCAAGGCTGGTCAGCATGGTGCCGGCGACGACCACGAACTGCAGACGCCGAGGGCGGCGGAGGCACGGCATGGCGGCTTATCTCAGTGGTCTTGCGGGCGAGAGATCCCGCCCGCTTTCGTCGACCAGAGGCTTACCGACCTGTCGCGGCGATGTCTAGCGGCAGATCAGGACGCTGGCGATCAGAACTCCTCGTCGCCGAAGCCCCCGTCCCCGTCGAACGCTGGCTCCTCCGCCGACGGTTCCGCCGCCGCGGCATCGGGAGCGAACATACTCGCCAGCGCGCTGCCAAGCAGGAGGCCGCCGGCGACGCCCATCGCCGTTTGCATGGCGCCGCCGAGGAAGCCACCCTGCCCCTGCCGGAACCGCGGGTCGGCATATTGGGCGACACGCGGGTCGTAGCCCGCCATCGCCTGTGGTGGAACCGCCCGCGTCGCGGTCGCTGGCGCGCCGCCACCGAACAGACTGGACAGAAAGCCGCCGGCGGCGGGGCGCGCTTCCAGCTGCCGCTGCAACTCTTCGATGCGCGCATTGGCCGCAACGAGTGCCTGTTCCTGAATGACGATCGCCTGTGCCATGTAGTACGGCGCCGCCGGCTGCTGCTTCATCCGCGCCTGAATATGCGCTTCGGCTGCCGGGTCGCGCGGACCGCTGGCCGCTTCCGCTTGCTCAATCTTGCCGAACAGTTCGTCGATGACTTGGCGCTCCGTGGTATCCATGATCGCCCCGCTGAAAATATGCCGTTGCGGCGGATATGGCGATCGCTTCGGCAGGGTCAAGTGAGCGCCGTGCTGACCCTCGGCGCATCGCCGGCGGCCGCCACCAAGGCGGAAAATCATTGCCGAAGTAACGGGAAAACCGTACTCACGGCAGCCATGGCCCTCGCGCCGACGGCGGCGCCTGCGGCTCGGACGATCAGTCGATGCAAGCGATCCTGAAGATCTTCTTCACCGCCGAAGGGGCCAACCCCTGGCTGGTGTTGCTGTTTCTCGTGCTTGCCGGGTTCGCCGGTGGCATCGGCATGATGAGCCTGCTGCCGCTCCTGGCCATTGCCACGGGCGGCATCGACGAAACCAGCTCGCAATCGATCCGCCTCATCGCCGATATGCTGTCCCGCGTCGGCGTGCCGCTGGAAATCGGCGTGTTGATGGCCGTTTACGTCGGCCTGATCACGCTGAAGGCAGGCCTGATCATGTTCGGGATGCGTCTCGTCAGCATCTCGGCGGCGTCGGTCGCGACCCGCCTGCGCACGCAGTTCATGGATCATCTGATGGACGTGCGCTGGGGGTTTTTCACCCAGCACCCGATCGGCCGGATCGCCAACGCCTTTGCCGGCGAGGCGGCAGTGTGCGGCACCGCCTACCAGATCGCCGCGGCGTTTCTTTCAGCAGCGGTGCAGGCCGTCGTCTTCATCGCCGTCGCCTTCACCGTCTCCTGGCGGCTGACACTGGTCGCGATCGTTTTCGGCTTGGCCACCACCTTGTCGTTGAACGTGTTCGTCCGCATCACCCGCCGCGCCGGACAGCGCAGCACGCAAGATGCGCGCGAACTGACCGTCTACTTCATGGACGCGCTGAACAACATCAAGCCGTTGAAGGCGATGGCGAAGCACAAGCGCTTCGCCGCATTCTTCGACAAGAAGATCCGCTCATTGCGGCGCGCACAGCGGGTCCTGATCACCAGCCAGGAGGCACGGCGGTCGATCCAGGAGGTGCTGCAAGCGATCTGTCTCAGCATCGCCTTTGTCGTCGCCATATCGTTGCTGAAGTACGAGATCGCCGAAGTCCTGGTGATGGCTCTGCTGCTGATGCGGGTGATGAAAAACATCGGTGGTATTCAGGAAAACTTCCAGAAAGCGACGAGTGTCGAGGCTGTTTATGTCGCCTTCCAACAGATCATGGGCGATGCGCAGCGGGCGCGGGAACGACTGGGTGTCGGCATGACGCCGCACCTGCGCCATGGCGTCACCGTCGATGGCGTGTGGTTCGCCTATGGCAAGAAAGCGCCGGTATTGCGGGGCGCGACGCTGGAGATCCCGGTGGGCGCGATCACCGTGCTCACCGGTCCATCGGGCGCCGGCAAGACGACGATCACCGACCTCCTCGTCGGCTTTTACGAACCCAGCGAAGGCGCCATCCTGGTTGATGGCGTGCCGTTGTCCGACATCGATCTGCTGCAATGGCGCGGCATGATCGGCTACGTGCCACAGGAGATCGTGCTGCTGCACGACGACGTCTATGCCAACGTCGCGCTGGGCGATCCGACGATCAGCGAGGCTGACGCGGAGACGGCGCTGCGGCAGGCGGGGGCCTGGGAGTTTGTCTCGGGCATGCCGGAAGGGATGGCGACGAAGGTTGGCGAGAAGGGCTCGCGCCTGTCCGGCGGCCAGCGCCAGCGCATTGCCCTCGCCCGCGCGCTGGCGCAGCGGCCGCGGCTGCTGATCCTCGACGAGGTGACGAGCGCGCTCGATCCGGAATCGGAGGCGCTGATCTGCGCCAGCGTGCGGCAGTTGGCCAGCGACATCGCGGTGATCGCGGTGACCCACCGGCCCGCCCTGCTCGGCATCGCCGACCGCGTCTACCATGTCGAAGGCGGCACCGCGACGGAGGTGCACCACGAACGCTGCGGCGGTGTCGGGACGGGCATAGTGCGGTCACAGAAATAAGAAGGCTCCGGATC
>JALOTH010000034.1 GCA_025458035.1 Rhodospirillales bacterium
CCTGAAGACACGCCTTGAACATATCCGCGATCAGCGCCTGCGCGATATGGTGATGGCGGACATCGGGACGCTGAAAGCGCGCCGGGCCGATGAACTTCGTCGCTTGACCGCCGCTCTCCACAGTCATGCCGACCTGGCGCGGCGCTTCACCCTGGTGCTCAGCGTACCGGGGATCGGCGAGCGCACTGCGCTGGCGCTCGTGCTGCGCATGCCGGAGCTGGGCAGGGTCAGTCGGGAACAAGCGGCAGCGCTCGCCGGCCTCGCGCCATTCGTCCAGCAGAGCGGACGCTGGACCGGCGAGACGCACATCGCCGGTGGCCGACGCCGGCTGCTGGCGCTCACTCTACGCCGCCACCCTGCCCGCCGCCTTCCGCTGGAACGCGGCGCTCAACGCCCTCTACCGCCGCCTCACCGAACGCGGCAAAATCGAGATGATTGACCCCGGGGATTTTCGGCACGGATCACAACGAGACTTCGATCTCGCGAACCCCCTCGGATCGAAGCAGATCATCGACGACAGCGAGATAATCGCGAATGGCGTCCTTCGCGTTCTCGATGGCCTCCGCCTCCGTCGCCCCCTGCGACCAGCACCCGGGCAGCCCCGGAACCGACACGGCGATGCCTTCCTTGGAACGGTGCAAGGCTATTCGGTACTGCATGGTTTTCCTGACCCTTGCTCAAACCCTACCGCAAGCCGACGACTCGGCAAAGCGCGTTACCTATCGCACAGCCATTAAGTGTAGGCTGAAGTTATCCGCTTGCCGTCGCAGCTACAACAGCGCATATAAGCGAAAGCAACAATATTAAGATCTCTTCCCAAGCGGCGTACTTGTAATCACCATCAGCATTGGTGGGCCGCTTCTTTCTAAATAGCCCATAATGGCAAGCCATAGTGAGCGGATGGAAGGCAATAAGAATTGCCGAAGCGCCTAGCATTTTTTTAGACACTACGCAGGAATGACCGCAAAAAAAGTGGAACTGCGATACATAATATGACTAAAAATAGCATGGAAAAATATTCACGTAGTCTGGCAGCGGAAACCACGCCCGCCGACGTTGATCTACGACCACGATTTCGCGGTTGACCCTCCAACCGAACGCCGCAAAATGGAGCGCGAGGACCGTGGTGGTTCGTGGCGTTAATGAGATTTCCTGCAATTTATACCCTTGCGTCGTGCGAACGTGCTGAACGTACCTCGCATAGTCTCGCCATGTCTCCTTCCGGGGATGCTGAGCAATCGGGCGACGAAATGACACGCGGCGGCCGTCGCGCGAGGCAACGGCCGCCCGCCCTGCGGGCTCAGTGGCCCGGGGCGCCGGGTTTCATGAATTCGGCGAAGAAGTCGTTGCCCTTGTCGTCGACGACGATGAACGCCGGGAAGTCGACCACCTCGATGCGCCAGATCGCCTCCATGCCGAGTTCGGGGAAGGCGATGCAGTCGACCTTCTTGATGCATTCCTCCGCCAGCCGCGCCGCCGGCCCGCCGATGGAGCCCAGATAAAAGCCGCCGTGTTTCTTGCACGCCGCGGTGACCGCCGGCGAGCGGTTGCCCTTCGCCACCATCACCATGCTGCCGCCGGCGGCCTGGAACTCGTCCACATAGGCGTCCATCCGCCCGGCGGTGGTCGGCCCGAACGAGCCCGAGGCATATCCCTCCGGCGTTTTCGCCGGCCCGGCGTAGTAGACGGCGAGGTCCTTGAAGTACGCCGGCAGTCCCTCGCCGCGGTCGAGCATCTCCTTCAGCTTGGCGTGGGCGATGTCGCGGGCGACGATCATCGGCCCGGTCAGCGACAGCCGCGTCTTGATCGGGTACTGCGAGAGCTTGGCGCGGATCGCCGCCATCGGCTGGTTGAGATCGACCGCCACCACTTCGTCGCTGACGTGCCGGTCGGTGACATCCGGCAGGTACTTCGCCGGGTCGGTTTCCAGCTGTTCGAGATAGATGCCCGACTTCGTGACCTTGGCGAGGATCTGCCGGTCCGCCGAGCACGACACGCCGAGCCCGACGGGACAGGAAGCGCCATGCCGCGGCAGCCGGATCACCCGCACGTCGTGGCAGAAGTACTTGCCGCCGAACTGGGCGCCGATGCCCATCGCCTGTGTCATCTCGAGGATCTGCTGTTCCATCTCCAGATCGCGGAAGGCCTGGCCCATCTTGTTACCCGCCGTCGGCAGGCCGTCGAGGTAGCGGGCCGAGGCCAGCTTGACCGTTTTCAGGTTGGCCTCCGCCGAGGTGCCGCCGACGACGAAGGCGAGGTGATAGGGTGGGCAGGCGGCGGTGCCGAGGGTGCGCAGCTTCTCATCGAGGAATTCGCGCAGCCGCTTCGGGTTGAGCAGCGCTTTCGTTTCCTGGAACAGGTAGCTCTTGTTGGCGGAACCGCCGCCCTTGGCCATGAACAGGAATTTGTAGGCATCGCCCTTGGCGGCATAGAGGTCGATCTGTGCCGGCAGGTTGGTGCCGGTGTTGACCTCCTCGTACATGGTCAGCGGCGCCACCTGGCTGTAGCGCAGGTTGCGCTCGGTGTAGGCCTTCAAGATGCCTTCCGACAGCGCCGCCTCGTCGTCACCGTTCACCCAGACGGACTCGCCCTTCTTGCCCATGATGATGGCGGTGCCCGTATCCTGGCACATCGGCAGGGTGCCAGCGGCGGCGATGACGGCGTTCTTCAGCAGATCGAAGGCGACGAAGCGGTCGTTGGCCGACGCCTCGGGGTCATCGATGATTTTCCGCAACTGCGCGAGATGGCCCGGCCGCAACAGGTGCTGGCAATCGCGCATCGCCTGATCGGCGAGCATGACCAGGCCGAGGCGATCGATCTCGAGGATCTCGCGGCCGTTCACCGTCAGCGTCGAGACGAAATCGGCGGTGAGCTTCCGGTAGGGTGTCGTATCCTCCCCCAGCGGAAACATCTCATGATGAAGGTAGTTACTGCTCATCGGATCCTCGCAAGCGTTCCGGTTACGGCGGCAGGGGCGAACCGCGAAAGAGGCGTCGGCCGCAGCAGCGAGCGGCCGTGCCGCCCGCGCGCCGGCGACGGCCCCGCCGTGCGGTTCCTTATCTGTTACTTTTTTCGGAATCTGTCGAGAGTGATGACTTCCCCCGGCGCGTCGGTGGAAATCCCGCCATCGGCCGCCGGGCTCAGCGCCGGCGCCGCTGACACCGCATGGTCACCGGCGGCCGTGCTGGACGGACGGAATTGCAGCGCGAAGTTGACCGACGGATCGACGAAGGCGGAGACGGCCGCATACGGCACGACCAGCCGATGCAGGCGCCCATGGAATTTCAACGTCACCTCGAAGCGGTCTTCGTCGGCGGCGAGGTCCCAGAACTGGTGCTGCAGGACGATCGTCATCTCCTCCGGATAGCGGGCCCGCAAGTCGTCGGCGAGGCTCACCCCCGGCGCGCCGGTGATGAACGAGACATAGAGGTGATGGGCGCCCGGCAGTCCTTCGTCGGCAACCTCGCGCAGCGCCCGCCGGACGACGCCGCGCATCGCCTCCTCAATCCAGTGGTCGTAGGGCAATGTTGGTACTACGTTCATGCCAATGGATCCTACCAGTTGGCCGCCCCACCCCAAATGAAGTGGGAGGCTTCTGTTGCCAGGTGCCTCCCGAACCCCGCTCACGCCTTAAGCGGCGAGAGCGAATGCCTCATTGTCGTTGGCATTCTCAGATTGGCCCGATAACGGTGGTACCATACCGAGCGAAGACCGCACCTTTACCACGCACGTCGATCCTGGTTCGCCCCCTTAAAGCCGCGCCCTCGTCCGGCGAGGTTCGCGAAAGACTGGTGGAGGCGCCGGGTACTGCCCCCGGGTCCGTAACGCTTATTCCATGCAGCGTTTATCGCCATAGTCGGTTGCCCGACTTTTCGAATATACGTCTAAGCGCGGTCGTGCCGCAAGTCCGCCCCGCACCGTCGGGAATTTTGTTGCCGCGGCAGCCGAGGAGACTGACGGGTCATGCCGTTGACGCAGGAACAGTTGGCAGAGATTGACGGGCTGCGGGAGAGCCGATCGCCGACCCGGCGCGCGACCGTTCCGGCGATCGAGGACCTGCTGTACACGCCGGTGCCGGTGCTGGATCACGGCTTCATTCGCGTCATCGACTACATGGGCGATGATGCCGCCATCGTGCAGGCGGCGCGCGTCTCCTACGGACGTGGCACCCGCCGCGTTCAGGACGATGCCGGACTGATCAACTATTTGATGCGACACGGCCATACCACGCCATTCGAGATGTGCGAGATCAAGTACCACATCAAGCTACCGATTTTCGTCGCGCGGCAGTGGATCCGCCACCGCACCGCGAACGTGAACGAGTACTCGGCTCGCTACTCCGTACTCGACAAGGAATACTATGTTCCAGCTCCGGACCAGCTTGCGTCGCAATCGGGAAGCAATCGCCAAGGCCGCGGCGATGCGCTCAGCGGCGAGGAAGCGGCGCATGTGCTCGCCATTCTCAAGGGCGACGCGGAGCGCTGCTACGCGCACTACGAGGAGTTGTTGAACGAGGACGAGGCGGGCGAGCGCCGTGACCCGGCGCGCGCCGGCCTGTCACGGGAGTTGGCGCGGATGAACCTGACGCTGTCCACCTACACCCAGTGGTACTGGAAAATCGACCTGCATAACTTGATGCACTTTCTCGCGCTGCGCGCCGACGGCCATGCCCAGTACGAAATCCGCGTCTATGCCGAGGCGATGTTGGAAACGCTACGGCGCTGGGTGCCGTTGACCGCCGCCGCCTTCACCGAATATCGCCTCGGCGGCGCCAGGCTGTCGGCGACGGCACTTGCCGTCGTCCGGCGGCTGCTGGCGGGAGAGACGCTGACGGCTGCGGACAGTGGCCTGTCGGCGCGGGAATGGCGGGAATTGATGACGACCCTTGGCCGCCTGCCGTGAGTGACGCCATGATTGGCGGGAGCGGGACGCCGGCGATGGGTGGCGACGGCAGCATTGCGCGCGATCCGCGCGGCCATGGTGAGGGAGGGGCGGCGATGAGACGCTATGGAAAGCTTTCGGTATCGGCGGCCCTGCTGGTTGCGGGTCTGTCCATGGGCGCCGCCGCAGCCGAGGCGCCAAAGCCGCTGACACCGCAGCCGACGACGGCGGAGCTGGCCGACGGGCTAAGGGCGCAGATCTACGTCGCGCGCTTTCAGCATATCGATGATCTTCTGCGGTTCATCGAGGCGGCTCCCAAGCCATCGGAAACACGAACGCTGCCCGAGCTGAACTTCGCCTGGGGCGATGGCAACGTGCTGGGCACCACCTCCAGCGACCTCGTCGGCGCGAAAATCAGCGGCTTCATTCGCTTTGATCAAGCCGGCACCTGGCATCTGAAGGTCACCTCCAACGATGGCGTACGCCTGGTCGTTGGCGGCGTGCAGCTGTTCGAAGACCCGGAGATCCACGGCGATTCCGACAGCCCGCCGCTGTCGGTCAACATCGCCGCGCCGGGCTGGTATCCGATCGACATCCTGTATTATGAGAAAAAAGGCACGGCGACGCTGAAGCTGTTCTGGCAGCCGCCGAAGCAGGCCGACTTTGCTCCGGTGCCGGCGGCGGCGTTCGCGCACCGGCGGTAATGGACGAACCCGCGGCTGTCCTACTGGATGACGATGCGCGGTGCGGCGGCGGTTCGCTCAGCGATGGCGTGATCCAGTTTCGCCACCAGCCGCTCGGCAATGGCGAGATACGCCTTCGCATGCTCGCCGTCGGGATCGGCGGCGACGATCGGGTGGCCCCCGTCCGATGTCTCGCGAATCACGATATCGAGCGGGATCTCGCCGAGGAAATCGAGCCCCATTGCCGCCGCCTCGCGGCGCGCACCACCGTGGCCGAAGATTTCCGTGCGATGCCCGCAGTTCGGGCAGCAAAAATAACTCATGTTTTCAATCAGCCCGAGCACCGGCACGTCCACCTTGCGGAACATGTTCAGCCCTTTGCGGGCATCGATGAGCGCGATGTCCTGCGGCGTCGAAACGATCACCGCCCCCGCCAGCGGCACCCGCTGCGCCATCGTCAACTGGGTATCGCCGGTGCCGGGCGGCATGTCGACGACGACGACGTCGAGCGGTCCCCAGGCGACGTCGCGCATCATCTGCTCCAGCGCCGATTGCACCATCGGGCCGCGCCAGACGATCGGCGTATCCTCCTCGACCAGGAACGCCATCGACATCGCCTTGATGCCGTAGCGCTCCATCGGATCGAGTTTCTGGCCGTCCCGTGACGATGGATTGCCGGTGATGCCCAGCAGCCGCCGCACCGATGGGCCGTAAACGTCGGCGTCGAGGAGGCCGGTGCGCTGACCCAGCCGGGCGAACGCCAACGCCAGATTGACGGCGGTCGTGGACTTGCCGACCCCGCCCTTGCCGGACGCAACGGCGATGATCGCTTTCACTTCAGCGAGCAGTTCGGGCGCGGCTTGCCGCGGGGCTTGTCCCCCGCCGGCACGGGAGGCCGGCCCCTGCGCGGCGGCCGGCGCCGGCTGGCGCTGCGCCGTCAGCACGACGGTGGCGGTCAGTACGCCGGGAAGCCGGTGAATGAGCTGCTCAACCTGTTTGCGCAACGGTTCGAGCTTGGGGCCGCGCTGTGGCTCCACTTCGAGGGCCAATGCGACGTGCCCGTCCTTGACGCGCAGGCCCTGCACCATGCCGAGGCTGACGATATCCTGCTTGCGCTCCGGATCGGGAACGCACTTCAGCGTGTCAAGAATTTGTTGTTCCGTAATTTCAGCCATTTCTCACCCATCCTGAGTGCGACGCCGCCCGCGTTTGCCGTTCGCCGGCGTATACGCCGCGCTCTCGGGGCACTAGCCTTGCACGATCCCTTAGACCATATATGCGCTATCGATCGGATCGCCAACGGGCGCGATGATCCCGTCGGCGCACGGAGCAGATTAGCACACAAGGAGCTTTCGGTTTGGCTTGGAATCCCAAGGGAGGACCGTGGGGTGGCGGCGGTGGCGGCGGCGGCGGTCCATGGGGCAGCGGCCCATCGTCCTCACCCCAACCTGACATCGAGGAGATGCTGCGCCGCAGTCAGGAGCGCCTGAAGCAATACATGCCCGGCAGCTTCGGCGGCGGGCGCGGCCTGCTGCTGGCGTTGCTCGCGATCGTCGGCATCTGGCTGGCAACCGGGTTTTATCGGGTGCAGCCGGGCGAACAGGGCGTCGAGCTGTTATTTGGCCGGTATGCGAAGACAACCACTCCCGGTTTGAACTGGTGGTTTCCGACACCGATTGGTGAGGTCCTCACACCGAACGTCGAGCAGACCAATCAGATCACCGTTGGCTTTCGCGGAGGCGGCGAAGGACCTCGTGGCAGCGGCGTGCGCAAGGTGCCGCAGGAAAGCCTGATGCTGACTGGCGATCAGAACATCGTCGACATCGAATTTATCGTGCAATGGCGCATCAAGAATGCCGCCGACTACCTGTTCAATATGCGCGACCCGGAAGGCACGGTTAAGCTCGCCGCCGAAAGCGCGATCCGGGAAACCATCGGGCAGACGTCGCTGGAGGACGCGCTGACAGCCAAGCGGCAGGAGGTTGACGACCGTACGCGGGAACTGCTGCAACAAATTCTCGACAGATACCAGTCTGGCATCATCATCGTCGAGGTCAAGCAGCTGAAAGCCGACCCGCCACCCGAAGTCATCGATGCCTTCAACGACGTGCAAAGGGCTCGGCAAGATCAGGAGCGCTCGGTCAACGAGGCGCAAGCCTATCGTAATGACATCGTGCCCCGCGCGAAAGGTGAGGCGGAAAAGATCATTCAGGATGCCACCGCCTATCGCGAGAAGGTTACGCGCGATGCGGATGGTGAAGCTCAGCGATTCCTGTCGGTTTACGACGCTTACCTGTCGGGTCCCGACGTGACGAAGCGCCGGCTTTATTTGGAACGCATGCAGGAGATCATGAGCAAGACCCAGAAGGTGATCATCGACAGCGGTGAAAACGGCGGTCCCGGGGTCGTCCCTTATCTTCCGCTTCCGGAAGTGCAAAAGCGCGCACAGGAGGCGCGGCGATGAAGAAAACCGTATTGGTCGCCATCGTCATCGGCGTTGCGGTGGTCGCCGTCCTCGTCTACAGCGCGATGTTCACGGTTCGTCAGTCTGAGCAGGCGCTCGTGCTTCAGTTCGGCAACCCGGTTCGGGTCGAACGGGATCCGGGCCTCAAGTTCAAGGTGCCATTCCTGCAGAATGTGGAATTCTATGACAAGCGCATTCTTGACCTCGATCCGCCGACACAGGAAGTGCTGGTGGCAGACCAGAAACGTATCAATGTCGATGCATTCGCTCGCTATCGCATCGTCGATCCGCTGCGCTTCCGTCAGCGCGCCGTGACCGACGCCAACTTCCGGCAGATTTTCGGCGGCAGGCTCAACTCGGTGATCCGCACGGAAGTCGCGAAGGTCGCCTTGGCTGACCTCCTTTCCGATAACCGTGACGACATCATGCAGAAGATCAATCGGCAGTTGCAGGAACAGGCGCCCGACTTTGGCGTCGAACTGGTGGATGTCCGCATCGGTCGCACGGACCTGCCGGAGGCGGCGATCCAGGCCGTGTACAACCGGATGCGCTCGGCGCGCATCGCCGAAGCGGCGCAACTGCGCGCGCAGGGCGAAGAACAGCGGGCCCGCATTCAGGCGGAAGCCGACCGCGAGCGCACGGTCATTATCGCCGACGCAACCCGCACCGCGCAGGGGCTCAAGGGTATCGGTGATGCCGAGCGGATCAGGACCCTCAACGAAGCCTACGGCCGTGATCCGGCCTTCTTCGACTTCTATCGCTCGCTGGAGGCGTATGGCGCGCTCGGCGGCGATGGCTCGACCATGGTGCTCAGGCCGGATTCGGATTTCTTCCGCTTCTTCCTGAGCCAGGAAGGCGCGCCGCTCACGGCGGCACCGGGCGCCGAAACGCGGGCGGCTCAGGCACCGCGATGACGTGCTGATGCCCTTGGCCAGAAGCCACTCCCTCCGCCAAGGGCATCGGCGGCGCGCCATTACGGCGAGGCGCTGCCATGAGGCGGTTGCTCACCGCCTTGCCTTCGTATAGCAGAAAGCAGGTTTCAACTCAGGAGACGCTCGCCATGAGCCGTGTCGTTCGCCCCGACGCGAACCGCCCCGGGCAACGCGATGCCGGTGCCGACACCGTGACGCGCGGTCGACGCCATGCCGTGTTGGCGACAGTCCTGGCGTTGGCGGTCGGGTTCGCCACCACGGCGCCGGCCGGCGCCAAGACCGCCCCGGACACCTTCGCCGATCTCGCCGAGCAGCTGTTACCATCGGTGGTTAACATCTCGACGACGCAAGTGGTCGAAGGAAATACCGGCATTGAGGTGCCGGTTCTGCCGCCGGGCTCGCCGTTCGAGGAGTTCTTCAAGGAGTTCATGGAACGAGGGCAGCCGCGGCAGCGCCAGCGGCGAGCCACCTCGCTCGGCTCCGGCTTTGTCGTCGACACCTCCGGCCATGTGGTGACCAACAACCACGTCATCGCCGACGCCGACGAGATTTCCGTCATTCTCGCCGACGAGACACGGCTGCCGGCGCGGGTGGTCGGCCGCGATCCGAAGACGGACATCGCGGTGCTGAAGATCGAGCCGACGCAAAAGCTGCGGGCCGTCCGCTTCGGCAACTCCGACCAGGTGCGGGTCGGCGACTGGGTCATCGCCATCGGCAATCCGTTCGGCTTTGGCGGCACCGTCACCGCCGGCATCATCTCGGCACGCGGCCGCGACATCAACGCCGGCCTCTATGACGACTTCATCCAGACCGACGCATCCATCAACCGCGGCAACTCCGGCGGGCCGATGTTCAACCTCGCCGGCGAGGTGGTCGGCATCAATACCGCCATCTTTTCCCCATCGGGCGGCAGCGTCGGCATTGGTTTCGCCATCCCCGTCAACGGCGCCAAGCCGGTGATCGACCAGCTGATCCAGCACGGCCAGGTGCGGCGCGGCTGGCTCGGCGTGCGCATTCAGGGGGTGACCGACGAAATCGCCGAAACCCTGGGGTTGAAAGGCGCCCACGGCGCCCTTGTCGCCAGCGTCATGGACGGCGGGCCGGCTCAGGCGGCGAACATTCGCCCCGGTGACGTGATCATCGAGTTTGACGGCAAGACGGTGGATCAGATGCGCGGACTGCCGCGGCTGGTTGCCGAGACGGAGGTGGGCAAGACCGTCGACGTGAAGCTCTGGCGTGAGAACCGCGAGATGACCGTTCGCGTCAAGGTTGGCACCATGGAGGATGAGGAAACCAAGGCCGCGACCGCTCCCGTTAAGCCGGAGGGGGCGCGCGGCGCCGAAAAGGTGGCCGCCCTCGGCATCTCCGTCGCGGCGATCGACGACAAGCTGCGGCAGACGTTCGGGATCAGCGGCGATGTCCAGGGCCTTGTCGTCACCCAGGTCGATCCGGCCGGCACCGCCGCCGCCGAAGGCATCAAGGCGGGCGACGTCATCGTTCAGGTCAGCAAGGAAAAGGTCGACCAGCCATCGCAGCTGATGGACAAGCTCAATGCGGCAAAAACCGCCGGCCAGCGATCGCTGCTCGTTCTGATCGAGAGCGATTCGGGCATGCGCTTCATCGCCATCCGCATCGACCGTGGCTGACGCCGATGGCTGCACCCTTGCTGGAACCGTTTGCCGCGATCCGGCCGCGGCCGGATCGGGCGGCGGATGTCATCGCCCGACCGTATGACGTCATCAGCTTTGCGGAGGCACGGGCCGCGGCCGCCGGCCGGCCGCTCAGCTTCCTGCACGTCTCACGGGCGGAGATCGATCTGCCGGACGCCACCGATCCGTACGCGCCAGCGGTGTACGGGCAGGCGGCAGCCGCCTTCGCGGCGCTGCGGGACAGCGGCACGCTGGTTAAGGACGAGACGCCTGGCTATTACGCCTACCGTATGGATGCCGCCGACGGGCACAGCCAAACCGGCATCGCCGGCGCCGCGACGGTCGCCGCGTACGAGAGCAACCATGTGCGCCGGCACGAGCACACGCGCCCGGACAAGGAGATGGACCGCACGCGGCAGATCCTGGCGGTCGCGGCCCATACCGGCCCGGTGCTGACCGCCTACCCGCCGGAGCCAACGTTGGCGGCGCTCCTCGCCGACGCCATCGCCGAGACCGCCGATGCCGATGCCGATGCCGTCACCGATGATGGGACCCGCCATCGCATCTGGCGTATCGGCGATTCCAGTCGCGTCGCCGCCCTCAAGGCGGTGCTGGCGCGATTCGAAGCCCTCTACATCGCCGACGGCCATCATCGCTCGGCAGCCGGCGCGCGCGTATTCCGGGAGTTCGGCGCCGGTGACGGCCATTTCCTGACCGTGGCGTTTCCCGCCGATCGGTTGCGCATCCTCGGCTATCATCGTCTCGTCAAAGACCTGGGCGGGCTTTCGGCCGAGGCGTTCCTTGATCGCTGCGGTGATGCGTTTGCCATTGCCCCTGCCGCTGCGCCGGTGGCGCCCGAACGACGCGGTGTCTATGGACTGTTCGTTGGCGAACGCTGGTACCGGTTGGAGCTGAAGGCGTTGCCCGCCGCCTCGGCGGCGCCCGTTGCCAGGCTCGATGTGACGCAGTTGAGCGCGTGCCTGCTGCGTCCGATTCTCGGCATCGGCGATGAACGCACCGATCCCCGCATCGAATTCGTCGGCGGCGGCCGTGGGCTCGGCGAGCTGGAGCGGCGCGTTCGCTCGGGCGAAGCGGCGGCGGCGTTCAGCCTGTTTCCGACCGCTTTCGCCGATGTCATCGCCGTCGCCGACGCCGGCCAGGTGATGCCGCCCAAGTCCACCTGGTTTGAGCCCAAGCTCGCCGACGGCCTGTTGTCACTACCGCTCGGCGAGGCCACCTGAGGCAGCCGCGCTCACGGCAGCCAGGTGACGCGCCCGCAGACGCCGAAATGGTCACTGGCATAGGTGTCGCTGACGGGATCGCGGGCGTCGAGAACCCGGGCTGCACTCGACCATTGCGCCGTGCGTGGCGGCCGCTGCGTCATGATGAACAGGTGATCGACGCAGCGGCGCCCGGGATGGCGGCCATCGACGGTGGTCAGCGTCGGCTGCGGCCCGCCCGCCGCATGCCAGGCATCCTCGGCGACGACGCCGCTGGCGGACCGCAGCCACGATAGCGGCGGACTGTGCGGCTCGCAGCCAAAGTCGCCGCCGAAGATCGCGGCATCACCGAGCGGCCAGCCTTGGAATGCCTGCATGACGGCATCGAGTTGGCGCTGGCGCAGGAGATCCGCCCCGGCGAGCGGCGTCAGGTTGACATTGACGATGATCAGCGCGCCAAACGGGCCGGTCAGCGTGGCGATTTGCGCGATCCGCTCCCCGTCATGGGGATCCGCTGGCAGCGTGACCGCGCGCGTGCGAACAATTGGCCAGCGGCTGAGCAGGGAGAGACCGGTCGTCGAGAACATCCGATGGCCGAGGACGACCCGCCGTTTCGCTCGCGCCGGGTGATGGAGGTGAGAAAAGCCGAGATGCCTTGCGAGGTGCTCGCCGGTGTCCACCGCCACCGCTGGCGCGGCGATTGCCTCCTGCAGCAGCACGATATCGGGAGCGAGCGCCCGCAGGCCGTCGGCCATCAAGGTCAGCCGCCGCCGATAGTCGCCCGACGCCTTCCAGGTGTTCAACGTGACAATGCAGAAATCGTCCGCCGCAGCCATAGCCATGAGCGCGTGCCGTTCCCCCGGTGTCTGGCCGACTGTCGCCGCCGTAATCGCCCAGCCTCATCGGCGAGGAGTGGGTCCTTTCGATGAGGACCGGGGCGGACCGCCCGCTGCCGCTGATCATCGCCGGTCCCAGCGGCAGCGGCAAGTCGGCGCTGGCGATCGATGTTGCCGAGGCCACGAATGGCGTCATCATCAACGCCGACAGCATGCAGCTGTATCGCGAATTGCGGATCCTGACGGCGCGCCCATCGCCCACCGATGAAGCGCGGGTTCCGCACCGCCTGTATGGCATCTTGCCGGCAGCGGAGGCCGGCTGCGTCGCCGACTGGTTGGGGCGAGCGCTCGCCGAAATCGAAACGGCCCGTGGCGGCGGCCGAACGCCGATCATCGTCGGCGGCTCGGGACTGTACCTGAGAGCGCTGCGGCAGGGCCTGTCGCCGATGCCGCCGATCCCGGCGGACGTCCGCGCCGAGGCGCGGACCCTCTTCGCCGATCTGGGAGAGGCCGAGTTTCGTCGCCGCTTGTCCCGTCTCGATGCCGAGGCGGCAGCCCGCCGCCAGCGGCTCATCCGCGCCTACGAAGTGGCGGCGGCTACCGGCCGCACCGTCTCCGCTTGGCAGCGGATGGCGCCACCGGTACCGCCGTTGAACGGGCCCGTGCTCGCCGTCGCGCTGTTGCCCGCGCGCCCGCCGCTGGCCTCGATCCTCGATCACCGCTTCGACGCGATGATCGACAGCGGCGCCGTCGCCGAGGTCCGTGCGCTGCTGGACTTGCGGCTGGACCCGACATTGCCGGCGATGAAGGCGCTCGGCGCCACCAGATGATCGGCGCGACCCTGT
This sequence comes from Rhodospirillales bacterium, assembly GCA_025458035.1. GTDB lineage: Bacteria > Pseudomonadota > Alphaproteobacteria > Rhodospirillales > Defluviicoccaceae > Defluviicoccus. The sequence goes on from JALOTH010000034.1 coordinate 13,511, forward strand.
TCAATGAGCAATATTCGGAAAGGAGCGGTGCACAAATTCGTTCGTTTATTCGCCAGCAGCTATTGATTTTGTCCGGCTGAGCCACTAGCTTGCCGATTGTGTGCCGGGCACGGATGAACGTGCGGTCCGTGGCGGGAGTGTTCGTCCAATTTTCAGCACGGCTTTCGCATCGCAGTCATGGCACACAGCCAATCGATGGAGAAAAACAGGATGGCGTACGAGCAGTTTACAGGAGCGAAGATTCTGATCCAGGCGCTGATTGATCAAGGCGTCAAGGATGTATTCGGCTACCCGGGCGGCGCCATCCTTCCTGTATACGACGAACTGTATCAGCAGAACCAGATCCGCCATATCCTTGTCAGGCAGGAAGGCGGCGCCGTCCACGCCGCCGAAGGCTATGCCCGCTCCACCGGCAAGGTTGGGGTCGTCTTTGTCACCTCCGGCCCCGGCGCCACCAATGCCGTCACCGGGTTGACCGATGCGCTGATGGACAGCGTGCCGATCGTTTGCATCTGCGGCCAGGTGCCGACACACCTGATCGGCAATGACGCCTTCCAGGAGTGCGATACCACCGGCATTACGCGGCCATGCACAAAGCACAACTATCTGGTGAAATCGACCGCCGACTTGGCGCGCGTCGTGCATGAAGCCTTTTACGTGGCGCGCAGCGGCCGGCCCGGTCCGGTCCTCATCGACTTGCCGAAGGACGTTTCGCTCGGCATGGGGCCCTATATCCCGCCGGGAGATATCCAGCACCGCACCTACCAGCCGCGGGTCAAGGGCGAGCGTTCGCTGATCGAGCAAGCGGTCGATATGATCGCGGCCGCGAAGCGGCCCATCTTCTACGGTGGCGGCGGCATCATCAACTCCGGGCCTCGCGCGTCCGAACTGATGACGCGCTTTGTCGAGATGACCGGCTACCCGGTGACGCTGACACTGATGGGTCTCGGCGCCGTGCCGGCCAGCCACCCGCAGTTCCTCGGCATGCTCGGCATGCATGGCACCTACGAGGCCAATCTTGCCATGCACGGCTGCGATGTGATGATCGCCATCGGCTCGCGCTTTGACGACCGGGTGACGGGCCGTCTCAACGCCTTCTCACCGGGTTCCCGCAAGATCCACGTCGATATCGACCCGTCGTCGATCAACAAGAACGTGCTTGTCGACATCGGCATTGTTGGCGATGTGACGCATGTCCTCGAAGAAATGATCGAGATCTGGCAAGCCAAAGGCTACCACTCGGACAAGAAGGCCCTCAAGGACTGGTGGCGGCAGATCGATCAATGGAAGGCCCGTGATTGCCTCGCGTTCCATCATTCCAAGGACATCATCAAGCCGCAGCAGGCGATCAAGCGGCTGTTCGAACTGACCCGCGATCACCAGAACTGCTTCATCACCACCGAGGTCGGCCAACACCAGATGTGGGCGGCGCAGTTCTATGGGTTCGAGAAGCCCAATCGCTGGCTGACCTCCGGCGGCCTCGGCACGATGGGCTACGGCCTGCCGTCGGCGATGGGCGTGCAGGTGGCGAACCCGGACGCCCTCGTCATCGACATCGCCGGCGAAGCGTCGATCATGATGAACATCCAGGAGATGTCGACGATCAGCCAGTATCGGCTGCCGGTCAAGGTGTTCATCCTGAACAATGAATACATGGGCATGGTGCGGCAGTGGCAGGAACTGCTGCACGGCGGCCGGTATTCGGAGAGCTACATGGATTCGCTGCCCGATTTCGTGAAGCTCGCGGAAGCCTTTGGCGCCGTTGGTCTGCGCGCCGAGAAGCCGGACGACCTCGACGACGTGATCCGCGAGATGATCCGCGTGCCGAAGGCGGTGATCGCCGACATCCGCGTCGACAAGGCGGAGAACTGCTTCCCGATGATCCCGTCCGGCGCCGCTCACAATGAAATGTTGCTGGGTCCCGCCGATAAGGCGGAACGGCCGATTTCCGAAGAGGGCATGGTCCTCGTATAAGGACATAACCGCTTGACAGCCGGCCCGGCGCCGCGTTAAGGCGCCGCGCCACGCTGCTCATCGGTTGCTTTTCGGGGTCTCGCCCTCGCCGGCGTCCCTACCCGCCCTCATCCGCTTGCGGAGCCTTACATCATGCCTGAACCAGTGCCCCTGGAAACGCATACCCTGTCCGTCTTCGTCGACAACGAACCGGGGGTGCTTGCGCGGGTCATCGGCCTGTTTTCCGGCCGCGGTTACAACATCGAAAGCCTCACCGTCGCCGAAACCGATCCTGCCGCGCGGCGGTCGCGCATCACCGTCGTCACCTCCGGCACCCCGCAGGTGATCGAGCAGATCAAGGCGCAACTGGGCCGCCTGGTCCCGGTGCACCGGGTCAGCGACCTGACCGTCGAGGGGCCGCACGTCGAGCGGGAGATGGCGCTGATCAAGGTGCAGGGCACCGGCGAGAAGCGCGTTGAAGCCCTGCGCATCGCCGACATTTTCCGCGCCCGCGTCGTCGATTCGACCAACGAGTCCTTCGTCTTCGAGATCGTCGGCCGCACGGAAAAACTGGAAGCGTTCATCAAGCTGATGCAACCACTCGGGCTCGTCGATCTGGCACGCACCGGCGTGGCGGCCATCAGCCGCGGATCGGCTGGCTGGTGACGCACCTTTATTCGCTATAGGGGCGTTCGCCATCGGGGCCCTGATCCCCGAGAACCAGAACGGGAGGAAGTCATGCGCGTTTATTACGATCAGGATGCGGACCTGAGCCTGATCAAAGGCAAGAAAGTCGCCGTCGTCGGCTACGGCAGCCAAGGCCACGCCCACGCCCTCAACCTCCGGGATGCCGGTGTCGGCGATATCGTTGTCGCCCTGCGCCCCGGATCGGCGTCCGTCGCCAAGGCGGAGGGCGCCGGGCTCAAGGTGGTCTCCCCCGACGAGGCGGGCGCCTGGGCCGACGTGGTGATGATCCTCACCCCCGATGAGTTGCAGGCCAAGCTGTACCAGGACCACCTCGCCACACGACTGAAGGACGGTGCCGCGCTCGCCTTTGCCCACGGCTTCAACATCCATTTCCGCTTGATCGAGCCGCGGCCCGATCTCGACGTGTTCATGGTCGCACCGAAGGGGCCGGGGCACACGGTGCGCTCCGAATACCTGCGCGGAGCGGGCGTGCCGGCACTGGTGGCGATCGCCCAGAACGCCAGTGGCAACGCCCTCGAACTGGCGCTGTCCTACGCCTCGGGGCTCGGCGCTGGCCGGTCCGGCATCATCGAGACGACGTTCCGCGAAGAATGCGAGACCGATCTGTTCGGTGAGCAGTCGGTGCTGTGCGGCGGCCTCACTTCGCTGATCCTTGCCGGCTATGAAACGCTGATTGAAGCGGGCTATGCCCCTGAGATGGCGTATTTCGAATGCCTGCACGAGGTCAAGCTGATCGTCGACCTGATCTACGAGGGCGGCATCGCCAACATGCGCTACTCGATCTCCAACACCGCGGAATTCGGAGATTACACGCGCGGGCCACGGCTCATTGACCCCTCGGTCAAACAGCGGATGAAGGAGATCCTCGACGATATCCAGTCGGGCCGTTTCGCCAAGGAATGGATGCTGGAGAACGCCGCCGGGCAACCCAGCTTCAAGGCGCTGCGGCGGCGGGCAGCGGAGCATCCGATCGAGGCGGTCGGCGAGCGGCTGCGCGGCATGATGCCGTGGATCGCCAAGAACAAGCTGGTCGACAAGTCGAAGAACTGACGGCCGGCGATCTCGCGCGGCGGCGATCCGGCGGCACGCCAAGGGCGCGCCGCCGCCGCCACTAGACCTCGATGCGCTCCTTCAGGTATTCGCGCGCCAGTTCCTCGGCGATCTGCACCGCGTTCAGCGCCGCGCCCTTGCGCAGGTTGTCCGATACGCACCAGAACGCCAGTCCGTTGGCGACGGTGGGATCCTTGCGCAGGCGGCTGATATACACGGCGTCCTCGCCAACGCATTCCACGGGCGTGACGTAACCCTCATTCGCACGATAGTCGATGACGCTGACGCCCTCCGCATCCGCGAGGGCTTGACGCGCCGCGTCCTCGCTGATCGGCCGCTCGAACTCGACGGTGATCGCCTCCGCGTGGCCGATGAACACGGGCACGCGCACGCAGGTGGCGATGACGTCGATATCGGGATCGAGGATCTTCTTCGTCTCCGCCGTCATCTTCCATTCTTCCTTGGTGGCGCCGCCATCCATGAAGATGTCGATGTGGGGAATGACGTTGAAGGCAATCTGCTTGGTGAACTTTTTTTGATACTTCTGCGCCGGCTCGTTAACGTAAATGCCCCGGGTCTGCTCGAACAACTCGTCCATCGCCTCCTTGCCGGCGCCGGAAACCGACTGATAGGTGGCAACGACAACCCGGCGGATGCGCGCCAGATCATGCAGCGGCTTCAACGCCACCACCATCTGGATCGTCGAGCAATTGGGGTTGGCGATGATGTTGCGCTTGCCATAGCCGGCGATGGCATGGGGGTTAACTTCGGGCACCACCAGCGGCACATCGGGATCCATGCGGAAATGGCTGGTGTTATCGATCACCACCGCCCCGGCGGCGCCGGCGCGCGGACTGTGCTGAGCGGAGATCTTCGCCCCCGGCGATGACAGCACGATGTCGACGCCGCGAAAATCGAAGGTGGCAAGATCGTGGACCTTCAAGGTTCCCCTGTCGCCGAAGGAAACCTCGCGGCCGACCGACCGTTCGGAGGCCAGCGCCACCACGTCCTTGACCGGAAACGCGCGCTCATCAAGGATTTCCAGCATCTGCCGGCCGACGTTGCCGGTGGCCCCGACAACAGCTACGCGATACCCCATGGGACCGTGATCTCCGTACCGAGAGGACCTTGGCGGCCACCCTTTCAACGGGCAGCCCCCCGCATTCCATCTGGTAGCGATGGGGATCGGAGATTACAAGCGGCCAGCGCCCAAATTTGCCACGGCTGTGGCAGAAAGCCCCTAGCCGCCAGCCTTGTCGAGGGCGCGCAGGATCGATTCCCCCATCACCCGTGTCGAAACGCGGGCGCGGCCCGGCTGCATCAGGTCGGCGGTGCGCATGCCGCCATCAAGCACTTGGCGGACCGCCGTTTCGATCAGCAGCGCCTCGGCGCCGCGGTCGAACGAGTATCTCAGGCACATCGCCAAGCTGAGAATGACCGCCAGCGGGTTGGCGATCCCCTTGCCGGCAATATCCGGCGCCGAGCCGTGCACCGGCTCATACAGCGCCCGCCGCCGCCCGTCGGCAGCCGGCGCGCCGAGGGAGGCGGACGGCAGCATGCCCAGCGAACCGGTGAGCATCGCCGCCTCGTCCGACAGGATGTCGCCGAACAGGTTGTCGGTGACGATGACGTCGAATTGGCCCGGGTTGCGGACGAGCTGCATGGCGCAGTTGTCGGCGTACATGTGGGTCAGTTCGATGTCCGGGAACTCCTGGTCGTGGACCCACTGCACCTCTTCCCGCCACAGCACGCCCGATTCCATGACATTGGATTTTTCCGCCGAGCAGACCCGGCGCTGGCGCTTCGCTGCCAGCTCGAAGGCCACCCGCGCGATACGGCGGATCTCCTCGGTCGTGTAGACCTGGGTGTTGATGCCGCGGCGGCTGCCGTCGGCCAGCGTCTCGATCCCGCGCGGCTCGCCGAAGTAGACGCCGCCGGTCAACTCGCGCACGATCATCAGGTCGAGACCGCGAATGATGTCCGACTTCAGCGGTGAGGCGTCGACAAGGGCCTCGAAGACGATGGCGGGGCGCAGGTTGGCGAACAGCGCCATCTCCTTGCGCAGCCGCAGCAGGCCGCGCTCCGGCTTCTGGGCAAACGGCAGGCGGTCCCATTTCGGGCCGCCGACGGCGCCCAGCAGCACCGCATCGACGGACAGCGCCTGCGCCATGGTGCCGTCCGTCAGTGGCACGCCGTCGGCATCGATCGCGGCGCCACCAACGCGTCCCTCGCTGATTTCGAGTTGCAGACCGCGACGCTTCTCCAACCAGTCGATGATGCGCCAGACCTCTCCCATCACCTCGGGGCCAATCCCGTCGCCCGGCAGCACCAGCAGCTTGAAGCGTCCCACCATGTCCATTCACACCCGATCTCGGAGCATCCGCCGGCCGGACGCTCGTCCGCAGTTCCGCCTATCCATACAGCCAGGGGCATGCCGCCCGCTGCCGAGCCTCGAACGCGGCGATGGTTGGCGCCTTTTGCAGCGTGAGGCCGATTTCGTCGAGGCCGTCCAGCAGACAGGCCTTGCGGAACGGATCGATGGTGAAAGGCAGCGACCGGCCGTCGGCCAGCGTGATCGTCTGCGCCCGCAGATCGATGGTCACCGGCTCCGCGGCGACGGCGGCGGCCATCACCTGGTCAACCTGCTGCGCCGGCAGCACGATGGGCAGAATGCCGTTCTTGAAGCAGTTGTTGAAAAAGATGTCGGCGAACGACGGGGCGATCACGCAGCGGATGCCGAAATCGAGGAGCGCCCATGGCGCATGCTCTCGCGAGGAACCGCAGCCGAAATTTTCGCCGGTAACAAGAATGCAGGCCCGATCGTATGGCGGTCGGTGCAGAATGAAATCGGCATTGCGTGCGCCCGATGGATCGTACCGGAGTTCGTAAAACAGCCCGGAGCCGAGCCCGGAGCGCTTGATCGTCTTCAGGAACTGCTTGGGGATGATCATGTCGGTATCGACGTTGATCATCGGCAGAGGCGCCGCGATGCCGTTCAGGCGGCCGAAGTTTTCCATGGATCCCTCGTCGATGCCGAGATGCGCCGGATGGGGCTCAGGTCAGATCGCGGACATCGGTCAGACGACCGGTGATCGCCGCCGCCGCCGCCATCGCCGGGCTGACCAGATGGGTGCGGCCGCCCCGGCCCTGACGGCCCTCGAAGTTGCGGTTGGATGTGGACGCGCAGCGCTCGCCCGGCTCAAGCCGGTCCGCGTTCATGGCAAGGCACATGGAGCAGCCAGGCTCACGCCACTCGAATCCCGCCTCCATGAAAATCCGGTCGAGGCCTTCAGCCTCCGCCTGGCGCTTGACCAGGCCAGAGCCCGGAACGACCATCGCGCCGACGCCTTCGGCAATCCGCCGCCCCTTCGCGATCGCCGCCGCGGCGCGCAGGTCCTCGATGCGGCCATTGGTGCATGACCCGATGAACACCCGGTCGACGGCGATCTCTCGCATCGGTGTGCCCGGTGCCAACCCCATGTAATCGAGAGCGCGCTGCATCGCCTCGCGCTTGACTGCTGTCGCGGCAGTGCTGGGATCGGGAACGTGGCCGGTGATCGGCACGACGTCCTCGGGACTGGTCCCCCAGGTGACCAGTGGCGGGATCGCCGCCGCGTCGAGCTGGATCTCCCGATCGTAGGTGGCGCCCGGATCGGACGGCAGCGTCCGCCAATAGGCGACGGCTTGCCGCCACGCTTCGCCCTTCGGCGCCATCGGCCGGCCCTCCAGGTAGGCGAACGTCGTCTCGTCGGGGGCGATCAGACCGGCGCGTGCCCCGGCCTCGATCGACATGTTGCACACCGTCATCCGCCCTTCCATCGACAGCGACCGGATCACCTCGCCCGCGTACTCGATCACGTAACCGGTGCCACCGGCGGTGCCAAGCTTGCCGATGATGGCAAGAATCACGTCCTTTGCGGTGACGCCGAGCGGCAGCGTCCCGTCAACGCGCACGCGCATGTTCTTTGCCGGCGATTGCAGCAGCGTTTGCGTCGCCAGCACGTGCTCCACCTCCGACGTGCCGATGCCGAAGGCGAGGGCGCCGAACGCGCCGTGGGTGGAGGTGTGAGAATCGCCGCAGACGATGGTCATGCCCGGCAGCGTGAACCCTTGCTCCGGACCGATGATGTGGACGATGCCCTGGCGGACATCCGACATCGGAAAGTAGGTGATGCCAAAGCGGCTGGCGTTATCCGCCAGCGTGTCGACCTGCAACCGTGACTCCTCATCGGCGATCGCGACGGAACGGTCGGTCGTCGGCACGTTGTGATCGGCGACCGCCAGGGTGGCGTCCGGCCGGCGCACCCGCCGGCCAGCGCTGGCCAATCCCTCGAAGGCTTGCGGGCTGGTCACCTCGTGCACGAGATGGCGATCGATGTAGATCAGACAGGTGCCGTCGTCCTGACGATCGACGAGGTGACTGACCCAGATTTTGTCGAACAGTGTCTTCGGGCCCTGCATCCTTCGGGGTCCTTACGGTCTCTATACGGTCTCTTGCGATCGCCAGCGAGGTCGGGGGCTTGCGCGGATCAGGCGGGCCCGGCCGCGGACTCCGCCGCCTCCTTGGCCTCGCGCGCGGCCGCCGCACGCTCCTGCTGCGCGGCGAGCTTTTCCTGCTGCGCCGCTTCCCGCTCCATGGCGTCGATCTTGGCGGCGTAGCCGTCGGTCTTTTCCGAGATGCGCGCACTCTTGCCGCGGCGCGAGCGCAGATAATACAGCTTCGCGCGGCGGACGTCGCCACGACGGATCACCTCGATCTCGGCGACGTTGGGCGAGTAGAGCGGGAACACCCGCTCAACGCCCTCGCCGTAGGAGATCTTGCGGACGGTGAACGAGGAATTGAGGCCGCGGTTGCGGCGGGCGATGCACACACCCTCAAACGCCTGCAGGCGTTCCCGGGTGCCCTCGACGACCTTGACCTTGACCCGCAGCGTATCGCCCGGCGCGAAGAACGGCACCGCTCGCTTCGCTGCCAGCTTACGGATCTGCTCCTGCTCGAACTGCTCGATGATGTTCATCGCCACCCACCTTCATTGTCATGGGGTTGTGCCTTCGACGCCGCCACGGTGGGGCGCCGGGTGTGAACGTAGCGCTGCCAAAGATCGGGCCGGCGTTCGCGCGTGATCCGTTCCGCTTCCGCCAGCCGCCATTCGGCAATGCGGCGGTGATGACCGGACAGCAGGATCTCCGGCACGTCGCGCCCGGCCCACAGGCGCGGCCGGGTATAATGGGGATACTCCAGCAGGCCGTTTTCAAAACTTTCATCGAGCAGCGATCCGGCCTCGCCAACCACCCCCGGTCGCAAGCGCAGGCAGGCATCGAGGAGCACGAAGGCCGCCGGTTCGCCGCCGGAAAGGACGAAATCACCGACGCTAACCTCCCGCGGCCGCCACGCATCGACGATCCGCTCGTCGACGCCCTCGTAGTGCCCGCACAGAAGGATCATCCCGGCGCCGCCGGCAAGCTCGCGCACGTCGGCCTGTTCGAGCCGGCGGCCGCGCGGTGTCAGATAGACGAGCGGCAGCCCCGGAAAGCGGCCGACCGCGTCGCTGACGGCCGCGTCCACCACGTCGGGCCGCATCACCATGCCCGGGCCGCCGCCAAACGGCGCATCATCAACGGCGCCGTAGCGGTCGTCGGCATACGTCCGGATATCCATCGCCGACAGTGCCCAGTGGCCTGCGGCGAGCGCCTTGCCCGCCAGGGCAAAGGCCAGCGGGCCGGGAAACATGCCGGGGAAAAGGGTGAGGACGACGGCCTGCCAGGGCATGGCGGTCACCCGGCCTCCGCCAGCCGGGAGGCCGCAACCGGCTCGCCATCGCCATCGGCCGAAATCAGCCCCGGCAGTTCGGCGATCGCGATGCGGCCCGCCGCAAGGTCGACGACGGGAACGGCGGCGCGGCTGAACGGCACCAGCAGGTCCTCGCCGGACGGCCGAACGATGTCGAGCAGAGGTCCGCCGCCGACGTCGACCACGTCGCGCACCCGTCCGAACGCCGCCGTGACCAGGGCCCCGCCGGCGTCCCGCAGATCGGCGGTCAGGCCGATCAGATCCGCGATGTAGAATTCGTCCGCCGCCGGCGCCGGCAGCGCCGAGCGCTCCACGAACAGGTGCAGCCCGCGCAGCGCTTCCGCATCGCTGCGGCCGGTGACGCCGTCGATGGCGGCGATCACCTCGTCCCGCCGGCAGGCCCGCACCGTGAGCCGGAACCGGCGCGTTCGCGCGGCATCGGTCAGCCGCCCGTAGCTGGCAATGGCTGCCGGCTCGCCGGTGAAGCTGCGAACCCTCACCTCGCCGTTGAGGCCGCGCGCGCCGGCGATGACGCCTAAGCAGACCATCCGTGCTGAGCCCTCATCGCCGCTCGCCATGCCGGTGTCTCTCACCTGCACGCTAGGCGCCAGCCGCCTCTGCGGCCGCCTTCATCCGTTCCTGCGCCTTCTTCTTCGGCTGCGGCTTGAGGGTTTGCTGCCAGCGCGCCGGCGGCTCCATCAGCCCCTGCGCGGCGCACACGCGAGCGACGCGATCCGTGGCGGTGGCACCGACACCGAGCCAGTGGCGGATCCGCTCGCTCTGCAGCCGCACCCGATCGGGGTGTTCGTGTTCCAGCATCGGATTGTAGGTGCCGAGAATTTCGATAAAGCGGCCGTCGCGCGGGCTGCGCGAATCGCTCACTACCACCCGATAAAACGGGCGTTTCTTTGTGCCGCCCCGCGCCAGTCTGATCCGCAATGCCATGGCTCGTCTGCTTCCTCGCTCGTGTGATGAACCGTCTAGGGGAAACGCCGCGCTAACGGGGCGGCATCGGCGGCAACAGGCCGGGCGGCAGCCGCCCGCCCAACAAGCCGCGTTTTCCGAGTTTGCCAACCTTCTTCATCATCTCAGACATCTGCTGGTGCTGTTTGAGCAGCCGGTTGACATCCTGGACCGTCGTACCGGACCCGGCAGCAATGCGACGGCGGCGCGAGCCGTTCAGCAGCCTCGGGTTCCGCCGCTCCTTGGCCGTCATCGACAGGATGATCGCTTCCTGGCGGGCAATCATCCGATCGTCGATGTTTGCATCTTCGATCTGCTTCTTCGCCTTGGCGATGCCGGGGATCATCCCGAGCAACCCCTTCACGTCGCCGATCTTGCGCAACTGCCGGAACTGGTTCGCCATGTCGTCCAGCGTGAACTGGCCCTCCATCACCTTGCGCGCCAGCTTCTCGGCGTCTTCGTGCTCGATGACTTCCGCCGCCCGCTCCACCAGACCGACGACGTCGCCCATGCCGAGGATCCGTCCGGCGATCCGGTCCGGCTGAAACGTCTCCAGCGCGTCGATCTTCTCGCCGACACCGATGAGGCGGATGGGACAGCCGGTGACCGCACGCATCGACAGTGCCGCGCCGCCCCGCGAGTCGCCATCGACGCGGGTCAGCACGATGCCGGAGACGCCGACCCGTTCGTGAAAGCTGCGCGCCACCGTCACCGCATCCTGCCCGGTCAGCGCATCGGCGACCAGCAGGGTTTCGACGGGCCGCACACAGGCCTTGACCGCCGCCGCCTCGTCCATCATCGCCTCGTCGAGGTGCAACCGGCCGGCCGTATCGAGGATCAACACGTCGAAGCCCTGCTTGCGCGCGGTGTCCAACGCCCGTTCGGCGATGGCAAGGGGGGCTTCGCCGGCGACGATGTCGAGCACCGCCGTATCCGTCTGTTGTCCCAGCAGCGCCAGCTGCTGTTGCGCCGCAGGCCGGTACACGTCGAGGGAGGCCATCAGCACCCGCCGGCGCTCCCGCTTTTTCATGCGCGCCGCGAGTTTCGCGGCGGTGGTGGTTTTGCCGGACCCCTGCAGTCCAACGATGAGCACCGGCACCGGCGCCGCACCAGCGAGGTTGAGGCCGCTGCCGGTGGCAGCCCGCAGCTTCTCGTCCTCCTCGTCGCCGCGCAGCATCGCGATCAGGTGGTCGTGAACGATCTTGACGACCATTTGCGCCGGCGTCACGGACCGCAGCACCTCGTGACCGATGGCCCGTTCGCGCACGCTGGCAACGAAATCCTTGACGACCGGCAGCGCGACATCGGCCTCCAGCAGGGCGACGCGCACCTCCCGCAAGGCTTCGTTGACGTCGTCTTCGCTCAGCGCTCCGCGTCTGCGCAAGCGGTCGAAGATCCCACCCAGGCGATCGCTCAGGCCCTCGAACACGCGAAACTTCCAATCAGCATCAAAAAAGCCGAGAGCGGCCGGGCGTCATTTCGACACCCCCGTTCCCGGCTCGACAATTAGAGGGCGCAAGCTAAAGATGCCGAACGGCCAAGTCAAGACCAACCATCGCCGCATTGCCCCCGGTCGACCGCTGCGATCCCGTCAGTGAACAGGCGCCGGTCGAGCCGCTCCGCCAAATTACACGGCATTGGGGGGTGACAAACCGAATAACAATCTTTATTACAGAAGGGGGAGGTGAAGCGAAACGGCATTGCGCCCCGGTATTCCTGGGATTGGATGCCGGACGATCGTGCGAACCTCGACAACAAGCCACAATTTGGCGTACCATGAACATCATGAAAAAGCCTATGCCAGAAGACGGCCCGGATCCCATAGATCGCCATGTCGGTACGCGCATACGCGGCCGACGCGTCGGCCTAAGGATCAGCCAGACCAAACTGGGACAGTCAATCGGCGTTACGTTTCAGCAGATCCAGAAATACGAAAGCGGGACGAATCGGGTCGGCGCGAGTAATCTCTTCAAGATTGCGAAGGCGCTGAACGTCGATGTTTCGTTCTTTTTCGACGGCCTCATCTCGCAACTCGGCGAGGAGCGCGGTTCCATGCCGGCGTATGGCCTTGCCGATTCGGCAGCGCCAACGTTCGACTTTAACCCGATGAACTCGCGCGAGGCTTTCGAATTGATGCATAATTATTTCCGGATTCCTGATCCGACCGTGCGCAAGCGGCTGTTTCAGTTGATTCGCGTCCTCAGCTATGGTGAGCCGGAAGCCCCGGTGCACGTGGAGGAGTCGGCCGAAAAGGTGGGCTGAGCGGGCGAGGAGATCCAAGGGAGGGCGGTTCCGGGGACAACGGGGAGCGCCCGAGGGGATGCGTTGCGCACTGTGGCGGCGCTGGTTGGGACGCTTGCGCCGGCGGTGTCATGAGACTTGCATGCTTTCAGACTCCCGCCGCTGCCGCTTGTGAACCGGGTTTTTTTCGCCATCATCGCGGCGGCCTACGCCTTTGCCGCCGGGCAAGCGCTGTTTGATGGCAGCACGTCCGCCATGGAGGCGTTGGCGCGCGCCAGCCTTGAGAGTGCCGCAGACGGCGTCAAGATCGCCATCGGGCTGATCGGCATCCTCGCTCTGTTTCTCGGCCTGATGCGCGTCGGCGAGCGCGCCGGCATCGTCGTCGCCGTCGCCCGACTGCTGCAGCCGCTGATGCTCCGGCTGTTTCCCCGCGTGCCCGCCGGCCATCCGGCGATGGGCGCGATGATTTTCAACATGTCGGCGAACGTGCTGGGGCTCGGCAACGCGGCGACGCCATTCGGCATCCGCGCCATGCAGCAGTTGCACCGGTTGAACCGGCAGCAGGGCGAAACCGATCCTGCCACCGCGACCGACGCGATGGTCCTGTTCCTCGCCATCAACACCGCGAGCATAACGCTGCTGCCGACATCGGTGATTGCGCTGCGTGCGGCGGCGGGATCTGCGGACCCCGCTGGCGTGCTGCCGACGACGCTGTTCGCCACCCTGTGCTCAACGGTGACCGCGATCCTCGTCGCCCGCATCGGCGCCAAGTGGTGGCCCGCCAAGCCACCCGGCGCTGACGCGCGCGCGGCGCTGGCGGCACCCGGCGACGGAGCCATGGCCGATGAACCCGATGACGCCGAAGCGGGGACGAGCACACGCGTCGAAACCGGGTATCCCGCCGCGGTCGGCATCGCCGCCGCCGTCGCCGTCGTTGCCCTCATTCCGCTGACGATCCTGTTTGGCCAGCAACTGGCCGCCTGGATCATCCCGACCCTCATCTTCGGCTTTCTCGCCTACGGCATGATGAGGAACATTCCCGTTTATGCGGCATTCGTCGATGGCGCGCGCGAGGGCTTCGACATCGCCGTGAAGATCATTCCCTATCTCGTCGCCATCCTCGTCGCCATCGCCATGCTGAAGGCGTCGGGCGCCGTCGATCATCTGCTGATGCCGCTCGGCCGCTTGACGGCGCCGCTTGGCCTGCCGCCGGAAGGCCTCATCATGGCGGTGTTGCGCGCCCTCTCCGGATCCGGCGCCTTCGCCTACCTGGCGGCGTTGCTCAACGATCCGGCGATCGGCCCCGACAGCTACACCGGCTATCTCGTCAGCACCATACAAGCCTCGACGGAAACGACATTTTACGTCATCGCCGTCTACTTCGGCGCCGTCGGCGTGATCCGCTTTCGTCATGCGGTCATTGCCGGCCTCGCTGCCGACGCCGTCGGTCTCGTCGCCTCGGTGGTCATCTGTCGCCTGCTGCATGGCCCATAGCCCCGGTCCGGGGCGCCGTCGCGCGAATCAGCCGACAGAATCTGACGCCCCCCGACCCCCCAAATGTGCCATATAGACGAAAAAATGGGCACAAAATCAACGACTTTCAACCCCCGCTTGCTCGCTTAACCGAATCATGGTTGCAAAGTAAATCTGGATTTGTTACTCTTTATGCGTGTTTTGAGTGAGTTGTATATCGTATAGCGAGCACAGCGATGAACAGCAACCTCTTCGTCAGCACAATCGCCTACGAACAACGTCATGGCCGGAAGCCGCGGGGTTATGGCCTTTGGTACTTTCGCATGCCCGGCGGCCTGACCTTCAGCTACCCTGGCGGCTACCATGCGGCGGCCCGTGCCGCCTCCGCGTTCGCCAGCCGGCTGCATTACGGCGTGGACGAGCCGATCCGTCTATACGCCTGACGGCGTTTGACCCGCCCGCGGACGCCGCCACCGTTCCGCAGGGTTGGGGGGATCCGGATCGCCGGCCGGGGGTGCGCCGCCTACTCGGCGAAGCACGGGTGCAGGGATACCGGAACGTCGGGCAGGCCGCCTTCATCGACGCGGATGCGCCCGCCCTTGACCCCATCAACGAAGGCGCGGACGACCACGGGATCGAACTGTGACCCCGCCTGCTCTTCGAGGAAGCGAAGGGCATCGTCCACCGTCCACGGCGCCTTGTAGGGTCGGCGCGTCGTCAACGCATCGAAGACATCGACGACACTCAAGATCCGCGCCGCCAGCGGGATGTCCTCGCCAGACAGTTGGCGCGGGTATCCCTGCCCATCGAACCGCTCATGGTGGGCGGCGGCAATCTCGGCGCCGACGGAGAGATACGTCGCGCCGTCGACCATCGCCGCCGCCTGCTTCAGGATGCTTTCGCCGATTTCCGGATGCTGCCGCATCCGCTTGAACTCGCCGTCGTCGAGGCGGTCCTGTTTGCCGAGGATCGCATCGGGAATCCCGACCTTGCCGACATCGTGCAGCACGCTGGCAAGGCCGGCGAGTTCGGCGACCGCATCGGTCAGGCTGCCGGCAAAGTCACCGCGCAGGCGCAATTCGGCGATCAGCGCGCGGGTATACCCGCAGACGCGCAGCACGTGGCGGCCGGTGGTATCGTCCTTGAATTCGGCGCACTTGGCGAGCGCGAGAACCGACGCCTGTTCGCTCCGTTTCAACTGCTCAAACAGATAGATGTTATCGAGGCCGACGGCGGCCTCGGCACAAAACAACGCCGCCAACTCCTGCTCGAGGTCCGACAGACCGCGGTCGTGCTCCAGCAGCATGACCACTTCGTGCCGGCTCTGGGTGCGCTGGAAGATGGTCGATCGCCGCGGCTGATGCCGGCTCTCGCCGCGGCGAAACGCCGCCTGCAAACGATCGCGGAGATCGGTTGCGGTGATCTCCGCCAGCCGCTGATGGAGGCATGCGGTAAAGCCGCCGCTCGCCGCCACGATCTGCGCCGCTTCCACCGGCTGCCCCTCGCTCCGCCAGCAGACGAGCTTGTCGTCGGTCAGTGCGAGCACGCGGCACAGGCTGTCCGGCAGCGCGGCGAGAAAGCTGGCCAGCGAGCGCAGCTTGAACAGCTCGGCGGTTTCCGCAAGGATCGCGGCGAGTCCGCGGCGGCTGCGCTCGATCGTCGTCAGATCCACGTAGGCGCGCAGCGCGGTCGTAATCATCGTGAACAGGCGCGTTGCCGTCAGCTCGGACTTTTCCCGGTAGTCATCGATGTCATACGCCAAGATAACGTCGCGTTCCGGCGCCGAGCCCGGCTGGCCGGTACGCAGGACGATGCGCGCCAGCCGGTCTCCCCGTTCATCACGAATATGGCGGACGAGGTCGAGACCGGCGCGCTCCGTCTCCATCACCACATCGACGATGATGACGGCGAGATCATCGATTTCGGCGAGCCGCCGACGCGCCTCCGCCGCCGAATAGGCGCTGATCAGGGTCAGGCCGCGACCGCGAAACCGGTAATCGCCGAGGACCCGCGCCGTGATGCGATGCACATCCGGCTCGTCGTCGACGACCAGCACGCGCCACGGCGGCAACGCCGGCGCCGCCACTTCGCCACGCGGCGCCGTTTCCGGCGCGAACACCAGTTCATCATCGGCGGCATGCACGCACGCACCTGCGTTCCGCTGCTCCCTATTCATGATACCGGCCCGGCAACGACGGCGCGAGGAATGATGATGATGAATGTCGTCCCTTCGCCGACATGACTTTCGCAGCGGATCTGGCCTTCCAGTTTCCCGCGCACCAGCGTTTCGACGATGAACAAGCCGAGCCCGGTGCCACCGGCGTGTCCACTGCGGGTAAAGAAGCGCTCGAAGATCCGCGGCACGTCCTCCGGTGGTATGCCTTTGCCATCGTCGCTCAGTCGGATCTCGATATCGCCATCGAGAGCGCGGGCGGAGATCAGGATATGGCCAGGCGCGCCGGTCGTGAACGCATGCTCGAGGGCATTGATAATCAGGTTGATGACGATCTGGGATACGGCACCCGGATAGCTGTCGAGGGCGAGATCGGGCGGGCAGTCGATGGTGATCTGGTGTGGCGTGTGCCGGAGCCGCGGGCGAAGGTTGAAGACGATATCCTGAAGGTAGGCTTTCAGGAGGAAGCCGCGGCGGGCCTCGCTGCGTTCGTCGGCGGCGACTTGCTTGAAGCTGCGGATCAGGTCCGCCGCGCGCATCAGGTTGCCCTGCACGAGCTTCGCTTCCTCGCCGACGGTATCAAGGAAACCCACCAGTTCCGACCGCTTCAGGCTGCCGGCATCGAGCTTCGCCGACACATCCGCCGCCGTCTCCGCGAGATGCGAGGCGCAGGTGATCCCGTTGCCGATGGGGGTGTTGATCTCGTGGGCGATGCCGGCGACGATATCGCCCAGCGCAGCCAGCTTGCGCGCCTCCACGAGATCATCCTCACGGCGCTTTAGGTCGGCGAGGGTGGCTTCGAGCAGCCGGCACATCGCGTGTAGCACCGCTTCGGCGTGCACCAGCGCCTGCTGGCCGTCGGGCAGCGTGACCACCAGCGGCAGCTCCCGTTCCGACGGCGGCCGGCTGAGGACGATGTGGGCCGCCTCATCGATGGTAACGCCGGCGGCGACGATGGTCGGTCGCGGCTCCAGATGCACCATCAGCGTGCGGATCGGCCGATGCAGGTAGAGCGCGTGGCCGAAGCGATGGCTGAGCTTGTCAAGGAAAGCGGTGCGTTCGACGACGCCGGCGATGCTGCCGTTCTTGTCCTTGACGATGACGCCGGGAAGATCGGGATCGGCGCGGAGCAGTTTGTCCACGTCTTCGCCGGGCGTGTCCGCATCGACCGTTGCCATGTGCAGCGGCAGGTCGGCCAGTATCGGCTTGGCAGCCATGCGGTCGCGTCAGATGCCGTCGAGGGGCGGGCGGACGGACCGCTTCAGCAGCCGCGTCAGGTCGCTGTCCCGAGGCGACATCGCGGCGTCGGCGGCGGCGACGGCCGGCGGTACGGCCGCCGGCGGCGCCCCGGCGGATTCCGCCGCCGGTTCCAGGAGCGAAGCGGCGGGCGGCGCGGCTTCCGGCGACGGCGGTGGCGCACCGGCTGGCGACCGCAGCGCCTCGATCATCCTGTCCAAATCGCGGATATGGACATCGCTCTGCGCGTACGGGATCTCGATCCCCGCCTCGCGGAACGCCTTGTCGATGGCGAAGCGCAGTTCGCTGCTGACCGTCAAGCGCTTCTCGACGTCGCTGAGATAGGCGTAGAGGACGAAATCCAGAGAGCTGGGGCCGAAGTCAACGAAGAACACCGCCGGCTTTGGCCAGGATACGACCTCGGCGTGCGCCTCGGCACAATCCAGCAACGTCTTGCGCACTCTTTCCACGTCCGAGCCGTAGGACACGCCGATGCGGATTTCGACCCGGCCAGACTTGTCCTTATGCGTCAGGTTAAGCACCGACTGCGACAGCAGCTCCGAGTTGGGCAGGATCACCGTCGAGCGATCAAACGTCTGAATTTCCGTGGCCCGCACGCTGATCTTCCGCACGTAGCCCTGCTGGCTGCCAACGACCACCCAGTCACCCACCTTGATCGGCCGCTCGGCCAGCAGGATCAGGCCGGAAACGAAGTTGTTGACGATGTTCTGCATGCCGAAGCCGATGCCGACCGACAGGGCGCCGGCGACGATCGCGATATTGGACAGGTCGATGCCGGCGACGCCGATGGCGATCAGCGCGGCGACGACGACGCCGGCGTAGCCGGCCGCCGTTGCCAGCGAGTTGCGCACGCCGGCATCGAGGTTGGTGCGCGGCAACACCCGCTGATCCAGGGTCTGGCGCAGCCGGCCGGCGATGATCAGTCCGACGGCGAAGACGAGGATGGCCGAACCGATGTCGATGAGGGAGATGTTCACGCCGCCGATGGCGAAGCCGCTGACGGCGCGGCCCAGCCAGAGGTTGAGATCGTTTTCCGGCACGCCCCAAACGAGGAGCAGAGCGTAGGCAGCAAGGCCATAGAACAGCAGGGTCGCGGCGCCACCGAGCCAGAAGCGAAGGTTGCTGCGCTCCCGTCCGTCGAAGGCGAGGCGCCCCTCGCGGAGATGCGCGGAGCTGAGGACCGCGATCGTTTCCTCGATGAGCCGCTTGAGGACGTAGATGACCGCCAACACCACTGCGGAGTTGAGCAACCCCTGCATGATAAAATTGCCGAGTGCCGCATAGCCGGCGGCGATGGCGGCAATGCTGCCGAGGGCGAGGACGGCGACGCCGATGCGCAGCCCTTGGCCAATGCGCGAGGGCACGGCCGTCGCCGCTTCGGCCGACGCGGGCGGGGTGATCGCGGTCTCGGTCTCGCCGGCGGGCGCCGTCGCGGCTTCGGTCAGCCACAGGCCGGGGCGAATCAACAGCAGCAGGCCGAACGCCAGGATCGAATCACTGAACAGGGCCCACGTCGCCTTGGTCGCCACCGACAGGTTGAGCGAGCCGGCCGAGCCGATGACCATCCGATCGAGGGCGTACGCGGCGGCGAGGAACAGAATGGTCCGGTCGAGGCGGCGGGCGGCGCGCGCCGTCTGCGGTGTCAGCCGCCAGCCCGGATGCCTCGGCGCCAGTGCGGCGCTCGACAGCGCCGCCGTCATGATCAGGAAGATCAGCCCGATGCAAACCTGGGTGATGATGTCCGCCGCCAGCCCGGCGTTGAGCTTGAGGTCCACCTTGATGCGAAAGTAGATGGCACCGAGCAGCACCGCGGGGATCAGTCCGTCGGCAACGGCGACGGCGAGCGCGGCGACGAGCCGGCGGGCGTAGGTCGGGTGTCCCGAGTCCTGATGCGGCCCGAGCCGGCGCACCAGCCAGCGCCGAACCGGCCACGCCGCCAGCGCGACGACGAAAACCCCGATCGTACGCCAGTCGTAAAGGAAGCCGTCCCGCTGTTCCGGCGTCAGCGCGCGATACCAGTGGACCGGCGCCAAGGCGAGGGCGTTGAGGGCGGCACCGATGCCGGCGAGGCCCTCACGCAGCGTTGCCGGCAGCAGCGGCGATGGGCTGCGCGCCAGCATGCGGGAACGGAAATCACTGCGATAGGCCTTGGAAAGCTCCTCCTGCAGGGCCTTTGCCCGCGTCGCCGCCAAGTCCGTCTGCGCCACGCGCGCCCGCGCGTCGGCAAGCGCGGCGTTCAGATCCTTGCGCTGCTTGGCGATCTCCGACGTTTCCGGCGGCTGCCCGTCGGCCGGCGGCGGCCCGAGCGCATCCAACAGCCGCTGCTGCGACAGCAGCTCGGCTTCGGTGATCTCGCGCAGTTGGGCCGCCTCGATGATGATGGCGCGCAAGGTGTCGGCATAGGCCTGCTGCGCCCGCTTCGATCGGTCGGGTGATCTCAGATCGGCCTCGATGGCCGTGAACGCCCGCGTCCAGTCCTTCGCCGCCTCAGCCATCGAGCGCGGGCCGCTTTGCGCATCGGCGGCCACGGCAGTGAGGGCAACGACACCGATGATGACGAGGCTCGCGAGCAGCCTGTGCAGCGCCATGCGCGTCCCTTGTCGCGTCTAACTCTTCGTTCGGTGATCGTTATCGCAAGCCGCGGCGCGCCGGGCAACGGCCGGAAGGACGGGACGCCGCGGGCGCAGCGCTAAGCCGGAGCGCTAGCGGGTCTGCACCCGCTCGACGGTGCGGCCGTCCCCGCGCAGGACCGAAACGTTGCGCCCCGAAGCGGCCCTTGCCGATTTCGCCGCGTCCTGGTCCCGCTGCTGCTGCTCCCGCCATGCCTGCAGGTAGGCGACCCGCTGCTCGGTAAATGCCTTGCCGTCCTGACCAGCCTTACCCCCGCCCGCATCCTTTGCGGTCTGTGGCCGGGTGACACGCACCACCAGTGGCGGTGTCGAAGCGCCTTTCGGCGCCGTCAGCGCCACCGTCGGCTGACGCGATCCCGGCGTGATCATCACCGGTTGCTCGGCGGTGCGCAGCCAGATCTCACGCAGCGGAATCGGCCGATCCTCCGACGGCGTCGCCGCCAGCGCCTGGCGCATCGCCTCGATGCGCTGCTCGAGCGTCAGCTGCCGGCCGGATTTCGCGTTCAGCGGTAGCAGCCGAAGCTGCCGCTGCTCGGCGGCAAGACCGCGCAGCCCGAGCCGCCGCTGATCATTCCAGGCGGCAAGCACCCGCGCCTTGTAGGGGCCGTTCAGTTCCGGAGTCGCCGAGTGATAGCGGCCGGTCGCTTCCGTCCACGAGCCCGTCTGCTGGTACAGGGTCTTGAGAAAGTCGGCGGCGTAGGCGACGTTGGTTGCGGGCTCGAACGCTTCCGTCAGATCGGAAAAGGCATCGCCGTGGTAGCGCAGATTCACCTGCATGCAGCCGACGTCGATGCTGTTGACGCCGCGCGCCTTCAGGGCGCGCACCGCCGCGATCGCCGCGCCCATGCTCGGAAAGTATCGCCCTTCGCCCTCCGCGTTGATGGTCCACGGCCAGGCGATCTTGGTCTGCCGATGCGCGTCCCAGCGCCCCGACTCCGTCAGCGCGATCGCCTGCATCAGCCGCGCCGGAATGCCTTGCTCGCGCTCCTCGCGGGCGATGGCTTGGGCGCAGAGGTCGCGCGGATCACCGAAGGAGGCGGCGTCCAGCGACGTCGCCGTGCGCGCGGCCGAGGCCTCGTTCGCCCCGCTCAGCACACCGATCAAGGCCGCTGCCACAACCTTAAATCGCATCACGCAACCTTTGGTTCACCAAGCCCGTTATAGCAGACCGCGTCATTGCCGGCACCCCCGTTCGCGAACCCGACCGCAAATTTCTTGTTCAGTTTTCGTTCGTCCGCAATACCGGCCGACGTCGATCCCAACGCCAACGAGGGCATCGAAAGTCTCGCCGGCCCCCGTGGCGTGCCGTTTCGCCGCGGCTCGGCGCCACCCCAGACCGGAACACCGTCTCAATAGCAGGATTTTATTCCTCGACAAACCGACCCCGACCGTGTATGCATCGTGGCATGAGCCTATCAGAGCGGTGGAAACAGATGGTTGACGACGACGAAATCCTGCGTCGAAGCTGGGCGCGCTTCCGCGACCTTCCCGATGACATCCTGAAGGACTTGCCGCTGCATGTGCGCATCGCCTTCGCCGGGGCGCGCCGTTACGACTTTGCCATCGAGCTTCTGGCGGCGGGGGTGACGGTGCCCGCCCACATCCGCTCGCCGCGCCGCCTGGTGCTGATATCCGACGACGGCGGCATGGGCGAGCCGGCGGGGCCGGTCGCCTTCGACCTGCGGGCGATCGAGCAGGACGTGCGCGCCGCCCGCCGCATCTTCATCATCAGCCAGGCGACGGAGATCGCGATCTTCGAAGCGGCTTACACCGCCGCCGTTGCCGATCTGGCGGAGGGCGCCGACGTGGCGCTCGTCGTCGAGACGGAGCCGGAACTGGAAAGCGCCTGGGTACGGACGCTGACGTCGTTACGCAGCGCCGTCGCCGCGGCGGGGTGCAGCGCCGCGTAGGGAAACCAGGCTTTCGCCACCCTTTCCTCAACAACCTCCCACATTTGGGCCTCTTGCGAGTTGCATGACCATTATATAACGCTCATGCGTGCTGGCGGGCTCCTTCCTGGCAAGTGACATGACATGGAACCTTGCTGGCC
>JALOTH010000136.1 GCA_025458035.1 Rhodospirillales bacterium
GTCGTGCGCCCCTTAAAGGATATCCGGGAACAGGTCTCTCCAAGTCGGATTGACACCCTCAATCAACGCCAGTTTATCGTGGCGGGACCCACCCTTGATCTGCTTTTCCCTGGTGATCGCCGCGATCATCGATTCGTGAACCTCGTAGTATACCAGGATGCGGCAGCCGTACCTTGCGGTGAACCCCGGCACGATGCCCTGGCGATGCTGGGCGGCGCGCTGCACGAGGTTTGAGGTGACGCCCGTATACAGCGTGCCGTTGCGCCGGCTGGCCATGATGTAGACCGCCGGCTGCTTGGTCATTGACTTTGCCATGCCGAGAGCGCGAGGTAGCCCCGTCGTTGCGAGCGAAACACGAAGCAGTCCAGGCCTTGCCTTGCGCCTGCTCCCCCTCTGGATGGCTTCGTCGCTGCGCTCCTCGCCATGACGGTGGTGGGGGGAGGGGCGCTTACGCCGCCGCGCCGCCGGTGTTGTGCAACGCCGGCGTTTCGCTTTCCGCCGCCAGCCGCGCCGCCAGGTCCGGCGGAAACGGCGTCGGCCCGCCACCGTCGGCGAGGTCCAGCCAGACCAGAACGCCCTCGGACGTGGCAAAGCAGCGGCCGTCCTTGAACACCCCTTGGCCGATCGTGCACGAGGTGCGGCCGACCCGCTCGACGCGGGTGCCGATGTCCACCCGGCCCGGATAGTGCGCCTGCGCCAGGAAGGTGACGGTCAGCCGGACGATCACCCAGCCCGCGCCCTCGCCGGCGGTGGAACCCGGCCACAGCGCCTCCGCATACTCGACGCGGCCGCTCTCGCAATAGGTGGCGATGGCGACGTTGTTGATGTGCCGGTAGCGGTCGACGTCGGAAAAGCGGACGGTATCGCGGCTCCAGAACGCATAGCCGGCGGCATCGCCCCGGCCCGCCGCCACATCGCCCGCTGCCGCATGGCCCGCCGCCACCGCCATCACTGCAGCCAATCCACGAGGTCTTCCAGCAGCGCCTTGCGCTTGCGTTCGATCGTCGGCGTCGGCCCGGCGACGATGGGCTCGCCCAGCGCCTGCGCCTCCTGGATCCGCCGCGTCTCCGCCGCCGCGTTGACGACGGTGCCGTACTCGGTGGGCGACGACCAGAACATCAGCCGCTCGACGAAGGTCTGGTCCGCCTCCGCCAGCAACTGCGTCTCGCGATTGACGGCGGCGCGGATGTCGGGGTTGGACTGCGTCGCGCCGGTGCGCTGCAACAGCGCCAGCGTGCCCGGCGAGGCGGCGGCCGGCGGCGTGACGGTGGCGGGTGCGGTGCCAGGCGCGGTGTTCGCGGCGGTCACGCCCAAGGGGCGCGGGCTGCGGTTTCCCAGCATGGCGTTGCGCGCCTCATCCTGCGGCAGGACGAGGGCGGCGCGGTCGGAGGCGCCGCCCGGAGGCGGCAGCGGCTGCGCCGCCGTCGGCCGATCGCCATAGCCGGGCGGCAGGCTGAGCGGCGCCCGCGCGAACACCGCGAATTCATCGGGGGCAGATTTGCCCCGTCCGAACAGGTCCTTGGTTCCACTCGAACAGGCGGCGGCGACGGCCACCACCAACCCGGCCAGCCCCAATCGACCCATCACCCGTGCTGCTGCCATCCCTGCTCCCGTGACCCTTGGCGGCCGTCAGCGTTGCGTCGCCGCCGGCTGTGGCCGCACCAGCGCATCATACAAAATGGCGATCGCACCTAAGGTGATCGCCGCGTCCGCGACGTTGAACGCCGGCCAATGATAACCGAAAGCGTGCAGATCGAGAAAGTCGCAGACCGCGCCAAACCGCAGGCGGTCGATGACATTGCCGACGGCGCCGCCGATGATCAGGCCGATCGCCGCCGCCAGCAGCGGCTGGGTGACCCGCCACAGCCAGATGACAAGGGCGACGGTGATGGCGAGGGCGACGGCGCTCAAGATCGCCGCGTTCCACGCCGATGAATTGTTGAACAGCCCGAAGCTGATGCCGCGGTTCCAGACCAGCACGAGGTTGAAAAAGGGTGTCACCTCGATCATGCGCGGCGGTTGCATGACGACGCTGAGGATCCACCATTTCGTCAGCTGATCGAGGACGAGAACGCCGACGGCGATGGCGAGGCCGAGATTGAGACGCCGCCCGCTGCTCATGGCGAGGCCGATCGCCCGGTCATTCGGCCGCCGCCGCATGGCGCTCCACCGCATCGACGCAGCGCGCGCACAAGGTGCGGTGCTGCGGATGGGAACCGACATCGGCAAGCATCTGCCAGCAGCGATCGCAGCGGCCACCCGCCGCCAGTTCCACCCGCACCGCGATTCCCGGCACGTCGGCAAGGCGGAAGGCGTCGGCCGGCGCCTCGCCCTCGTCCAGTTGCAGGCCCGAGGTGATGCACAGTTCGGCGAGGTCGACGCCCCGCGCCGCCTCGCGGTAGTCCGGCGCTGCCCAGACGCGGGGGCTGGCCTGCAGGCTGGAGCCGATGTGCTTGGCCGCCCGCTCCAGTTCCAGCGCGCCGGTGACGACGCGGCGCAGCCGGCGCAACTGCGCCCATTTCGCCGCCAGCGCGTCATCCCGCCACTCCGCCGGGATTTCGGGGAAGGTGCGCAGATGAACGCTGCCGCCGCCGGTGCCGTGACGGTGCAGCCACGCCTCCTCGGTGGTGAAGCAGAGGAACGGCGCCAGCCATGCGGACAGGCAATCGAACAGGATATCCAGGACGGTGCGCGCCGCCCGCCGCCGCGGCGAATCGAGGGCATCGCAATACAGCGCGTCCTTGCGCACATCGAAGTAGAAGGCCGACAGATCGACGGCGCAAAACGTGTGCAGTTCCGCGAACAGCGAATGGAACAGGAGATCGTCGCAAGCCTGCCGCAACTGCCCGTCCAGCTCGGCGACGCGGTGCAGCACCCAGCGTTCCAGTTCCGGCGCCTGCCACAGCTCGACGCGCTCGCCCTCGCTGAAGCCGTTGAGGTTGCCGAGAAGGTAGCGGAACGTGTTGCGGAAGCGGCGGTAGATGTCGGCGTGCTGCTTCAGGATGTCGGGGCCGATGCGCAGGTCCTCGGCGTAGTCCGAGCCGACGACCCATAAGCGCAGCACGTCGGCGCCGAACTTCGCCACCACCTCCTGCGGGGCGACGATGTTGCCCAGCGACTTCGACATCTTCTGGCCGTCCTCGGCCATGACGAAGCCGTGCGTCAGCACCGCGTCGTAGGGGGCGCGGCCGCGCGTGCCGCAGGATTCGAGGAGCGAGGAGTGGAACCAGCCGCGATGCTGATCGGAGCCTTCGAGATAGAGCGACGCCGGCCAGGCGAGGTCCGGGCGCTGTTCCAGCACGAATGCGTGCGTGGTGCCGGACTCGAACCAGACGTCGAGGATGTCGGTGACCTGTTCGTAATCCGCCGGATCATGCTCCGGGGCGAGAAAGCGCGCCGGGTCCGAGGAGAACCAGGCGTCGGCGCCTTCCGCCTCCACCGCGGCGACGATGCGCGCCAGCACCTGCCCATCGCGCAGCGGCTCGCCGGTGCGGCGATGGACGAAGGCGGTGATCGGCACGCCCCACGCCCGCTGGCGCGAGACGCACCAGTCGGGCCGGCTTTCGATCATGCCGCGCAGCCGGTTCTGGCCGGTGGCGGGAACGAAGCGGGTGGCGTCGATGGCCCGCAGCGCCGCCGCGCGCAGGCCGGTCTGCTGCATGCTGATGAACCACTGCGGCGTGTTGCGGAAAATCAGCGGCGCCCGCGACCGCCAGGAATGGGGATAGCTGTGGGTCAGGGTGCCGGTGGCCAGCAGGCCGTGCGCCGCCGCAAGCGCGTCGATGACGGCGGCGTTGGCGTCGCCCTCCTTGCCCGCGGGGGTGAGGACGCGGCGGCCGGCGAACAGCGGCACATGATCGAAAAAGGCGCCGTCGGGGCCCACCGTCTCCGGCACCGCGACGCCGTGGCGCAGGCCCAGTTCCCAGTCGTCGGTGCCGTGGCCCGGCGCGATGTGCACGAAACCGGTGCCGGTCTCGGTCTCGACGAAATCCGCCGGCAGCAGCGGCACCGGGAAGTCGTAGCCGTCAGCGAACAGCGGATGGCGGGCAACGGTGCCGGCGAGCTGGGCGCCGATCAGCGTCGCCTCGCACTGCCAGTCGGCGATGCCGGCGGCGGCCCGCACGCTGTCGGCAAGGTCGGCGAGAACGATCAGCCGCTCGCCGGGGCGCGCCCGGCTGCCATCGCCGACGCGGCCGACGCGATAGACGGCGTAGGTGAAGTCCGGACCGAAGGCGATCGCCCGGTTGCCGGGAATCGTCCATGGCGTCGTCGTCCAGATGACGACGGCGGCGTCGGCGAGGGCGGCGCTGGACGCCTGCGCGACGGGAAAGCGCACGAAGATCGTGCGCGAGGTGTGGTCGTGATATTCCACTTCCGCCTCGGCGAGGGCGGTGCCTTCGACCACCGACCACAGCACCGGCTTGGCGCCCTTGTACAGCGCGCCGTTGAGCAGGAACTGGCCCAGCTCGCGGACGATCTGCGCTTCCGCCGCGAACGTCATCGTCGAGTACGGCTGCTGCCAGTCGCCGATGACGCCGAGCCGCTTGAATTCCTCGCGCTGCACGTCGATCCAGTGGGCGGCGAACTGCCGGCACTCGGCGCGAAACTGGATGATCGGCACGTCGTCCTTGTTGTTGCCGGCGGCGCGATACTTTTCCTCGATCTTCCACTCGATCGGCAGGCCGTGACAGTCCCAGCCGGGGACGTAATTGGCGTCCTTGCCGAGCATCTGCTGGGCGCGGTTGATCACGTCCTTCAAGATCTTGTTGAGGGCATGGCCAATATGCAGATGGCCGTTCGCATACGGCGGGCCGTCGTGCAGGATGAATTTCTCGCGCCCCGCCGACGTTCGCCGCAACTGCCCATACAGATCGCTCTGCTCCCAGCCGGCGAGGATCTCCGGCTCGCGCTTGGCGAGGTCGGCCTTCATCGGGAAATCGGTACGCGGCAGGAAAACGGTCGCTTTGTAATCGACGGCTGAGCTCACGGCTTTCGGCTTTCGCGGGTTGCTGGCGGCAAAGCAACGGTGGTCCGGATTACCCCTGGCTGGCGCGCCGCATCTCCGGCACCGCCGCCGGCCGGGCAAGCCGCTGGCGGGCCTCCAGGCAATCTGCGGCGATTTGTGCCTGCAATGCCGCCAACCCGTCAAACTTCTTTTCGGGCCGGAGGAAGTCGATCAGCTGCACGGCGATGGTGCGGCCGTACAGATCGCCGGCGAAGTCGAACACATGCGCTTCCAGCCGCACCGTTTCGCCGCCGACGGTCGGTCGCGAGCCGATGTTGGCGACGCCGTCATGCCAGCGCCGTCCGCCATCGCCGTCGATGCCGACGCGCACCGCGTAGACGCCGCGGGCGGGACGCACCCCCTCGCCCAACTCGACGTTGGCGGTGGGAAAGCCGAGGAGGCGGCCGCGGCGGTCACCCGCCACCACCTCCCCCTCGATCTCGTAGGGGCGGCCGAGCATGCGCGCGGCGTCGCCCGGCCGGCCGGCGCGCAGGAATTCGCGGATGCGGGTCGATGAATACGCCTCGCCGTCGTCCCCCTTGACCTCGGCGACGCAGGTAAAATCGAAGCCGAATTCATCGCCCAGCCACAGCAGCAGCTCGGGCGTGCCCTTGCGGCCGTGGCCAAAGGCGAAGTCGTGGCCGCAAACGACATGCCGCGCCCGCAGCCCCTGCACCAGCACCGCCTCGATGAAGTCGCGGGCGCTCAGCTTGGCGAAGGACTGATCGAAGGGTACGACGACCAGCAGATCGGCGCCGAGTTCGGCGATTCGCCGCGCCTTCACGTCCAGCGGCGACAGCCGGAACGGCTCCCCGCCGGGATGGAAGACCTGACGGGGATGCGGCTCGAAGGTCAGCACCGCCCACGGGATGCCGGCGGCGCGGGCCAGCTGACCCGCCTCGCGGATCACCATCTGGTGGCCACGGTGGACGCCGTCGAAATTGCCGACGGCGACGGCGCTGCCGGTCATCTCGGCCGGTAACCCACGGTAATGGCGGAACAGCCTCATGCCAACTTACGTGACGGTTGTCAGGCGGGCGGTCAAGGGCCGATGCACCCCCATCTTCAGCCTTGACCCGCTGCCGCGCCCGGCGGCTCAGCCCGCCCGCTTGGGGACCAGCATCATCGCCTCGCCGTCGATCACCACCGTATCGCCCACCGTCACCACGGTATCGAACTCGACGAAGCCGTTCGACTTCTTTTCGGTCATCTTCCGGACGGTGACGCGCGCCACCATCGTATCGCCGATGCGCACCGGCGCCTTGAACTTCAGCGTCTGGCTGACGTAGATGCAGCCGGCGCCGGGGAGCTTGGTGCCGAAGACGGCGGAGAGCAGGGAGGCGCCGAGCATGCCATGGGCGATCCGCCCTTTGAACATGGTATTGGCGGCGAACGGCTCGTTGACGTGCATCGGATTGGTGTCCATGGAGATGCCGGCGAAGATGACGACATCCGCATCGGTGATGGTTTTTGCCAGCGCCGCGGACTGACCCACTGTGAGATCTTCGTAATAGTAGCCGTGGAGTTCGCTATTGAGATCCATTGTCTGCTCTCTCCCCCGGGGTGGCCGTTGTCGCCAATCGCCATCGGTCGGCGTGCGGCCATCGGTTTATGGCGCTGATCCTAGACCCCGCCGGGAGCGGCGACAAGGCCCGCCCGCCGCCGCTATCGCCATGCTCGTTCTCGCCGCGGCGGCGCCGATGCCGGCCGCCGCCACGGGACCATCGCCGCCGCTCGCCCTGCCCGTCGCCTGCGTGCCGGGAGAGAGCTGCTGGATCGTCAACTACGTCGACCATGACCCCAGCCAGGGCGTGCGCGACTACGCCTGCGGAACCGCCACCTACAACGCCGGCCGCCCACAACGGGACCGACTTCGCCATCCGCGATGAACCGGCGATGCGAGCGGGCGTCGACGTCCTGGCCGCCGCCGCCGGCACCGTTGTCGGCGCCCGTGACGGCATGGACGATGTCAGCGTCAAGGAGCGCGGCGCCGCCGCCGTCGAGGCGCGCGAGTGCGGCAACGGCGTGCGCATCGACCATGGGGACGGCTGGACCAGCCAGTACTGCCACCTGAAGAACGGCTCGGTGGCGGTGGCGCCGGGCCAGCGTGTCGTTGCCGGGCAGCGCCTCGGCGCGGTCGGCCTGTCCGGCCTGAGCGAATATCCGCACCTGCATTTCCAGGTGGAACGGCACGGCGAGGTCATCGACCCTTTCGTCGGTGCGCCGCGCACCGAGGGCTGCGGCCTCGGCGAGGCGCCGCTGTGGCGGGCGGACGTGCTCGCCCTGCTGCCCTACCAGCCGACCGCCGTCTATCTCGCCGGCTTCGCCACCGTGCAGCCGGAGCCGGAGGCGGCCCGCCGCGGCGCCTATGGCGAGCCCGTGGCGGCCCCGTCGCCGATCCTGGTGCTGTGGGCGGATACCCTCAACGTCCGCGCCGGCGACCGCCTGCGCTTTGCCATTATCGGTCCTGACGGCGGGCCGCTGTTCCAGCACGAGGCGGCGGTGGAGAAGGACCAGACGCGCCGCTTCCAGTTCGCCGGGCGCAAGCGGCCGGCCGGCGATTGGCCGACCGGCCGCTATCGCGGCGACGTCAGCATCGTGCGCGGTGACGGCGGCGAAACCGTCTCAACGCGGAGCGCCGCCATCACCATCCGCTGAACTCATCCTCGCCACGTCGCGCGCCCGCCGCGGTCGCCGATCGGCGGACCGCGACGGCGGCCGTGGCTAGCCGGCGGCCTTCAGATCGGCGAGCGCGGCGCCAAAGTTGATGTGCAGCGGCACGCCGTCGAGGACGATCGCCGGCACTGACTTGACGCCCGCCGCCTCCGCCTCGGCGATCCGCCGCGGCGTCTCGCCGAGGTGGACCGTCTCTACGGTATAGCGCTGCCGATCGATGGCCTCGGCAAGTAGCCGCTCCGCCTCGACACAGACGGGGCAGCCGGCATGATAGAAAATCGCTGTGCTGGTCATGTTCGGACTCCTCATTATTAGGGTTGCACGTTCGCGGTCTTCGACAGGCCTGTACGAAGCGGGTTCACCCTTTCTCGTCAGGGCGAGGGCTGGTGTTCCGGGCAGTCGATGCGCAGATGCCGGTCCCCCATGGGGGCGCCGACGAAGGCGCAGTAATGGGGCTCGCGGCTGCCCGGAGCGACATTCTCGCGGAAAAACCGACAGGTCACGCAGGTGCGCTGCGGCGCGATGGCGCCGGCGCGCTGCAGGCTGCGGATCATCTTCGCGGTCAGGCGTAGCAGTGTTTCCTGCTCCACCGGATCGAGCCCGGCGATCACCGTCTCGAAGCTGGCCGGCCGACGGGCGTTGAGCGTCCGGCCGGCGGCGGTGGCGACAATGGCAACGGCGCGGCCATCCGCGGCATCCGGGCGACGTTCGATCAGCCCCTTGCGGGCGAGGGCGGCAACCGCGTCGCTTGCCGTTGGGTTGCTCACCCCCACCTGCGCGGCGGCGGCGGCGAGGCGCACGCCGGCCGGGCGGGCACACGCAAACCCGAGGATGTCGCCTTGCGTCGGTGTCAGGCCCTCGCTCTCGGCGGTCCGCCAGTCCAACTGCCGGGCGACGGCGGCGAGGCGGGTGAGCCCGGCGGCGAGGCGGCGGGGTAGCGGTTCGGAAAACGTATCGAAGTTCATAATTAGGATTCCTAACATAATTCTCGTGCCGCTGTCAACGGTGTTGCGGTAACACCCGCAAACGGCTAAGCGAAACCACTTTCGGCTGTGGCCGGCAACGGTGGGACATGCCTGACCAGGACACGCGCTGCGGCGATGTTGGCCTCTCGCCGCCGATCGGCGGCATGGGCTGCCTTATGGCGCCAATCTCACCATGACGGCGTGCCGTATCGGCCTTGTGGGCGCCGCGGCCCTGCTGCTGATGGCGCTGACCGGCGCCGGCGCCCGCGGCGAGGCGGGCACGGCGGCGGAACCGCAGGTGCTGCTGCTGCCGTTTCCCTTCTATAACGAAAACTTCGGCGCCGCCGTCGGCACCGTTTACGGCCTCAATGGCTTTCCGGAAAGCCAGTCGCGGATCGTCACCACCGCCTTCGGCGGAACGAAGGGTGCCGGCATGGTCTTCCTCGCCGGACAGGATCTGCGCCTGCCGGTGGTCGAGCGGCTGTTCATCGACCCGATTTTTTCGTTCGGCTACTTTCAGGATACGAAAAGTTATATCGACGGCAACCCGCGGTTCCCGAACCAGACCGCCGGCAGCAACATGTCGAGCTCAAGCAATTACATCAGCGGCAGCGGCCTCGATTACTTCGCCCGCAGCCGGTTCAAGTATCTGCTGCCGGTGGGCAGCGGCGAAGAACAGATCATTCCCGACTATCAGCTGGATCGCGGCCTTCTCGTCGGCGGTGCCACCGGCGCCAAGTCCTTCAATCCGCTGGCCAGCGGCCGCACCTTTGCCTCGCTGCGCCCCTTCTATCGCAACCAGCAGATCGATACCGAAGACATCGATCAGGACGAATTCCGCACCAACGGTATCGACGTCGCGATGTTCTGGGACAACCGGGACTTTCCGCCCAATCCGTCGCAAGGACAGGGGGTGCGATTCGAATGGTCGCGCGACTTCGGCCTGTTCGACAGCAATGCGTCGTGGACGGCGCTGGAGGCGGAGGTGGACCAGTACGTCGATTTCGGCGCCGCCGACGGCTTCCGGCAGCGGGTGCTCGCCTTCGACGCGTGGACCGCCTATTCGCCCAGTTGGAACGTCTCGCCGTCCGGCAAGACCTTCAATCGACCGCCGTCGTATACGGGCGCCAACCTCGGCGGGCTGTGGCGGATGCGCGGCTTTCCGTCGCAGCGGTTCAGCGATGCCGCCGCCATCTACTATTGCGCGGAATTGCGGCTGATCCCCGACTTCAATCCGTTCGACGCATGGCCATGGTTTCAGCAACGGGTGGGCGTCGACTGGCTGCAGGTGGTGCCGTTCGTCGAGGTCGGCCGTGTCGCCCCCAGCTATCACCTCGGCAACCTGCACTCCAGCATGAAATGGGATGTTGGCCTCGGCCTGCGGCTGTTCGCCAAGGGCTTCGTCGTGCGCGCCGACGCGGCGGCGTCCGACGAGGATTTCGGCATCCAGATGATGATCAGCCAGCCCTTTCAGTTCTGAGGGTGCGTTGACGACCATGGCGCGGCCGCTTATGATCCTGCTTTGTTCTTGACTCGCCACCGCGGCTGGCTGGCGATCGTGTTCACCTCATGGCATGCGGTGCGGCAACGATGGCGGTCTGTTTTCTGCACACGGCCGACTGGCAGATCGGCAAGGCGTTCGCCAACCTTCCGGATGAACCGCGGGTGGTGCTGGCGCGCCAGCGCTTCGAGACGATCGCGGCGACCGGCCGTATCGCCGGCGAGCACGGTGCGGAGGCCATCCTCGTCGCCGGCGATGTGTTCGATACCGGCGCGGTGAGCGACGAGACGATCCGCCGCACCTTGAACGCGATGACGGCATTCGCCGGCCCGTGGGTGCTGCTGCCCGGCAACCACGACGCCGCCCTGGCGGAAAGCCCGTGGACGCGCATGCCCCGCCTCGGCCAGCCGGCGAACGTCCATCTCGCCACCGCGCCGGAGCCCTTGAGCCTGCTCGGCGGCCGGCTGACGGTGCTGCCGGCGCCGTTGCAGCGGCGCCGCGAGGGCGCCGACGTCACCGCCTGGTTCGATACCGCGGCCAGCGAGCCGGGCGCTGTCCGCGTCGGCCTCGCCCACGGCGGGGTTG
>JALOTH010000137.1 GCA_025458035.1 Rhodospirillales bacterium
TGCTCACCGGCAAATATCCGGGTGGGGCGTGGCCGGCGGCGATGCGGCTGACGCGGCTTCCGCCCTGCACCCGCTTACGTCAAGGCAGTGGCCATGGCAGCGACACGCGCCCATGTCGATCCGGCAACACAATACCGCCTGCGGCCGGCGCGGCTGGCGCTCGCCTTCGCCGCCCCGCGGCCGTTCGTTGCGGCGACGAGCATTGGTTCGCGCACCGCGGCGCAACGGGACGATCGCCTCGCCCCGTTCCCGCGATCCCTCGCCGCCAAGGGTGAGGCGGCGATCGGCGCCATCGACGACGGCAATCCCCATCGGGCGCGGTGACCCGGCGCGAGCGAGCGGACGACACGGGAGAAGCGGAATGCTGCGTCTTTTCGTTGCACTTACCCTGCCGGACGACATCCGCCAGCAACTGGCCGGTCTCCGCCACGGCCTGCCCGGCGCCAAATGGGTGGAGCCGGAGGCCCTGCACCTGACGCTGCGCTTCATCGGCGAGGTCGACGGCGGCGTCGCCAGCGACATCGACGCCTCCCTCTCCCAGGTGCGCGCACCGGCGTTCGAACTGGCGATTGGCGGCCTCGACTGCTTCGAGCAGGCGGGCCGGGTGCACACGCTATGGGCCGGCGTCAATCCGCAACCGCTGCTGGGTCACCTGCGGGACAAGGTGGAATCGGCGATCGTCCGCAGCGGCCAGCCGCCGGAACGCAGGAAGTTCAAGGCTCACATCACGCTGGCGCGCTTCAAGGCGCCGGCGGACGATCGCATCGGCCGCTACCTTGAACGCCACCACGGGTTCGATGCCGGGCCGTTCACCGTCGAGGGGTTTACGCTGTTCCGCAGCCATCTGCTGTCGGGCGGCGCCCATTACGAGGCGCTTGCGGATTACCCGCTAGAGGGCTGCGCGCCCTGAGGAACGCGAAACCCTGGGCAACGGGCGCCACAGGCGCGGGAAGGCGCCGCTTCCATCCCCCGACGTTGAAGCGGCGCCCCGCGTCTGCACCTGAATCCTGAGAGGTGGCGCGGACGCGATCGGATCGCGTTGCCGTTGACCTCAGCACGCCTCGAAACCTTGCCTCGCCCGCACACCTGCCATCGCCGGGCCGCCACCATGGGGACACTGCCGACAGTGACGGACCACCGCTGTCAGGGCCTTCCCCCACTCCTCGCTAAACTACGCCAAGATCAACACTGGAAACCTTAGCATAGCAGATGGCTTGTCGGCGGCAAGATGTTTATTCAAATCGAGCGTGAGTTGGAATGATCCGATTTGACAGAACGGCGCAACGCCGGTGTAAAACGCGGCCTTGGTCTTGATAATCGGTCGCACATGGTACGGCTGACTTCAACACGGCGCGGAAGCCGGCGCCAGCCGCCTTAGAATACATCCTTGCGGCGACGAATTTCGCCAAACACGGCGACCGGGTCATCGCTGCCGACAACCGCCGCCAGTGCGGGCGCATCCGCCCGCAGGAACGGATTGGCGGCCTTCTCGTCACCGAGGCGGGACGGCACCGTCGGCAGCCCCTGCCGGCGCAGCGCCGCCACCGCCGCCGCCCGTTCGCGCAGCGCCGGGTTGGCGGGGTCGATGGTGAGGGCGAAGGCGGCGTTGGACTGCGTGTACTCGTGGGCACAGCAGACGCGGGTCTCATCCGGCAGTTGGCGCAGGCGGCCGAGGCTCTGCCACATCATCGCCGCCGTGCCCTCGAACAACCGCCCGCAGCCGAGCGAAAACAACGTGTCACCACAGAACACCGCCCGCGCCTCGGCAAACCAGTAGGCGATGTGGCCGAGCGTGTGGCCGGGCACGGCGATGATCTGCGCCGCCGTGCGGCCGAAGGCGAAGCTCTCGCCATCGCCGACCGCCACGTCGATGCCCGGAATGCGGTGCGCATCGGCGCCATGGCCGACGATGGTGCACCCCGTGGCCGCCTTCAACGGCAGATTGCCGCCGGTGTGATCGCCGTGATGGTGGGTGTTCAGGATATGGGTCAGCCGCCAGCCGCGGACGGCCAGGGCGGCGGTCACCGGCTCGGCCACGGCGGGATCGACGGCCGCGGTCAGACCGCTGGCGCTGTCGTGCACGAGGTAGACGTAGTTGTCGCGCAGCACCGGGATCTGCTCGATGGTCAGCGCTGCCATGCCCGGCCTGTCCGTTTGTTGCTCCCATCCACCCCGTTTGCGGACGGGACCTCACCCTACCACTGCCGTTGACGCTTGCGCTAGAGTGCCGGCGATGTGGACCGATGCCGTCGACCTTCGCGATTTCTACGCCACGCCACTCGGCGTCGTTGCCCGCCGGATGATTGGCCGGCGCATCCGCGCCTTGTGGCCCGATGTGCGCGGCCTCAGCGTCCTCGGCGTCGGCTACCCCTTGCCCTATCTCGCGATGTTCCGCCCGGAGGCGGTGCGCGTGGTCGCCGCGATGCCGGCGGCACAGGGCGTCATCATCTGGCCCGCCGACGGCGCCGGGCTGACGATGCTGGTGGACGAAACCGACCTGCCGCTCGCCGACCGTTCGGTCGATCGTCTGCTGCTGGTGCATGCCCTCGAATGCGCCGAACGCACCCGGCCGATGATGCGCGAGGCCTGGCGGGTGCTCGCCGACGGCGGGCGGATGATCGTCGTCGCCCCCAACCGTCGCGGCCTGTGGGCGCGGTTCGAGACGACGCCGTTCGGCCATGGCCGCCCCTACACGGAAGGGCAACTGTCGCGCGGACTGCGGGACTGCTTGTTCACCCCGCATCAGGCGACGCCCGCCCTGTTCGTGCCGCCGCTGCGATCGCGCTTCCTGCTGTCGTCGGCGGCGGCGTGGGAGACCATCGGCTGCCGCTGGTTTCCGTCCTTCGGCGGCGTCGTCGTGTTCGAGGCGACGAAGCAGATCCATGCCGTGCGCCTGTCCGTCGCCGCCGCGCGCGCCCCCGCCTTCGCGGTCAGTCCCGCGCGTTAGCAGCGAAGATCACGGCGCTGGGGCAGACGACCGCTGCCGCCCGCCTCGCCCGTGCAAGCGGCAGACCGGCGGTTGGGGCGGGACGCTTGCGGCGGCGGCGCGGTGCGGCCCATACTCGCGCAAAGCGGCATAACGGACCGGCTGACCGGGAGGAACGCGCCATGGCCTATGATGACAGCAATATCTTCGCCCGCATGCTGCGCGGCGAAGTGCCGTGCAGAGCGGTCTATGAGGACGACTACGCCCTCGCCTTCCACGACATCCGCCCGCTGGCACCGGTGCATGTGCTCGTCATTCCGAAGGGACCCTACGTCTCCCTCGATGACATGACGATGAGCGCCAGCACGGAGTTCGTCGGCGGCTTTTTCAACGCCGTGGCGGAGACGGCGCGCAGCCTCGGCCTCGCCGAGGACGGCTACCGCGTCCTCGCCAACATCGGCGCCGATGCCCACCAGGAGGTCATGCACTTCCACATTCACATCTTCGGCGGCCAGCCGCTGGGACCGATGCTCAGCCGCCGCGACTGACGGCGGCACCCGGCGCCGCGTCGGCGGCGGCGGGCGCCGGCAGCGCCCGGTTGCTGGCATCGACGAGGACGACGCGCGGCTGCCAGCGCTCCGCCTGCGCCCGTGGCAGCATGGCATAGGCGGCGATGATGATCAGGTCACCCGTCCCGGCGAGGTGGGCCGCCGCGCCGTTCACGCAGATCGTGCCGGAGCCGCGCTCGCCCTCGATGACATAGGTTTCGAAGCGGTGGCCGTTGGCGATGTTGTAGACCTGCACCTGCTGGTTGGCGAGCAGTCCCGCGAGATCCATCAGATTGCGGTCGATGGTCAGGCTGCCCTCGTAGTGCAGGTTGGCATCGGTGACCGTCGCCCGATGGATCTTGGCGAACAGCATGGGCACGCAGAGGCAATCGAGCATGGGTGCTCCCGGGGGCGATGGACCTGGAACGCCCTGGCGCAACGGCGGGCGTCCCGGCGCCCTGCTTAGGGGGTTGCCGCACCCCGCGCAAGGGCGCCGGCGTCGCGGCGGCCGTCAAGAACGGTGATTGCCACAGGGCACGAACGGGAATATCCTTTAAGGTTGTGCGGATGGGGAAATCGCCGTCGGCGGCCACCGCCGGACGGCTGTTCCCACTGCCGGCACGGCACAACAAAGACCCTGACACACAGCCCCGCCCAACACCCCGGGCGGCCGGCCTCAAGGAGGGCGAAATGCAGATGCCACTCGATATCGATTTCCAGAACCTCGAACCTTCGGACTTCGTCGCCTCGCGCATCCGCGAGCGGGCGGCAAAGCTCAAGCATTTGAGCGACCGCGTCACCAGTTGCCGCGTCGTTGTCCAGGCACCGCATCGCCACCACCAGAAAGGGAATGCGTATCACGTGCGGATTTTGCTCCGGCTGCCCAGCGACGAAATCGTCGTCAGCCGCGATCCCGGCGATCACCGCGCCCACGACGATGTGTACGTCGCCATCCGCGACGCCTTCGATGCGGCGGAACGCCAGTTGAAGACGCACTTCGAGCGCCAGCGCACGGCCTGAACGGGCATCCCGGCGGCCGCCATCGCCCCGGCCCACGGCCGCCGGCGCCCCCGGCAGTGTCCCGTGGTCCGGTTCTTGCTTCACGCTCCGCAGGCGAGAGGCGGCGGGCGGGTGCCGCCGCGGCGGCCGCAAGTGGCAGGAGACGCAGACCCATGGCGAACGGCGGCGACGGCGAGGCAGAGGAAAACCGGCGGCATGACCTCCCCGAACGGGGTGGCGAGCAACGGTTCATTAGGGCTTCTGGGGCTACGCTGGTCACCTCCGTTGCGATGGGGGAAGCGATGACGCCCGAAAAGGCCTATGAGATGGGATACCGGCACATCAACGACCTCGCCGAAATGAACAAGATCGCCGAGATGATGCGGATCGAGCGGCTGAACAGCATCGCCCTGCAGTTGATGGAGGCATGGCGCGAGGGTGCCATGGCGGCGAAGGCGATGCTCGAAAAGCAGTCGTCGACGCTGCAATAGCGTGCAAGCGCGAAGGCGCGTTGTGCGCCGGCGAAGCCGCGGGTGAGGTGATGCGGGCTACCGGTATCCGGCGCCATCGGCGCCGAATACGCGGCTTGCCCCCGCGGGCAAGGACGGCCCGCTACCGGCCTTGAAAATTGTCAGCGGATTCGAAGCGGGTCGGCGGTCCGAGTTCGTCGAAACGGAACAAGCGAAACGCACGATGGCCGCTGTAATCAAGCACCCTTAGCGTATCATTCTCATGGGTGCCATGCGCGACCGCATGGAAATGTGCGCCATAACGCTCCTCGGCGAGGGCCACCGGGATTTCGTAGGCGATGAATTTGTCAATTCCCTTTGCGTGCAGTTCTTCGATCAGTGGCGGTGCCAACGGTCTTTCTGCCGAGGTGAGAATGACCATTGGCCCGCCACTCGTCAGCAGTAACATTACTTTCATATCTACCGTAACTCCTCAGGGGTCTCGCCGCGTCTGTATACAAACCACCGCGGATAATGACAACAGAGCGCTCGCCGCACCGCAACACGTGGTTCAAAACTGATAGCGGCGCAACACCGTCAATGGCGAGATGACGCCGACGAGCTTTTTCGTCTCCGGATCGAGCACGGGAAGCCGCAGCTTGCCGGTCGCGAACATGCGCAACGCTTCGGACAGCGGCGTCTCTGGAAACACCACCGGCGTATCCGGGTCGACGAAATCGGCAACTCGGCGCCCGAGATGCGGGGCTATCCGGTCATCGACATCGGCGACCGTCTCAATCCGCTCCTCCTCCGCGGTCTGCGGCTTATCTCCGGGCATCAGCATTTTCGCCAGGGTGAACGAGGTGATCTCGCCGACATACGTATCGTCGGCACGCACCACCAGCTGTTGCTGCATGTGGTGTTTGACCATCTTCGCCAGCGCTTCGCTCACGGTTGCCGTATCGAGCACCGTCGATTTCGCAGCGGCGGAGCGTACCATGTAATGCTTGCATCGCATTCGACGTCACCCCTTTTCGGCTGGTTGCGGCCGGCTTGCGGCGCAATGGAACGGCCCGTGCGCCATTCCTTTATGAGAGATCCGATCGACCCCGGCGTCAGCGCGCGTCATGAAGGGACGCTTTGGACGCCACCGGCTCAGCCCACAAGATCAGCCGCCAATGGCAGCCATGCAAACAAAAATTTTGGAATCCGCGCAAGCTCCCTGTAAGAGGCAGGCGCACGGCGGTGTCACGCGCCAAAGCCGGCAATGGCCCCCCTCGGCCGCGGTCAGACACGTGGCATTGCGATTGCTAGACGTTCTGGGAAACGACCATCAACACAGCGATCCGCCCCGGAAGGCGGCAGCCATCATCGAGATCCACCGAAGCCGACCGCGTTCGGCGGCAGGGAGAGCACCATGTCAAGCGGTGATACCACGGGCTTGTTAGCTATGATCGCGGGCGCGGTCGGACTGTTGGCGGCAACGATCCTTTACATCGGTGTTGTTCGGCAGCCGGCAGGCACCGATCGCATGCAGCAGATCGCTAAGGAAATTCAGCTCGGCGCCATGACCTATCTGCGCGAGCAGTACTTGCGAATTTCGCTGTTCGTCGCCGTCGTTGCCATCTTGTTGTCGTTTCAATACGACCTGCGCATGAGCGCCGCCTTCGTTTTCGGCGCTGTGACCTCCGCGCTGGCCGGCCTCGTCGGCATGAAGGCGGCAACCAAGGCCAATGTCCGCACCACCGCGGCGGCGATGCTCACCGGCGAGCGGGCAGCCCTCAACGTCGCCTTCAACGGCGGCGCGGTGATGGGGCTGTCGGTCGCTTCCTTCGGCCTGCTCGGCCTCGGCATCCTGTTTGCCCTGTTCGGGACGACCGAAACCGTCG
>JALOTH010000035.1 GCA_025458035.1 Rhodospirillales bacterium
GCGGGCGGTACCTTCACCGCCGCCTCGCCGACCACGTGCAGGGCGAACTTCACGGCATACTGACTGCGTGTGTCCGCCATGAACGCTTCGATCGTCATATCCGTGACGAACCGCGCCGCTTCGCGGGCGTGGCTGACCATGTCGTCCAGGTAGAGGATCGGATCGCGGCTCACACCATGATCGCCTCGGTCAGGATGCGCTTGCCGATCCGCGGCTTGAGCGCGTCCTTGATGGCCACCTCCACCGGCAGCCCGAGCCGGCTGCTCAGTTCGCTTTCCAGACGCGCCAGATCGATCAGGGTTACGCCCGGCCCCAGGTCGACGACGAGGTCGAGATCGCTGTCCGGCCGCTGCTCGCCCCGGGCATAGGAGCCAAACACGCCGATCTGCCGGATGGGGTAGCGGGCCTTGAGCTCAGCCTGCAACCCGCGAAGCTCCGCCAGTATCATCGCCAAGTCTTTCATCGGTCCTGCTCCGCGCGGCATGCGTCCGCGATGGCGCCATTATACTACACGCCGCTGCCCGCGGCGTCTCCCGCCGCGCCAGGCAGGGAGCGCTGCCGCCGCCCGCCATGTCCGCGCCGCCCGGCAGGGCGCCGCCCGGCAGGGCAGCCCTGAGCCCGGCGCGTGCCTCGGGGCTTGACGGTGCGCGGGCATCCACCGATCATCACCGCCGGCAACGGGATGGCGGCGGGCGGCGGATGGCGAACTTGGGTGGCACCGATGCGGAAACCGAGCGGCTGGCCGCCGAGCTGGCGGCGCTGACCGGCGAGTCGCCGACGCAAGCGATCCGCGTCGCCGTCGCCGAACGGCTCGAGCGCTGCCGCCAGGATCCGTTCGAGCACCGGCGGGCGACCTTGCGGGCGATCCGCGACACCGTCTCCGCGCTGCCGCCGCTGAGCGCCGCTGGTGGCGGCGGGGCGGCCAAGAGGTGAACGTCCGGCCATGGTGATCGACGGCTCGGCCATCCTCGCCTTCCTGCGCAGCGAAACCCATGCCGACGCCATCGAAACGGTGCTGGCCGAGCGCTCGACGCTGCGCATGTCCGCCGTTGCCGTGTTTCAGTGCCGGGCGGTGCTGCTGCGCCGCTTCGGCGACGTTGCCGTCGGCGAGTTCGATCAGCTGCTGATCCATGCCCGCATCATCGTCGAGCCGTTCGACCGCGATCAGGCGGGCCGCGCCCTCGACGCGTGGCGGCGGTTCGGCGAGGGCTCGCCGCACCCCGCGCAGCTCGATCTGGCGCAGTGTGCCTCCTATGCCCTCGCCCGCTTCCGCGACGTGCCGCTGCTGTTCGTCAACGACCAGCTGGCGCTGACCGACGTCCGTCCAGCCTTGAGCGTTCGTCAATAGCGCTATGGGATTGTGGTCATGAGTGGCTGCGGTTGCAGCGGGGTAAGCACCCCCTTCTGCGGGCAAACGA
Source organism: Rhodospirillales bacterium (assembly GCA_025458035.1). Lineage (GTDB taxonomy): Bacteria > Pseudomonadota > Alphaproteobacteria > Rhodospirillales > Defluviicoccaceae > Defluviicoccus. Next base: position 1,419 of record JALOTH010000035.1, read on the forward strand.
AGGCCTATCGGCGGGTATTGCTGGCCATCATCGCCATCAACGCCTCGATGTTCCTCGTCGAGCTGATGAGCGGCTACCTCGCGCGCTCGCAGGCGTTGACCGCTGACGCCCTCGATTTCCTGGGCGATGCGGCGACCTACTCGCTCAGCCTCGCCGTCATCGGCTTGTCGCTGCGGGCGCGGGCGACGGCGGCGCTGATCAAGGGCGCAACGCTGGCCGTCGTCGGCGTCGTCGTCCTCGCCACCACGGCGCACCGCGTCTTCTTGGGTGGACTGCCGCACGCCGAGACGATGACCGCCGTTGGGCTGCTCGCACTCGCCGCCAATCTGACCAGCGTGTTGCTACTGCTCCGCTACCGCAGTGGTGATGCCAACGTGCGATCGGTCTGGCTGTGCAGCCGCAACGATGCGCTCGGCAACATCGCCGTCATCGGCGCCGGCGCCGCGGTCGCAGCGACGGCAAGCCCTTGGCCGGACCTTATCGTCGCCGCCCTCATCGCGACGCTGTTCCTGACGAGCGCGTTGCAGATCGTCCGCCAGAGCGTCGCCGAGCTGCGTTCCACGGCGCCGACGACGACGGCCGCCGCCGCGGAGTAACGTCAGCCGCACTCTAAGCGGAAGGCCGAGTCGGGGCGTTCGCCGCCACAGCCGGCGCGGCGGCCGACCGGCCGGCGAGCAGCGGCAGCAACGCCCGTGTCGCCGGCAGCCCGGGCAGGTCCGTCGCCGGCCCCGACAGCTTGCGCCGCCAGTTCGGCCGCTCGTCGATGGTCCCCGGAACGTTGATCTGCTCCGCCTCCGCCATCAGGTCGTCCACCTGGACGAGCAGGATCTTCGCCGGCGAGCGGGCGAGGTAGCCGTGCACGGCGGCGATCAGCGCGCCATCCACCGGCGCCGCATCGACATGGTCGGGATCGCGGCCCGGCGGCAGCAGGCCCTCCTCCTGCAGTGCCGACAGCAGCAGCCATTTGTCATGGATGCGGGCGTCGCGCTCCGCCTTCGCCCCGTCCGCATCGGGATAAAGGCCGAGTTCCGCCTTCAGCGTGATGTCGGCATAGGACCAGTAGCCGGCGAGCGTCGCCAGATCGTGCGTCGTCACGCAGGCGAGCGACAGCGCGGGATACGCCGCCGGCGGCTTGAACCGCTCGTCCGCCTTTTCGAAGTAGAGCAGGCGGTAGGACAGGATATCCGCCGCCGCCATCCGCTCGCGAAAGCCGTCGGGAACGGTGCCCAGGTCCTCGCCGACGACGAGGCAGCGGTTGCGGTGGCTTTCCAGGGCGACGATCGCCATCAGGTCGTCGAAGGGATAGGCGACGTAGGCGCCGGAGCGGGCGTCGGCCGCCGCCGGCATCAGATAGAGATGCAGCAACCCCATCACGTGGTCGATGCGCAGGGCGCCGGCGTGGCGCATGTTGGCGCGCAGCATCTCGATGAACGGGGCATAGCCGGCATCGCGCAGCGTCAGCGGATTGAGCGGCGGCACCTGCCAGTCCTGGCCCAGCATGTTGAACGGATCGGGCGGGCAGCCGACCTTCGCCGCCATGCAGATGACCTCGCCGCCGCCCCAGGCGTCGGCGGCTTCCCGCGCGCAGCCGACGGCGAGATCGCGATAGAGGCCGATGGCAAGGCCGCGGGCGGTGGCATGCGCCTGCGCCGCCGCCAGCTGCTCCTCGGTGATCCACTGCAGGTAGCGGTGAAAATCGATGCGCTCGCCGTGCGCCGCCGCAAAGGCCGCCACCTCCGCGGAGTCGGGACGCTGCAACGCCTCCGGCCACTCGGTCCACACCGTGCCGGGAACGATTTCGGCAATGGCGGAGAACAGGGCGAAGCGGCGCAGCGGCTCGCCCGCCGCCTCGCAATAGGCGGCAAACGCCTCGCGGCGCTGTTTCGCCGCCGCCGTGCGCGCGCTGCGCAGGCCGGCGAACGCCGCCTCCAGCACCGACAGCTTGATCCTGGCGACGGTCGCGTAGTCGACGTGGGACTGCGCCCGGCAGGCGGCGATCTCCGCCTCGGCTTCGGCCGCGGCCGCTCGCGCGGCGGCGCTGGCGGCGAATTCGGCGACCGCCTCGACATCGACGAACAGCGGGTTGAGGAAGGTCCGGCTCGACGGCGAATAGGGACTGGCCTTCTCCGGTGCATCGAGGAACAGCGCGTGCAGCGGATTGAGGCCGACGAGGGCGGCGCCCAGCTCGGCGGCAACGTCGATGAGTTCGCGGAGCGCGGTGAAATCGCCGATGCCCCAGTCGCCCTCGCGCCGCAGCGAGTAGAGCTGCGCCGACAGCCCCCACAACCGCTGCCCGGCGGCCAGCGCTGGCGGCAGGTAGCATCGGGCCGGGGCGACGATGAGGCGGGCGCTGACCCGCCCGCCGAGATCGAGCTCAAGGCGGTGGTAGCCCGCCGGCAGCGGCGCCGACAGCGTCAGCCGGTAGCGGGCGTAGTCGCGGCCGTCGACGCGCCGGCGTTCCGGCGGCGGTGCATCGGCGAGGTTGATGGCATGCGCCGTCATCGCCCCGTCCTCGGTGACGATGGCAAGCGTCAGCGGTCCACCACCGTTCAGCGGCAGCACCAGCGGCACCGTGAGCGGACGGCCGGCCTCGCCGACGATGACCGGCGGCAGCGGCCGCTGCCAGTCGGCTTCGTCGAGCCGCTTCAGGCTCAAAGCCGCCTCGTCGGCGGTCGCCGCCGGCACGCCGAGCGCCGCCAGCAGCGCCAGCTTCGCCTCGCGGCCGATCGCATGGCGGGTGCCCCAGATATCGAAGTAGGCGGGCTCGATGCCGGCAGCCTCAGCCAGGGCATCGACGACGCCGGCATCAATGACACTGGCGTCCGCCGCCAGCGCTTCGCGTCTGTCAATCGTCACTGTGGTTCATCCATCCTGCAGCAGGACCAGGGAGCGGCGGTGCATCGGGTAGCGCTGGCGCCCGTCGCTCTCGGTCTTCGGTTCGGGGGTGTCGGTCGGCATATCGGCGCGTGCGGTGTCGAAGATGAGCCGCCAGCGCCCGGTCTGCGGGGCCTTCGGCAGCACGAACGAAAGGTCGCCGTCGCCGCCGTTGATCAGCACCACGAACAGATCGTCGGCGCCATTGCCGGGGTTCGGCGCGAAGAGTTGCGCGCCAAGGGCGCGGGCGTTCGCCGCCGTCCAGTCGTGCGTCGCCATCTCGTGGCCGCCGGGGGCGAGCCAGGTGACGTCCCTGATGGGCGTGCCGTCGACCGGCTGTCCGCTCAGGAACCGGTTGCGCCGGAACACCGGGTGCGCCTTTCGCAGCTGGATCAGCCGCCGCACGAACTCGGTGAGGGCGAAGTCCCGGTCGCCGCGCGCCGACCAGTTGACCCAGCTCACCTCATTGTCCTGGCAATAGGGGTTGTTGTTGCCGTTCTGCGTGCGCCCGAACTCATCGCCGGCGGTGATCATCGGCGTGCCCATGGACAGCAGCAGCATGGCGAAGAAATTGCGCTTCTGCTGTTCGCGCAGGGCGACGATCGCCGGGTCCTGGGTCGGTCCTTCGACGCCGCAGTTCCAGGACAGGTTGTTGTCGGTGCCGTCGCGGTTGTCCTCGGCGTTGGCGGCGTTGTGCTTGTGGTTGTAGGAGACGAGATCGTTCAGGGTGAAGCCGTCATGGGCGGTGACGAAGTTGACGGAGGCCCAGGGCCGGCGGCCGTGCCGCTGAAACGGATCGGCGGACCCGGTCAGCCGGCCGGCGAGCTCGCCGATGATGCCGCTGTCGCCGCGCCACAGCCGGCGCGTGGTGTCGCGAAAGCGGTCGTTCCATTCCGCCCAGCCGGCGGGAAAGCGGCCCACCTGATAGCCGCCGATGCCGATGTCCCAGGGTTCGGCAATCATCTTCACCCGTGACAGCACCGGATCCTGCGCCACCGCGTCGAGAAAGCCGGAATGGGGATCGAAGCCGTAATGCTCGCGCGCCAGCGTCGTTGCCAGATCGAAGCGAAAGCCGTCGACGTGCATCTCCTGCACCCAGTAGCGCAGCGAGTCCATCACCATCTGCAGCACGCGCGGGTGCGTCAGGTTGAGGGAGTTGCCGCAACCGGTGTAATCGACATAGCGGCGCCGGTCGGGCATCAGCCAGTAGTAGGACGCGTTGTCGATGCCGCGGAACGACACCGTCGGCCCGAACTCGTTGCCTTCGCCGGTGTGATTGTAGACGACGTCGAGAATGACCTCGATGCCGGCGGCGTGCAGGCTGGCCACCATCGTCTTGAATTCGCGCACCTGGCCGCGCGCCAGGAATCGCCAATCCGGGGCAAAGTAGTTGACCGGGTTGTAGCCCCAGTAGTTGCTCAAATTCTTCGCGACGAGATGCTGTTCGTCGGCGATCGGCTGGATCGGCAGGAACTCGACGGCGGTCACCCCCAGCTTGACCAGGTGGTCGATCACCGCTGGCGTGGCGAGACCGGCGAAGGTGCCGCGCAGGGGTTCCGCCACCGCCGGGTGGCTCTTGGTGAAGCCGCGAACATGCAGTTCATAAAGGACGGTCTGCGACCAGGGCACGTTGGGGACCCGCTCCGGCCCCCAGGTGAACGCCAGCTCGGTGACACGGCATTTCGGCGTAAACCGCGCGCTGTCGCGCCGATCGAAGGACAGATCCCCCTTCGGATTGTCGCGGCGATAGCCGAAGTGCACGTCCTGCAGATGCAGCGCCCCGTCCAGCGCCGTGGCATAGGGATCGATCAGCAGCTTGTTGGGATTGAACCGGTGGCCGGCGCGCGGGTCATAGGCGCCCGACACGCGGTAGCCGTAGAGCTGCCCCGGGTTCAGCCCCTCGACATAGCCGTGCCAGACGAGGTTGGTGTACTCGGGCAGCGCCAGCCGCTCGGTCTCCCGCTTGCCGGCGGCATCGAACAGGCACAGCTCGACCCGCTCGGCGTGCTCCGAGAACAGCGCGAAGTTGACGCCGCGTCCGTCCCAGGTGGCGCCGAGCGGTGACGGACTACCGGCCGCGACCCGGCTCTGCGTCATCGGTCGCTCCGGCGCTGGTGTTGCTGGCGGTTGCCGTCGCCGCGGCGGCGTCAGGAGCTTCTGCCGGCGCCGCCGGCTCGTCGCTGCCCGTCGTCACCACTTCCGCCTCCGCGTCGATGATCGCCGACGGTTCCGGCGGGAACGGCCGGAACACCACCGCGCCCAGCGGCGGGATCTTCAGCGTCAGCGAGAACGGATAGCCGTGGGAGGGCGTCGCCTCGGCATCGACGCGGCCGGCATTGCCGACGCCCGAGCCGGCGTAGCAGGCGGCGTCGGTGTTGAGCAGTTCGGCGTAGGGTCCGTCCTTGGGCACGCCGATGCGGTAGACCTCCCGCACGACCGGCGTGAAATTGATGACGACGATCACGAAGTCCTTCTGATCCTTGGATTTGCGGACGTAGGAGATGATGCTGTTGTCGGAGTCGTGGCAATCGACCCAGCTGAAGCCCTCGGGAAAGCAGTCGGTCTCGTACAGCGCCGGCTGCGAGCGGTAGAGGGCGTTGAGGTCACGCACCAGCGCGTAGATGCCCTGCTGCAACGGGTATTCCAGCAGGTGCCAGTCCAGGCTCTTCTCGCAGTTCCATTCGTCGCCCTGCCCGAACTCGCAGCCCATGAACAGCAGTTTCTTGCCGGACATCGTCCACATGAAGGTGAGATAGGCGCGGATGTTGGCGAACTTCTGCCAGCTGTCGCCCGGCATCTTGTTCAGCAGCGAGCCCTTGCCGTGCACCACCTCGTCGTGGGAAATCGGCAGCACGAAGTTCTCGGTGAAGGCGTAAAGCAGCCCGAACGTCAGCAGGTTGTGGTGGTAGCGGCGGTGGATCGGTTCCTTGCTGATGTAGCGCAAGGTGTCGTTCATCCAGCCCATGTTCCACTTGTAGCCGAAGCCGAGACCGCCGAGGTAGGTGGGCCGCGAAACCATCGGCCACGCCGTCGATTCCTCCGCCACCGTCATCACCCCTTCGTGGTGACCGTAAACCAGCTCGTTCATCCGCTTCAGGAAGTCGATCGCCTCCAGGTTTTCGCGGCCGCCGAACATGTTGGGGATCCACTCGCCTTCCTTGCGGCTGTAGTCGAGGTAGAGCATGGAGGCGACGGCATCGACGCGCAGCCCGTCGACGTGGAACTCCTCCATCCAGTAGAGGGCGTTCGATAGCAGGAAGTTGGAGACCTCGCGCCGGCCGTAGTTGAAGATCAGCGTGTCCCAGTCCATGTGCTTGCCCTTGCGGGGGTCGGAATGCTCATAGAGGTGGGTGCCGTCGAAGTAGACGAGGCCGTGCGCGTCGCCGGGGAAGTGGCCGGCCACCCAGTCGATCAGCACGCCCAGCCCCGCCTGATGGCACTTGTCGATGAAGTAGCGGAAATCGTTGGGCTTGCCGTGGCGGGAGGTGGGCGCGAACAGGCCAACCGGCTGATAGCCCCAGGAGCCGGAGAACGGGTGCTCGTGCACCGGCATCAGCTCGACATGGGTGAAGCCGAGGTCCTTGACATAGGGCACCAGCTCATCGCCGAGTTCGCGATAGGTCAGCATCCGGTCGCCTTCCTCCGGCTTGCGCCGCCACGAGCCGAGATGCACCTCGTAGATGGCGATCGGCGCGTCGCGGTCGTTGCGGTGGCCGCGGGAGCGCATCCAGTCCTGGTCCTGCCACTGGTAGGGCTGCGGATCGGGAACGATGGAGGCGGTTTTGGGCGGCAGCTCCGCTTCCGTGCCGAAGGGATCGGACTTCTCCGCCAGCAGATTGCCGAAGCGGTCCTTCAGTTCGTACTTGTAGAGGGCGCCGGGGCCGACGCCGGGGACGAACAGTTCCCAGACGCCACATTCGACGCGCTTGCGCATGGGATGGCGGCGGCCATCCCAGCCGTTGAAATCACCGATGACGCTGACCCGGCGCGCGTTCGGCGCCCAGACGGCGAAGGAAGCGCCGGCGACGCCGTCCACCACCATCGGATGCGAGCCCAGCTTCTCGAAGGCGCGAAGGTGCGTGCCTTCCACCAGCAGGTGGATGTCGAGTTCGCCCAGCACCGGCCCGAAGCGGTAGGGATCCTCCACGTCGGCCATCTCCTCGCTGCCGTGCGGCAGGATGCGCAGCCGGTAGCGGAAGGGTTGCGTGCGGCCGTCGATGGCGCCGGCGAAGAACCCCTGCTCGCGCACCAGCGGCAGATCGGCGACGGGTTCGCCGGTGGCGGCGTCAACGACGGCAACCCGCCGTGCCTGCGGCAGGAACGCGCGCACGACCAGGATATTGCGCCCGTCGCGGCGCTCCGTGTGCATTCCGAGCACAGCGAACGGATCGCCGCTATCGCCCTTAACGACTCGATCGATGTCCGCGTCAACGGTGCTTGTCATGATCTGACCATCCCTCGGCACATGCCGTAAGCTGCGGGTTTGAACCGGTATGGCGGACGGAAGTCCACCCCTGTTCGCCCGATGTGAATTGTTTTGACACAGGAAGTGCGGCCCATCGCATCCGGCCGGGCGATGGGGCCTCCCGAAAGACGGGCGGCGAGACGGGAAACGCCGGGGTTACGCTCCTTTTTTACGGATCACCCTTTCTTGGTGGTGGCGGGCGGCGTCGCGGCCGCCTTGCCGGCCTTCTCGCCGCTGGCTGCCGGCACCTTCGCCGTGGCCGCGGGCTTGGCCGCCGGTGTGGCAGGTGCCGGTGTGGCAGGTGCCGGTGTGGCAGGCGCCGGCTTCGCGGCAGCGGCCGGCTGTTCGGCCGCCGGCTTGGCCACCGGCGCCTTCGCCGCCGCAGCCGCCTTTTCCGCCGCCGCCGGTTTCGCGGGCGCGGGCGCTGCCGCGGGCTTGGCCGCCGCCGCCGCCGCTTTCGCCGGTGCCGGCGCTTCGGCAGTGGCGGGCTTTGCCGCCGTGGGGGCGGCGGCCGGCTTCGCCGTCTCGGCCGGTGGCGCCGCGGCCGGTGGCGCCGCGGGGGGTGGCGCGGCGGGCGGCGGGGCCAGCGCCTCGGCAGCGGCCTTCGCCGTGTCGGCCACCGCCTGTGCCGCCTTGCTCACCCGCTTGGCCACTGCCGCCGCCGCCTTGCGCGCCACCTCTTCCGCCTCGTGCGTCAGCTCGGCGATGGCCCGATGCCAGAATTCCTCCTCGCGACCGTCGGGGCGCCCCTCCCGCTCCCAAATCTCGTAGGCCCTTTTTTCAACGTGCTCATGCTCGATCGACATTCGGATTGTCCCCCGAAGTAAGGTGCACCCTTGCGCGGAGTTTAGCCGAAAACACGGGGCATGCTAGGGCCAGCGCCGCGCCACCGCGACAAAAAAGCGACGTGGCGACGCTCCGGCCGCCGCGCGGTTCCCGCCGCCGCGCCAACTCAACCGTCGCGGGTCAGGGCGAATGAAACGCCCGCCTTTATAGAACAGGCTTGCGCGGTATTCTGAGATTCACTCTAATTCTCGTATTAAAAAAAAGAACTTTTCTGGCTCGGAAACCTCATGCATAGTCAAGTTCAAGTTCGAATAAAAAGCGCAGCGAAGTTACGTACTGCGCGGTCAGGGAGGCGACTTATGAAACCTGCGGGATCGACCGATCCTCTCCCCGCGATCATTGACAAAGGCGGGCTGCAGGTGCTCATCGACGCGCTGATCGGCGGCGGCTTCACCGTCATCGCCCCGCGATTGACCGACGGCGTCATCGCCCTCGACACGATCACGTCCGTCGATCACTTGCCGGCGGGCGCCACCGACGAGCAGGAGGCCGGCTACTACCGGGTGCACGACGGCGGCGGCGGCCGGCTGTTCGACTACGCGACGACGCCGCAGGGCTGGAAGCGCTATCTCTACCCGCCGGAGGAACGGCTGTGGCAGGCGAAGCGGGAAGGCGCCGGCTTTGCCATCGTCGAGGAGAGGGCGCCGGTCCCGCGCTACGCCTTTCTCGGGGTGCGCGCCTGCGATCTGCGCGCCATCGGCATTCTCGATGCGGTCTTCGATCATGGGCGGTCCGCCGAACCCCGCTACGTCGCCCGCCGCGATCAGGCGCTGATCATCGGCGTCAACTGCACCCGCGCCGGCAGCACCTGTTTCTGCACCTCCATGGGCACCGGCCCCGCCGTCGGCACCGGCGCCGATCTGGTGCTGACCGAATTCGGCGACGATGCCGCGCCGGCCCTGCTGGTCGAGGCGCGCTCGCCCGCCGGCCGCAAGGTATTTGCCCGTCTCGGCGGCCGGCAGGCGGCGGCGGAGGACATCGAGGCCGCCGATGCCGCCGTCGCCAAGGCGGCGACGATGGTCACCCGCCACATGGCGACGGATGCCGCCGCGATCCTGAAGCGCAACCTCGAACACCGCGAATGGGCGAAGGTGGCGCAGCGGTGCCTCGGCTGCGCCAACTGCACCCTCGTCTGTCCCACCTGCTTCTGCGGCTCGGTCGAGGACACCACCGACCTGACCGGCGCGACGGCCGCGCGCTGGCGCCGCTGGGATTCCTGCTTCACCAGCGATTTCAGCTACATCCATGGTGGATCGATCCGCCGCTCCGGCGCCTCCCGCTACCGGCAGTGGATGACCCACAAGCTCAGCCACTGGTGGCAGCAGTTCGGCAGCTCCGGCTGCGTCGGCTGCGGGCGCTGCATCACCTGGTGTCCGGTCGGCATCGACATCACCGAACAGGTGCGCCGGATCAAAGACAGCGAGGGAGGACCGCATTGAACGTCAACGACGCCATCGGCCGGTCACTGGCCGGCAATCCGGTGTTCGCCAGCCTCTCGGAACCGCACAAGGAGCTGATCGCCGGGTGCGCCAGCCTCAAGGTGTTCCAGGCGGGCGATATCATCTACCGGGAAGGACAGCCCGCCGATCAGTTCTACCTGATCCGCCACGGCCGCGTCGGCCTCGAGACCTACGTGCCGGGGCGGGCGCCGATCATCGTCGACACGCTGCGCGAGGGCGATCCGGTGGGCTGGTCGTGGCTGATCCCGCCCTATCGCACCCATTTCGACGCGCGCGCCCTCGAACTCACCCGCGTCATCGAGTTCGACGCCGCCTGTCTGCGCCGCAAGATGGAGGAGGATCAGGCGTTCGGCTTCGCCGTCTACCAGCGGATGACGCCGATCATCGCCTCGCGGCTCGCCGCCGCCCGCCGCCAGATGATCGACCTCTACGGCCGGCCGAACGAACGGGGCGTCGCATGGCGGTAACGGCGACGCTGCCGGAGACGATGGTCCCCCGGCCCTACCTCGTCGACCGGGTGACCGCCGACGTCAGCGATACCTTCACGCTGGTGCTGAAACCGCAGTACGGCACGGAGCAGTTCGCCTTCCGGCCGGGCCAGTTCAACATGCTGTACCTCTACGGCGTCGGCGAGGTGCCGATCAGCATCTCCGGCGATCCCAACGATCCGCAGCGGCTGGTCCACACCGTGCGCGCCCTCGGCACCGTCACCGCCGCCATGCAAAAGCTCAAGCGCGGCAGCGTCGTCGGCGTGCGCGGTCCGTTCGGCTCGTCCTGGCCGATCGACCAGGCGGAAGGCGCCGATATCGTCATCATCGCCGGCGGTGTCGGCCTCGCGCCGCTGCGCCCGGCGATCTACGCGATCTTGGCGCGGCGCGAGCGCTACGGCCGCTTCGTCATCCTCTACGGCGCCCGTTCGCCGAAGGACATCCTGTTCTCGCGGCAGCTGGAGCGCTGGCGCTCCCGCCTCGACACCTTCGTCGACGTCACCGTCGACCGTGCCACCGGCGCCTGGCACGGCAACGTCGGCGTCGTCACCGGCCTCATCGGCCACGGCGGCTTCGATGCCGACCACACGGTGGCGATGATTTGCGGGCCGGAGCTGATGATCCGCTACGGCGTGCTGACCCTCATCGACCGCGGCGTGCGCACCAACAACATCTACGTGTCCATGGAGCGCAACATGAAATGCGCCGTCGGCTTTTGCGGGCACTGCCAGTGGGGCGGCAACTTCGTCTGCCGCGACGGGCCGGTGTTCAGCTTCGATCAGATCGCCGACATCTTTCAGGTGCGGGAGCTGTAGGCCATGGCACGCGCCAAGAAGCCCAAGCTGGCGGTCTGGAAGTTCGCCTCCTGCGATGGCTGCCAGCTTTCGCTGCTGGACTGCGAGGACGAGCTGCTGGCGGTTGCCGCCAATGTCGACATCGCCCACTTCCCGGAGGCGACGCGCGCGGTCATCGCCGGCCCCTATGATCTGTCGCTGGTCGAAGGCTCGATCACCACGCCGGACGACGCCGAACGCATCCACAAGATCCGCCGCCGGTCAAAGCGGCTGATCACCATCGGCGCCTGCGCCACCGCCGGCGGCATCCAGGCGCTGCGCAACTTCGCCCGGATCGACGACTACATCAATTACGTCTACGCGCGGCCGGAGTACATCGACACGCTGGCCAAGTCGACGCCGATCCACGACCACGTGTGGGTCGATTTCGAATTGCGCGGCTGCCCCATCGACCGCTTCCAGCTGGTCGAGGTGATCAACGCCTTCCTCAATGAGCGCCGCCCGAACATCCCCCGCTACAGCCAGTGCGTCGAATGCAAGCGCTCGGGCGCCGTCTGTGTCATGGTCAGCCGCGGCACCCTCTGCCTCGGACCGGTCACCCAGGCCGGCTGCGGCAACCTCTGCCCGCCGCTCGGCCGCGGCTGCTACGGCTGCTTCGGGCCGATGGAAGCGCCGAACACGATGAGCCTCGCCGGCTGGTTCCGCGAGAAGGACACGAGCGCCGACGCCGTTCGCGACCTGTTCCGCACCTTCAACGCCGGTGCCGCCCCCTTCCGCAAGGAGAGCGAGGCCCATGAGCAACGCTAAGACGCGCACCATCAAGGTCGATGCGCTGGCCCGCGTCGAGGGGGAAGGCGCTCTCGACCTGCGCATCCGCGATGGCGTGGTGACCGAATTGAAGTTCCGCATCTATGAGCCGCCGCGCTTCTTCGAGGCGTTCCTGCGCGGGCGCATGTACTCGGAGGCGCCGGACATCACCGCCCGCATCTGCGGCATCTGCCCGATCGCCTACATGCTGGGCGCCAGCCAGGCGATGGAGCAGGCGCTGGGCGTTGCCGTGACCGGCACGCTGCGCGATCTCCGCCGCCTGATCTATTGCGGGGAATGGATCGAAAGCCACGTGCTGCACGCGGCGATGCTGCACGCTCCCGATTTTCTCGGCATGCAGGATGCGTTCGAGCTGGCGAAGGTCCACCCGGAGGTGGTGAACAGCGCGCTCGAACTGAAAAAGCTCGGCAACCACATCCTCGAAGTCGTCGGCGGGCGCGCCATCCACCCGGTCAACCTGAAGGTGGGCGGCTTTTACCGGGCGCCGGCAACGGCCAAGGTGCGGGCGCTGATCGCCCCGCTGCGCCGCGGCATCACGCAAGGGGCGGAACTCGGCCGTCTGTTCGGCAGCTTCAGCTTTCCCGACTACGAGGACGATTACACCTTCGTCTGCCTCAAGCACCCGGACGAATATGCGATCCACGAGGGGCGCGTCGTCTCCAACCGCCGGCTCGACATCCCCATCGACGATTACCTCGTCCATTTCCAGGAAGACCACATCCGCCATTCGACGGCGCTGCACGGCACCACCCGCAAGGGCGAGCCCTACATGGTCGGCCCGCTCGCCCGCTATGCGATGAACTATGAGCAGCTGACGCCGATCGCCCGCGCGCTGGCGAGCGAACTCGGGCTCGGGCCGGTGGTGCGCAATCCGTTCAAGAGCATCTTAGTGCGCATGGTCGAAACGGTGCTGGCCTGCGAGGAAGCGCTGCGGCTGGCGGAATCCTACACCGAGCCCGCCGCCGGCGCGGTGGCGATCACGCCCCGGGCGGGCGTCGGCCACGGCCTGACCGAGGCGCCGCGCGGCATCTGCTATCACCGCTACCGGCTGGACGACGAGGGCCGCATCCTCGACGCCCGCATCATGCCGCCGACGTCGCAGAACCAGCCGCAGATCGAGGCCGATCTGCGCGGCGTCGTCCAGGCCAACCTCAATCTGAGCAATGATGAATTGCAGTGGCGGTGCGAGCAGACCATCCGCAATTACGATCCGTGCATCTCCTGCTCGACGCACTTCCTGAAGTTGAATGTCGTGCGGGAATAGCGGCGTCGCGCCCCTCGTCTTTGGCATCGGCAACCGCGACCGCGGCGACGACGGCGTCGGCCGCCACATCGCCGCCCGCCTCGCGGCCGCCGGCCTTGACGCCGTCGAGCATTCCGGCGACGGCGCCGACCTGTTGAACGAATGGCCGCGGGACCGGGCGGTGATCGTCATCGACGCCATGCGCTCGGGCGCCGCGCCGGGCAGCATCCGCCGTTTCGATGCGGTCGCGGCGCCGCTGCCGGCGGGGGTGTTCGCCTTATCCAGCCACGCGCTTGGCCTCGCCTTCGCCGTCGAGATGGCGCGGACGCTTGCCCGCCTGCCGCCGGCGCTCACCGTCATCGGCATCGAGATCGAACGGGTGGCGACGGGGGCGGAGTTAAGCCCCGCCGTCGCCGCCGCCGCCGACCGGCTGGTCGCCGAATTGATGGACGAACGGGCGCGAGGCGACCGTCCCCCGTCATTGCGAGCCGCAGGCGAAGCAATCCAGGGGTGAAGCACAAGGCCTGGATCGCTTCGTCGCGTTGCTCCTCGCGATGACGGCTTTCGCGGTTATGCGTAGTCGCTGGCGATGATGGCGTCGGCGCGCCGGCACATCTCGCGGCCGTAGTCGGTCCAGATCCCCTGCCCCCAGTAGCGGTAGCAGCTCGTCTCCGCCGAAAGCAGGTGGAACAGCACGTTGCGATAGCGCGCCTCGTCCGTTTTCAGGTCCTTGCGGCTCAGCACCTTCTCGAAGAAGTGGCTGGAGGCATGGTCCATCGGCGCCAGGACGTTCTCGTAGCCCTCCACCCAGGAAATGCTGTTGGTCCAGCTGCCGCCGTCCATGTGGAAGCGCCAGTCCTCCTTCTTGCACTCCTCGATCACCTTGGCGAGCTTGTCCGCCCCGTCGCCCGGCTGCATCTTGTCCCAGATCCGCTTCTGGTGGATCGGCTGCACCACCGGCAGGTCGCTGCGGGCGATGCCCGAGGCGAACACGAATTCCAGGTATTCGGTGCCGTTCATCAGCGGCGTTTCCGAGTGCGAGCCTTCGCGCACGGTTTCGAAGAACTTGCCGGGGAACTCGTTCATCATCACCCCGCCGTTCTCGCCGTCGGCGATCTGGGTGACCAGCGGCGGCACGCTCTTGCCCGCCAGCTCCCAGCGGCCGAGGCTCTTCGCCTCGTAGAACGGCTGCATCTGCGCCACCAGCTTGGTATCGGAGCCCTGCGTCTTGATCAGCGCGATGATGTCGATCTCCTCGCCCGCCGCATTGCGGCAGACCAGCCGGTGCGGCAGGTGCTTTTTCTCCGGTCCGTGGCCGTTCTCCGGCTGCTCCACCGTGTGCTCCTGCACCAGCACCCATTGAAAGCCGCAGTCGCGCAGCGTCTTGACGAAGGCGTAGGCGACGTCCGGGTGGTTCGGCAGCGCCATCTCCGACGGCGAAAAGCCGCGCAGCCGCTCCAGCGCCTCCACCCCGAAGATCGCCGCGAAATGGTGCTGAAACGCCTTGACGTGCAGGCGGTAGTCCTGGATCGGCGTCGACGGCGCCACCGCATGTCCCCACGGCGCGCCCAGCCACTCGACGCAGCGGCGCAGCCCGTGATCGCAGGTGATGTGCTTGAGCGCGTCGATGACGTCGTTCTGTCCCATCTGCCGCAGGCCGTGCAGCAGCGTGCCCGAGTATTCGAGCATGACGCGGGGCTCCTTGCCCTCGTGCACCAGTTGCGGGATGAACTCGCCCATCCGCTTGTAGCACCAGACGAACGGACCGGCGTTGTAATTATCCCCGAGGTGCTGGTTGTCCATCATGTACTTGAGGTTGCTGATCACCGTCGCCGTCTGCAGGTCGTGGCCGCCGGCGGGGATCAGCGGCTGGTGCATGTGCAGTGCGATCGCCGCCGCCGACTTGATCTGATCGAAGCGGATCGGGCTGTCGGGGCGGAACACCTCGCGGCCGGCGGCGGCGGCGATGGCCGCGTCCAATTCCTCTTCATGGCCGGCGAGGTTGGGAAGGCCGTCGACATATTCGGGCAGCACAAGCGTCATGGCGCGGAAATCCCTTGTTTCGGCAGCGGGTGAGGAACGGGGCTCGGGTTTGGCGGACGGATGCGCCGCCGCGATGCGCCGCCCCACGGGCGCAGCGCGAGGCGGGATTGAAGCAAGCTTGCCCCGCCGGTGCAAGGCGATTCGCCCCGCCGATATTCGCGCCGGACGCCCTTGCCGGCGGCGGCAAACTCGGTCACAACCCACCTCGGCGAGGACTGGGAGCCGCGGGCGGGTGACTCTGGACAGCATCGAGAGTTTTTTTTCATACGCGGCGCTGGGGCTGATCGTCGGCTTCGGCTACTACCTGGCGCAGGCGATGAATGCCAGCCTCGTTGCCAAGGGCGCGCCCCGCCGCGCCGTCATGGTGATCGACGGCATGCGCATCGTCGCCGCCATCATCTTTTTCGCCTGGCTCGCCAATATCGGCGTGCTGCCGGTCGCCGCCGCCTTCGCCGGCTTCCTGTGCGGCCGGATGATCGCCTTTCAACTGATGGAACCGCGGGACTGAAGCGCCGCCGCGCGCGGCGCCGGCGACCGGTCGGTCAGGTGAACGCCGCCGCCACCGCATGGCGGTTCAGCTTGCCGGCGCCGGTGAGCGGCAGGTCCGCGACGGCGCGGATGTGCTTGGGCACTTTGTAGTCGGCGAGATACTCGCGGCACAGGCGTTTCAAATCCTCCTCCGAGGCGCTCGCGCCGGCGTGAAAAACCACCAGCGCCACCGGCACCTGCCCCCATTTCGCATCGGCAATGCCGGCGCTGATCGCTCCGGCGACGGCGGGATGTTTCATCAACGCCTGCTCGATTTCCTCCGGCGAGACGTTTTCGCCGCCGGAGATGAACATGTTGTCGGCGCGCCCCTTGATGCAGACCAGCCCGTCCTCGCCCCGAACCGCCAGGTCGCCGGTGAAAATCCAGCCGTCGTCATCGATAACCTTCTGGGTGCGCGCCGGATCATCGAGGTAGCCATCGAAGTTGTGCGGGCTGCGCATGCACAGGACACCGATCTCGCCGGGCGGCACCTCGTGTCCGGTGACCTGATCGACAATCTTGGCATCACAGTGAAACATCGACGTGCCGATGCTGGCGGCATGGGTCAGCAATTCTTCGAGCGTGCCGGAGCGGGCGATATAGGCAAAATTCGACGGCCCCGCCTCGGTCATGCCGTAGGTCTGGCTGACGGGAACGCCCTTTTCCAGAAACTTCTGCATCACCGCCTGCGAGCAGGGCGCGGCGGCGGTGATGATCGCTTTCAGATTGGAAAAATCGGTGTCGGCAAACTTCGGATGGGCGATGAGGAATTGCAGCATCGCTTCGACCGCGCCGAAGTTCTCGACACGCCCCTCGTCGATCAGGTCCAGCACCAATCCCGGATTGAATTCACGCATGAGGACGCTGGTAATGCCGGCATGAAACAGCGGCGTGAACGTGTTCCAGCCGCCGATGTGGAAGAACGGGAAGGTGATGAGGACGGTCTTGTACTGCCCGATCAGTCCGGTTGCCATGATATCGAAGGAGTTCCAGACCATCTGCCGATGCGAGACGACGCAGATCTTCGGGACAGCGGTGGTGCCGCCGGTGTGGACGTACAGGCAGGGGTCGTTCATCGCCAACGGAATATTCACGTCGCGCGGCGTCGTCTTCAGGATGGTGGTCTCGAACGCGTTTCCGTCATCGTCGAGGTCGATCACCGTCTGCACCGACGGCGGCATCGACAGGCTGGCGACGAGTTCCGCAAACGCATGCTCATGCACCAGAACCTTTGGCCGCAGGCGGGCGATCAGATCATCCAGTTCCGGCTTTTTCAGACGCTGGCTGAGGGGCGCCAGAATCACCCCCAGCTTGCCGCAAGCCAGATAAAGGTCGATGGCCTCCATACGGTTGCGGCAGATCAGCGTCAGCACGTCGCCCTTGCGCAGGCCAACATGGTCGGCGAGATAGGTGCCCACCCGGCAGGCGCGATCGTTCATCTCCGCGAAGGTGTATGCCGCCTTCGTGAACGAGTCGTACACCGCCGTCCGCAGCGGCGTCAGGGCGGCGCGGCGTCCCGCCCAATCGCCAACCCAGTTCATGGGCAGCGCGTCGTAATTGCCGATGGATGCCATCAGAACCTCCTTCGATCGGGCGCGACCGCCGATCCCCGCATCAATGGCCAGCGGGATTTCGCTCATTCCTGTCTAACACACGGCGGTGCCGGGGGAAGGCCTTCTCCCGGGCCGCGGCGCGGATCGGTTCTTTTTTGGCGAAGATTTTCGATTTAAGGTTGTTTTCGCACTCGCAACATAATATCTTCAGTCGTGGGATCACCCCACGATCCGGCGCCCGATGCTTGCGGTGTCCGTGGCACGCACCGGATTGGGACCCATCTCGAACCATCAAACCCTTGCCGCGTGAACGCTTCGCCGCGAGCAGGCAAGCTGAGGAGTCTGCGACCGTGCGCGCCGACGATATGGCCGAACAGGAACTGTTGAACCGGCTTGCCGCCATCAAGGCGGCGGCGGAGATCCTCGACGACAACGACGATCTGCCCGCCAGCGATCGGCGGCTCTTTCTCCTCGTCATCCAGACGGAAGCGACTCGCCTGCATCAGCTCATCACGGGGTGATCGCCGGCTGGCGATCGCCGCACGCCCAGCCTTGACAATGGCCGGCGCCGGCGGAACTGTGGCCGCCGCCTTCACGGCCATTGCCGCCGCGGCGAGGCCTAGCGTCGCATACCCCTTGAGGAGGACCCCGATGCCCGAGACCAGCACACCGCATGCCATCGGCCGCACCGTGCGCGTTGCACGGGTCATCGCCGCGCCACCGCAGACCCTGTTCGCGCTGTGGACCGATGCGGCCGAGGTCAAGCAATGGTGGGGAACGACCGACAAGGCGAGATTGATGGCCTGCGAAATCGACGCCAATCCGGGCGGCACCTTCCTGTACGCGCTGCGCGGCGCCTCGGCGGACAGCCACGAGGTGGCCACCGGTACCGTTCTCGAGGTGGCCCGCCCGTTCCATCTCGCGATGTCGTGGACGTGCGAGGCGCGGCGCGTCAAGGATTCCCGGGTCACCGTCGAGTTCGTCGACCTCCGTGACGGCTCCGCCCGCGTCTCGGTGGTGCACGAACGGCTGCCGAGCCCCAGCGAGGCGGCCATTCATCAGTCCCTGTGGTCGAACGTGCTTCAGGATCTCGCCGTATCGGTCTCGGCGTCCGCTGACGCCTGAAGAACGGCCTCCCGCCACGCCCGCAGCAGGTTGACGATCGCCGTGAGTGACAGGTGGATCTCGTCTGCCTCCGGGTCGTGGCTGTTGCGCAGGACCGCCCGGCCCGCATCGGCGGTCAGCTCGTAGACATTGCCGTAGGCCTCGAACGGTTCACCGGCGGCGGCGGCGGCGAGGCCGGCGAGCAGCTCGTCGCAGCGCTCGACATCGCGGCGGACGTCGGTCGCCAGGAAGTCGGCGAGCGCAGGCGGAACCATCTCCAGCACGCACTGAAGGGCAGCCGGCGGGCCGGGCGCGGTCATCGGCCGCCTCGATCGGGGAAGGCGGTGTTGATGCGGCCGTCCCTCAGCCGTCCGAAGCGGATGGTCAGCGGCTCGCCGCGGGCATCGAGGCAGTAGCCGGGCGCTCCGGCTGCCGGCGCCGAGGGTCCGAGTTCGCCCCAGGCCGGGTTGCGGCCGCTGACGTGGCGGGCGGCAAAGGTGACGGACCGTGCCACGTCCTCCACCGTGCAGGCGTCGGGGAAGAACGTCGACAGCTTCTCCTTGCCGCCGGCGAACCGGACGACGGCGGAATAGACGCCGGCGCCCTCCTCCTGCCGGCGCCGGACAGCCAGCGCCACCGGCGAGGTTTCCAGCAGGCGGGCCGAATGCAGCCCCTTTGGCCGGCCGCCGTCGATCTCGCCGCAGAAGATGTGGCGGAGGTTGATCGGCGGCTGCGTCTCGCTCCAGTGAAAGGCCGGGTCGCGGCAATTGCCGTCCGGTCCACCGTCGGCGGCGACCTCGTCGGCGGCCAGCATCAGGGCGAGGACGGCGGCGCCGACGAGCGCGGCGATGGCCGCGTGTCCGCTCACGTCGACTTCGCGAGGATGCGGAAGCTGCGCGGCGCGCCGGTCGGCCGGCGGCCGATGATCTCATCCGCCGGCACCTCGTCGAGCACCTGCCTCACGTCGCGCACCACCTCCTCGCGCTCCCGATAGTACTGGTGACGGCCGTCCTCCAGCGTCGTCTCGTCCACATGCTGGCAGTCGATGACGAACACCTTGGTATCAAGCCCCTCGATGCGGCGCGGCCCGCACGAGCCGAGCCGGTCGGGGTTGTTCTTGGTCTTGTCGCTGATCAGCAGCGCCTGATCATTGCGCGAGTGATAGATGTGGACGGACCGCGACAGCTCCGGCAGCAGCCGCAGCTTGTGATCGTGTTCGAACGCGTCGTCATCCTCGTCGGCGGCCATCAGCAACACCGTGTCGAAGATCTGCGGCAGCCGATCCACGTTCAGATGCATGCGGATGCCGATGACGGCGTGGCGCAGCGCCCAGTTGCCCATGGAGTGGGCGACGAGGTGGATGCGGCAGCCGCAGCGCTCGCCGCCCTCGCGCAGGAAATCGAGCAGCCGCGCCAGCGCGCGCGCCATCGCGTCCCCGGAGACCGCGGCATCGGAGCGGTCGTCGTGATAGGCGGTCACCGGGAACGTCTTGCCGTCCGACGGCCAGGAGAAGACGAAAACATGAGGCTCTTGGCCACGCACCAGGTAGCGTTGCTGCAACTGTGCGCCGCGTTCGAGGCAGCTTTCGAAAGTATTGGCGAAGCCGTGCAGGAAGATCAGCACGTCGCGCTTTTCCGTCCGCATCCGTTCCCGCAGCTCGTCGAAGAGCGCCCGTGAGCCGAGACGTTCGGTCTTGTCGCGTTCACTGCGGATCAGCTTCTCTCGCTCCAGGGCGACCTTGCTGACGCGGAAGCCGGCGTTGGGCACCCGCTCCAACTCGGCGCGGCCGACGCGGAAGAACTGCGGGCCGAGGTCATGAAAGCGGTTTCCGAACTTGGGCTTGCTTTCGCTGCCTTCGTTGTTGCGGTTGGTGGCGAAGTAGATCTCCATGCGGGTTCTCCTCCCTGTGCTGGCGAGGGCTTGCGTGCCGGCTCGCCGCCGTTATCGAGCGCGTTCGGGGTAGAGGGCGAGCAGGCCCCGCTCGCTCGCCGCCGCGATGCCGCGTTCGGTGATCAGCCCGGTGACCAGCCGCGCCGGCGTCACGTCGAAGGCGAAATTCGCCGCGGCGCTCATCGCCGGCGTCAGCCGCACCGTCAGTGGCCGGCCGTCGGCGGCAACGCCGGTGATCGAGGTGACCTCCACCGCGTCCCGTTCCTCGATGGGGATCGTGGTCAGCCCGTCGCGCAACTGCCAGTCGATGGTTGGCCCCGGCAGTGCGACGTAAAACGGCACGCCGCAATCGTGCGCCGCCAGCGCCTTCAGATAGGTGCCAATCTTGTTGCAGACATCGCCGCTGCGGGTCGTCCGGTCGGTGCCGACGAGGCACAGATCGACGCGGCCGTGCTGCATCAGGTGGCCGCCGGCATTGTCGACGATGATGGTGTGGGCGATGCCGTGGGCGCCGAGCTCCCAGGCGGTCAGGGCGGCGCCCTGGTTGCGCGGCCGCGTCTCGTCGACCCAGACGTGCAGCGCAATTCCCGCGTCGTGCGCCTTGTAGATGGGAGCGAGCGCCGTCCCCCAGTCGACGGTGGCGAGCCAGCCGGCGTTGCAGTGGGT
>JALOTH010000239.1 GCA_025458035.1 Rhodospirillales bacterium
GAGAAGCGTGGCGCCTCCGGCCGTGATCGCGATGGCGGCCGCAGCCATCATACGCTTGCCGAATTCTGCACCACCGGTCATCCAGCCAATCACCGCTTTGGCCACCGTGTTCACGGCAACAACGATGAGGATAGCATTGGCTGCGAGCGTGACGCTCGCGGGATCGGCCGCCTGACGCGACATGGAGAGCGTCATGGCGTCGACGTCGGCAATGCCGGAAAAGAGGGCCAGAACATAGACGCCTTGGCCCGTGCCGATGCGGGTCAGGAGCTTGGTGGCGGCGGTGATGGCCGTCAAAAGCAGCCCGAACTTCAGCACCGTCTTCAGTTCGAACGGGTTGGTCAGCTTCAAGCGGCCGCCCCCGACGCCGTTTGTGTTCTGCTTCAAGAAGTAGAACGCGATGCCGAGGAGTGCCACACCGCCCACGCCGATCGGCAAGGCAATCTTTGGCAAGATGCTAGTGCCGACGGCGGCCACGACCGCCAGCACGCGTGCTGCCATGGTGGCGGAGGCGAATAGGGCGCCGGACGTCAACGGCGCCACTTTTTCGGGATGCTCCTTCGCCATTTCCGCGAGTGTGACCGTAACGGCGGTCGAGGATGCGAGGCCGCCAGCAACGCCGGTCATAACGATGCCGGCTTCATCGCCGACCGCCTTGATGGCGATGTAGCCTGCAAATGATATCGCGGCGATCATCACCGTCAGCAGCCACATCTCGAATGGATTGATCGTATTCCAGGGATCGATCGTGCGGTCCGGCAGCATCGGCAACAGGATGAATGTCATCGCGGCCAACAGCAGACCGGAGCGCAATTCGAGCCAGGAGATGCGGCCGACCCAGCCGTGCAGCACATCCTTAAAGGCCAGGAGCGCGGCGGCGGCGACCCCCATGCCGCCGGCGACCGCCATATCGCCCATGACGGCAAGTGCGCCGAGCGCAAACGTCAGCATCGCCGCGATGACCGTGGTGACGCCGAAGGTCTTTTCGTCGATGGATTCGCGGTAGCGGAAGAGGAGAACGGCGCCGCTGTAGACCGCAAACGCGAGCGCAATGGCGATGAGACCATTGTTCTCGCGCGTCACCGCCAACGCGCCCCACACGCCACCTAGCAACCCGCCGAGCGCATGCGTTCTCAGTCCTGCGGCTCGGCCGCCTTCAGGTTCGTTGCGCGCTTTCCAGCCGCGTTCGAGGCCAATGAGAAATCCAATGGCGAGCGCCACGCCCAGGCGCTGGAAAAGTTCAAGGGTGTCCATCATCACATGCTAGAGCGTGCCGGGCCTCGGCGAAACGCCGTTCGTTGCCGAACGTGAATGGCACTCAAGAACGACATCGCCGCCCCGTGGGGCGGCGATGGATAGGTTCGTCAACACGTCCGGCGGGCGAAGCCTACTCGCTCTCTTCCGACGCGGCGACCGCTGGCGCTGGTGCGCTTACGACCGGCTCATCATTGTCTTCGCGGCGGGGACGGCGGACCGGACGGCGCAGGAACTCTGGCTGCTCGTGCGCCTCCGCCGGCAAGCGATCACCGGCAGGGCGTTCGCGGCGGCGCGGCGGGATGCTTGGTTCGGTGCGCGGTTGTACATCAGCTGCAACCTGCGGCTGCGGCGGACGTTCGAAACGCTCTGGCCGATCCGTCCGCTCAGGACGATCCGAACGCTCAGGACGATCCGAACGCTCAGGCCGATCGCGATCCAAGCGCGGTTCGACTCGGTCAGGACGATCGGGACGATCCTGACGATCAAATCGCTCGGGGCGGTCCGTTCGTTCGGGGCGGTCGTTGCGGTCGAACTGGCGGTCGGGGCGATCGCCGCGATCGTGACGGTCGCGGTAGCCGCCGCGATCACCCTGGTAGCCACGATCGCGATCGCGGTCGCGGCTCTGGTGCTGGGGGCGATGTTCGTGCGAGCGCTGCCGCGGCTGTTCGTTGCCGAATTGACGGGCGACCACCGGGGCGTCCGTCTGGCCGTCGAAGCCCTCGTCGCCATCCTCGCTGCCGTAGCCATCGCCGCGGTTCTGTGGCGTAAAGTTGCCGTTGTAACCGGGATCGGCAGCGCCCTGGCTCACCTGTTGTTCGCGGTAGGCCATGATGATGCGATTATAGTGTTCGGCGTGCTGGAGATAATTCTCAGCCAAAACCGGATCGCCGGACGACTGAGCATCGCGGGCCAGCGACATGTACTTCTCGGCGATGTGGGCGGGCGTGCCGCGCAATTTCACATCGGGACCGTTGCTTTCGAAGCTCCGCGTCAGCGGGTTCTGGCCTTTGCGCTGTTGATTATTGTTCTGATTATTGTTGTTGCGGCCGCGGCCTCTGCGGTTCTGCTGTCCCTGCCTCATGGGCTCCAATCTCAACCTATGTCACTGGTTATCGTATACGTGTTTTCGTTTGGCTAAGGCGGCTGCACGGCGCGTCCCAAACGGGTTTTGCGCGTAGCGCAGTTCGTTCCAGGGCCAGACCGGCGACCTGGTTTCGACCTGGTTTCCGGGGCCTCGTGACCAGAAAAGCGGTCTCAGACCCAGACCTTCCCATTTCGCCGGACGCTGCGGATCAAGACCCGTCGCCGGAAACGAAGCGGAGAGTGAACGCACGACTGTGATCAACTGAACAGCTGCTTCATCGTGTCGGAATTGGCTCGATGGCTACTCGCCTGCCGGAGCGGCGCTCGCCGGGAGCAGTCGGACCCTTGCCGACCGTAAGCCCCATCATGGCATCTGACACCCCGGGCCCCCAGACGGCAAGTTGCCCTCGTTCGTCTGCCGGAGGTGTATTGCTGTTACGACGACACTACCCCGCTTGCCTCCCGATTCCAATACTTTTCGCGCGCAGGGTTAGCGTTGTGTCAGCAGCGCCACAGTACGGTCATGTCCGCCCAGATCTGACCGGGTCCACGGAGCCCCCCTGCGGTTTTCCACACTTTCCGTCAGGATGCGGGAGACATCTGCGGCCTGGCCGGCCCCAACTTCGAGGGCGATGAGCCCCGATGGGACCACCGCTCCGGCCCGGGCGGCGATCTGCCTGTAAATGAGCAGGCCGTCGGGGCCCCCGTCGAGGGCCAGCGCCGGATCATAATCGCGCACGGCAGGTTCAAGTGTCAGAACGTCGGCGCTTGGAATGTAGGGTGGGTTGGAGACGAGAACGTCGAACGGGCCGGCGATGCCGTCGAGCGCATGTGCCAGTTCGAACCGTGCCCGGCCAGCCACGGCATTGCGAAGGGCATTGCTTCGCGCAACCTGCAACGCTTCCGGCGACACGTCCGTCCCAAGACCTGTTGCACGCGGCAATTCGGCGAGGAGCGTGATGAGTATGGCGCC